>CAZGNF010000284.1:0-1519 GCA_964527045.1 uncultured Coriobacteriaceae bacterium | reverse complement strand
TCCTCGCCGAGCTCGGCGAAGCGAACGAAGGCCGCGCCATTCTCGTGGGATTCGCCGCCGAGACAAGCGACATCGTCGCGTACGCGCGCGAGAAGCTCGCCTCGAAGCACCTCGACCTCGTGGTCGCCAATGACGTCTCAGGCGAGCTTGGTTTCGAGACCGAGGAGAACCGCGTCGTGTTCGTCTCGGTGGACGCTGCCGAGGAGCGCCCCGTGCTCGACAAGCGCGTCATCGCGCGTGAGCTCCTCGACCGCGTGGCCGCGCTGGTGAGCGCCCGCAGGGCACGCTAGCGGCGCAGCACCTACACACTTTCCGCACAGCTTCTTCCCGGGTTTGGCACCGCGCTTGCGTAGTGTGTGCTCTGTGCCCACCCTCCGGGCTCGCTCGCGGAGGTGCTTCGGGCGGTCCTGTACCCGGCCCACGGAGGCTTATGAGTACGATCACGCGGCGCCTTGCGCCGACCATCGCTGCGGCTGTCATGTTCGCCGCACTCGCGTTTCCCACAGGCGCCTCGGCTGCGATCACGCAACCGACGCCCACCACGCTTGGCGTGGTCGACGCGAAAGCGCGTCTCGCCTCGGCAGAGGCATCACTCACGGCAGCGCAAACGCGCATTGCCGACATCCAGGCCAACATCGCCGTCTACTCGCTCGCGATCTCCAGTGCCGAGGCGTTGCAGCCGCAGACGCCCTCTGAAGGTGTCGTCCAGATCCTGAAGGCATACGCAGCGCCGTTCTCGGACGCGCTCATGGCTGAGACTGCCGAGACCCTCGATGCCGCATCGCGTCTGGGTTCGCTGCGGGCCAGCAAGGACGCTGCGGTCGAAGAGCTTGAAGGTGCAGCGACCGAGGCGCACGAGCTCTCGCTCGCGGTCAGCGCGTCGCTCGAGTCCGTTGAGCTCGCCGAGCAGGCAGCGGCCGAACGTGCAGCTGCCGCGAAGGCCGCGCGAGCTGCCGCACGTGCCGAGCTTGCGAAGCGTGTCGGCATCTTCCCGGTGGCCGGCGCGAACAACTACATCGACAGTTGGGGCTTCGCGCGCAGCGGCGGACGCAGGCACAAGGGTACCGACATCATGGCCAAAGCGGGAACGCCGGTTGTGGCCGTGAAGAACGGCACCGTCCGAGTGAAGAGCAATCGTCTCGGCGGTCTGTGCATCTATCTCACAGCCGATGATGGTACCGAGTATTACTATGCGCACTTGTCCAGCACGACGCGTACGTCCGGTCGCGTGCAGGCAGGGGAGCGCATCGGAGCCGTGGGTAGCTCGGGCAATGCAAGCGCGAGCGCGCCGCATCTTCACTTCGAGATCCATCCCGGCGGAGGGTCGCCGGTGGACCCGTACTCCGCCCTCAAATCGATGATCACCTAGCGGAGCATCGCATTTCGCTCGCTAGTCCCTTGAACCGTCACCGCTCGACCCTTACTATGGGTACTCGCTGCCCGCGAGGGCGGTTATCGGGCTGTAGCGCAGTTTGGTAGCGCACTTGACTGGGGGTCAAGGGGTCGCAGGTTCAAATCC
>CAZGNF010000283.1:0-1544 GCA_964527045.1 uncultured Coriobacteriaceae bacterium | reverse complement strand
CGAGCAGCGACTGGAACTTGGAGAGCTCGCGTTCCTTCTCGGCAAGGCGGTAGCGGGCGAGTTCCACCTCGGCATCTTGCTCGCGCTCACGCTTCTCCACGCCGTCCCAGCCGCCCTGCAGGTCCCGCAGGTCGGTGACGGCAAGCGCGATCTCGAGGTCGCGTAGACGCGCGGACGCATCGCGATACTCGGCGGCTTTGGTCGCCTGACGCTGCAGCGGACGCAGCTGCCGGTCGATCTCGCTCAGGATGTCGCGGATGCGGTCGACATGCACGTCCATGGCGGTGAGCTTGCGCAGTGCGCGCTCCTTGCGCTTCTTGTGCTTGAGGACGCCAGCTGCCTCTTCGATGAGTGCTCGGCGGTCTTCGGGCTTTGAGTTGAGGACCTCGTCGAGCCTGCCCTGACTGATAATGGAGTGCGTGTCTCGGCCGAGGCCCGTGTCGTGCAGCAGCTCTTGGATATCCATGAGCCTGCACGGTGATTGGTTGATGAGGTACTCGCTCTCGCCGTTACGGAACATGCGGCGTGTGATGGTGACCTCGTGGAATTCGAGCGGGAGCGTACCGTCGCTGTTGTCGAGCACCAGGTCAACCTCAGCGACACCGACGGCCTGCCTGGCCGATGACCCTGCGAAGATGACGTCCTCCATGGCGTTGCCACGCAGCGACTTCGCGCTTTGCTCGCCGAGAACCCACAAGACGGCGTCGGAGACGTTGGACTTGCCGGAGCCGTTGGGACCGACGATGACCGTGACGCCGGGTTCGAGGGAGATCCTGCTACGGTCGGCGAAGGACTTGAACCCCTTCAGCGTGAGCGACTTGAGGTACAACGGCTACCCTTCCGGACGTGTTCTTTCGGGGTCTGGCGGGCTAGCCCGGCGCCCCTCTCGCAGTGCGAACCATGCTATCACAGCACGGGGGTGTTACCGCTTGTCGCCCTTGAGTCCGAGTGCCCGGATCGCAGCAGCTGCGGCGGCCTTCTCGGCCTCCTTCTTCGAGCGTCCGATGCCGTGACCGAGCGACTGTCCGGCCACAAGCACTTCGACCGTGAATGTTCTGTCGTGGGGCTCACCCTCGTCGGCGGTCACGCGATAGGTCGGGAGCATGCCGAGCGTGGCCTGCGTGTGCTCCTGGAGAACCGACTTCGGGTCCTCAGCGGGCGCTGCAACGAGCCCGGCGTCGAGGACGCCCGCGAGTACGCGCAAGATGAGCGGCCGCGCCTCGTCGATGCCGCCGTCGAGATACACGGCTCCAAACACGGCTTCGAGCACGTTCTCCGCGAGGGACCGCCGGGAGCGACCGCCACTCGCCCGCTCCCCCTTGCCGAGTGCGACCAGCTCATTCAGGCCCAGAGACTCCGACACCGCCGAGAGGTTCTCGCCGGAGACCGCCGCGATCTTGCGCTTGGTGAGCTCACCCTCGGGGGCCTTGGGGAAGCGACGGAACAGCTCCTCGGCAATCACGAAGCCAAGCACCGAGTCGCCGAGGAACTCGAGGCGCTCGTAGCTTTGCGTGCGATGTTCGCCGGCGTAGGACGAATGAGTG
>CAZGNF010000282.1:0-1575 GCA_964527045.1 uncultured Coriobacteriaceae bacterium | reverse complement strand
GCTCGACGCAGGGCACGAGGCCGTGGTGCTCGACACCCTGGAGAAGGGGCACCGGGAGGCCGTCGACCCCCGCGCGGAGCTCGTGGTCGGCGACGTCGGCGATCGCGCTGTCGTCTCGGCTGCGCTTGCTGGCGTCGATGCCGTCATGCACCTTGCCGGGTACATCGAGGTGGCCGAGTCGCAGGCGAATCCCGAGCGGTACTTCGACAACAACGTGACCCGTCCGCTGGAGATGGTCGCCGCCATGGCAGAGCGTGGTGTTGATGCGCTCGTCTTCTCGTCTACTGCAGCCGTCTACGGCGAGCCCTCGAGCGTCCCGATCGAAGAGGACGCGCCGACGATTCCAGTGAACGCGTACGGCGAGAGCAAGCTCGCATTCGAGCGCGAACTCGATCGCGCCGCTACCGAGCAGGGACTGCGCTCCGTGCGGTTCCGCTACTTCAACGTTGCGGGTGCGTGGCCGGACGGGTCTCTCGGCGAGGCGCACGACCCGGAAACCCACATCATCCCGCGCATCCTCGGGGCTCTGGCAGACGGCAAGCGCGATTTCGAGGTGTACGGGAACGATTACCCCACGGTCGACGGCACCTGCGTGCGTGACTACATCCACGTGTGCGATCTTGCGCGCGCGCACGTGCTTGCACTTGAGTACCTGCACGCGGGAGGCACCGGCGTCGTCTGTAATCTCGGCAATGGCCGAGGATTCAGCAATCTCGAGGTCGTGCGAGCATGTTCCGAGGTCGCTGGCGTGCCCATTGAAGTGACCTTCGGGCCGAGACGGGCGGGCGACCCGGCTGTTCTTGTCGCATCTGCGAGTCGCGCGCGCACGGTGTTTGGCTGGACGCCGCAACGCGGGGAACTTGCAGCAATGATCTCCGATGCCTGGACGTGGCGTCAGAGCGGTGTGCGATAATCGGAATCACTCGCATCCTGGGGGGATGCGGGCGGCACGTGCGCCATGCTTGTTGAGGGGGAATCATGAGTCACATGAGACACGCGGGTCTGCGCGACCGCATGCTGTCGACCGTTCTTGTCGGAGTCATTGCTTGCGCACTGATGCCCGCCACTGGCGTGGCCGCAGAGGTTGTGACAGCTGGTCATGAGCAGCAGTCTGCGAAGGCAGCGCTGCAGCTCTACTCGAAGTCGATTCCCGCTGCCGGTAGTGGTGTGATCGAGCCGCTCGATGCCGATGACACGATCGCAGGAGCTATCGCGCTGCCCGGCAGTCCCGCAAACGGAACGCTCAACTTCGCAACCGACACCTCCGACGTGTACTCGCTGACGCTCGCTGCGGATACGCGATTCACGGTGGTTCTCACCGGCGCGGACACATTGTCTGCGGATGCGTACCTCTACGACCCATTCGCTGTCGACGCTGATGCCACGGCCGCGCTCGTCGGCACCCTGGGAGATGCGTATCCCAAGAAGCTGACGTTCGACGTTCCTGCCGGGCTCGGCGGGACGTACCACCTCGCGATCGATGCCGCTGCCGGCTCCGGGGCATACGCGCTCACCTGGTCGAGCTTCCCTGTGCCGTCCGGTCCTGACGACGACGTGCCTGGAGTCATCCCGTCC
>CAZGNF010000281.1:0-1592 GCA_964527045.1 uncultured Coriobacteriaceae bacterium | reverse complement strand
ACCTGACAGACACCACGCTCGAGCCGATCGCCGCTAAGGTTGCCGCGGGCGAGCGACTCTCTCGCGAAGACGGGCTCGCACTCTACGCAAGCAACGATCTCCTCGGCATCGGCCAGATGGCCGACCACGTGCGCCGAGAGAAGAACGGCGACCGCGTCTACTTCATGGTGAACCGTCACATCAACCCGACGAACATCTGCGAGAACCGCTGCAAGTTCTGTGCGTTCTCTCGTTCGAAGGGCCAGGACGGCGCGTACGAGATGACGCTCGACGAAGTTGTCGAAGCTGCGAGGGCGGCCGTGCCCGAGGGCGCCCATGAGATTCACATCGTGGGCGGGCTTCACCCCGACTGGCCGTTCGAGTTCTATATCGATATGATGCGCCGCCTGCGCGAGGCGCTCCCGCCCCACGTGATCATCCAGGCGTTCACTGCCGTGGAGATCGAGTACTACGCACAGATCAGCGGACTCTCCACGCTCGAGGTGCTTCGGCAGCTCAAGGAGGCTGGTCTGGACTCGATGCCCGGCGGCGGTGCCGAGATCTTCTCGGACAGAACGCGCCTGGCGGCGTGGGACAAGAAGACGTCGGCGGATGACTGGCTCCGCATCCACGGCGAGGCGCATTCGCTCGGTATCAAGACCAACTGCACGATGCTCTATGGCCACATCGAGACGCTCGAGGAGCGGGTCGACCACCTGATCCGCCTGCGCGAGCAGCAGGACATAAGCGGTGGCTTCCTCGCATTCATCCCGCTTGCGTTCCACCCGCTCAACACCGAGCTTTCCAACCTGCCGGGCACGACCGGTTTCGATGATCTCAAGACGCTCGCAATCGCTCGCCTCATGCTCGACAACATCCCGCACATCAAAGCGTTCTGGATCATGGTGGGGCTCAAGATGGCGCAGCTCTCCACGGTCTTCGGCGTGGATGACCTTGACGGCACGGTCGTCGAGGAGCGCATCACGCACATGGCCGGCGCGGTCACACCCGAGGCGCTCAGCAAGGACGACCTCCTCGGCATGATCCGCGAGACCGGGCACGTGCCGGTGGAGCGCGACACGCTGTACACGGTGATTCGCGTGTACGACGAGAACTGAGCGATGGAGTGCGGGCTGAGGGACGCCGGATGAATCCGGCGAGAATGGGGGCACACCCGATGAAGCGCGACAGATGTTCGTCCAGATTCCTTCGTGCGGCGGTGATGACGGTGGCGCTCCTCGTGCTGCTCGGCGCGGTTGGGTGCTCGAAAGCGTCGCCGGACTCGGAGTCATCCGGGGACACAGGCTCGTCTGCGGGCACGACGTCAGACGAGCAGCAGGCAAGCCCCGAGTACACGTCGTGGGTGATAAGCATCGTCGATGACCAGGAGAGTTCCGAGGGCGGCATGACGTACACGATCGCCCTGAACCTGCAGGCAACGAACCCCACGGGCTACAGATGGGGCACGTACACCGGCACCGCAACCGCGAAGACCACCACGACCGGGAACGTCGGCAAGGGCACCCTCAACGCCGAGGCCATCGCGAACAGCACGCAACTTGAGTTCACGCTCGTGGATCCCGAGGCGGGCGAAGCGATCGCCTCGCTCAATC
>CAZGNF010000280.1:1233-1623 GCA_964527045.1 uncultured Coriobacteriaceae bacterium | reverse complement strand
GATGAATCGTTGACGACCGTGCGGAACGCCTGCTCGGCGACCAGATCGTGGTCGCCGAGCAGGCGTTCCGCACGGTCGTCAACGATTCATCCGAGGTGAAGCTGCTCGTTCATGCTGGCATCATCGATGTCGCGAACCCGGCGGCGGCGGCATGCCTCGGCAGACCACTCGCGCTCATCCTCCAGCAGCCGGTCGCTGAGCTGATGGCCCACATGAACATGACTACGGAGAGCGGGGAACCGCTTGATGTCGGCTCGCTCTTCGAGCTGGCGCTCGACCGTCCCACACTGGTTCGCTGCGATCCCCCCGAGCACGGCGAGCGGTGGATGAAGATCACGATCTCGGAGAGCGCCTCGCACATCATCGCCATCCGCCCGTCGGCGAGCCGAT
>CAZGNF010000280.1:0-1223 GCA_964527045.1 uncultured Coriobacteriaceae bacterium | reverse complement strand
CGGACACGTTCGTGCTCACAGCGCGCAACGTGACCGACGAGCATCGGCTTGAAGCCCTGCGCGCGGAGATCGTGTCGCTCGTTTCGCACGACCTGCGCGCACCGCTCACGGTCATCTCAGGGTACTTGGAGCTGCTCTCGCGCCCCATCGATGACGAGGCGCGCGCCAAGGCGTACGAAGCTGCCCGCACGGCTGCTGATCGCATGGCTTCGCTCATCGGCGAGCTGCTCGAGACAACCCGCGCCGAGCAGGTCTTCGCGCCCGCGGTCTTCGAGAAGGTGCGCCTGGGCCTGCTTGCCGAGGATGTCGCAGAGGCGATGCGTCTGGGCTCAAATCGCGAGATCGTCATCGTGAAGCGCAAGAAGGCCGAGGTCCTCGGCGATCCGCTGCGGCTGCGCCAGGCGATCGAGAACCTCATCGGCAATGCCATCAAGCACACACCTGATGGCACGGATGTCACGGTGATCGTCGACGCGACAGAGACGCACGGGTTCCTTGCGGTGGAGGACTGCGGACCCGGCGTCCCCGACGACGCGCGCGAGAGCATCTTCGAGCGCTTCACGCAGCTGCGGCATCGCGCCGGCCGAGAAGGCCTGGGGCTCGGTCTCTACATCGTACGGGTCATCGCCGAGAGCCATGGCGGCTCCGTACATGCCGAGAGCGCCGAGAGTGGCGGCGCGCGGTTCGTTCTCGAGATCCCGCTTGCCCCTCGCGCGCGGCGTGTCGCGGACGAGAACGCGACTCAGGAAGCGGAAGAGTCCAAGGCGTAGGAGACCAGCGTCGCGCACAGCTCGGGGAATTCGATGCCCGCGGCGCGCGCGGAGTCCGGCAACAGGCTCGTCGACGTCATTCCCGGAATCGTGTTGATCTCGAGCAGGTACACCGTGCCGTCCTCGGTCACGATCGTATCGGCGCGAGAGAGCCCGCGACAACCAAGCACCTTGTGAGCAGCAAGCGCGAGGCGCTGGCACTCCGCCCGGGAAGCTTCGCTCACCCGTGCCGGAATGATGTGTCGGCTCATGCCCGGGACATACTTGGATTCGTAATCGTAGAACTCGTTCTCGGGCACGATCTCAAGGGTCGGCAGCGCGAACGGCTCGTCCCAGGCCGCGGTGAACATCGACTGCACACCGCCGAGCACCGACGCCATCGCCTCGTAGGCCACCCGAACCAGGTTGTTCTGTGCCTGCGGGGCATACAGGGACGCACCGCCGGCCACACAG
>CAZGNF010000279.1:0-1632 GCA_964527045.1 uncultured Coriobacteriaceae bacterium | reverse complement strand
GTCACGGCTGCTCCTTTCCGGAGACGGACTTGTGCATTTCCTCGTTGGTGCTGTAGACGAGTCCTGCCGTGGAGGGACCCACGTGCGTCCCGATTGCCGGACCGATACCTATCACCTGGGGCGCCACGCCAGTCACCGCTTCCACCAGCTTCGCAAGTTCGGCACCCTCGGGCTCATCATCGATATGATGCACCACAGCATCGCAGAATCCCTTGGCGTCGATATCGCGCTTGAACGCAGCGACGATCTCGGTGAGCGCCTTGTGCTTGGTGCGCACTTTGGCGAAGACCTCGGTCCGCCCGTCGACGACCGTGAGAATCGGCCGTATCTGCAGCAACGTGCCGAGCAACGCCTGCGCGCCGCCCATGCGACCGCCGCGACGAAGATACTCAAGGGTGTCCGGAACGAAGAGGAACCGCGTGCGATCGATCATGCGGCGCGCGGCCTGTGCAGCCTCGGCTGATGTGCCACCGCCCGCCGCGACGCGTGCCGCAGCCAGCGCGGCGAATCCGAGTTCCATGCAATTCGATCGCGAGTCGATGATCTCGATGGTCGCTCCGGGATGCTTCTCAAGCACCATCTCCCGAGCGAGAAGCGCCGTCGAGTACGTGCCGCTCATCTCGGACGAGAGGAAGATCGCGACCACATCGTCACCGCGAGCGATCGGCGCCTCGAACGCCTCGACAAGCACGTTCACCGACGGCTGCGATGACGTCGGGAACGACTTTGATGCGGCAAGCGCCGCGTAGAAGCTGTCAACAATCGGCGTGTCTTCCACGTACTCGATGCCATCAAGATGAACTGACAGCGGCACGACGCCGATGTTGTAGCGCGTACGATCGCCCAGCGGCAAGTACGAAGTGCTGTCAGTGACTATGCTGACTGCCATGGCTCCTCCTCAAGCGTCTGGACGACCCTCCTATGGTGGCGGTTCCCGCTCGACACGTCCAGGCTCTACCTGCCGCCGAAGACGAGACTTGCCCTAATGCGGTTCAGATGGTCACACTCGCAACAACAGTCACACAAGGAGGCGCCATGGACTCCCCCGCAACCACCACCGTGTCCGAGAAGACCCCCGCCCGCCGCGGGTGGAGGCCGTGGGCGCTTCTTGCGCTCGGTATTCTCGTCTCACTCGGCATCTCCTATGCAGCGTACACGCTGGCCGGCTACTCCTGGAACCAGGTGGTCGACTACCAGAGCCCCTTCACGTCGATGCCGACCGACACATTCACCGGAAAGCGACCACCGCTTTCGGTGGCCGTGCCGGATGCCACGCCCAGACGTGTGGTGCTGGTACTCATCGACGGGCTTACCGACGCGGCATCACGCACCATGCCGAGCATCAACGCGCTTCGCGAGCGCGGCAACGATGTCGCGCTGACGGTGCCGCAGCCAAGCCTCTCCTACCCCACCTGGACGACGATACTAACCGGTGCCCCGCCTAACGTGAGCGGTGTGACGACCAACTGGTATGAGAAGCGCGTCACGGTCGAGTCGCTCTTCGACGTGGCGGCCGGATCCGGACGCTCGGTCGTCGTCGCGGGACCGACGGACCTCGATACGTTGTTCGGCGTTTCCGCGGTTGCCACTGCCACCGCGCTCACCGACTGGCCCGAGGGTGGCTACATCACC
>CAZGNF010000278.1:0-1633 GCA_964527045.1 uncultured Coriobacteriaceae bacterium | reverse complement strand
CACCAAGGCCGCTGACGTAGGCGCCGACCTCGTCGGCAAAGTCGAGGCCGGTATCCCCGAGGACGATCCTCGCAACCCGGCCGTTATCGCTGACAACGTCGGTGACAACGTGGGCGACGTGGCCGGCATGGGTGCCGACCTCTTCGAGAGCTACGTGGGCTCGATCCTCGCCCCGATGGTTCTCGCCATCAGCCTCTGGTACACCGCAGGCGGCGCGCGCAGCCTCGACCTGCAGTACGGCATCATCGCACCGCTGCTCATCGCCGCCTTCGGCATCATCATGTCGATCATCGGCCTGTTCGCGGTCCGCGCCAAGGAAGGCGCCAACCTCCACAACGCGCTCAACATGGGCACGTACGTGGCCGCTGGCCTCGAGGTCATCGCGATGTTCTTCCTGTTCTACCACTGGAGCACGCGCGGCGTTGAGCTCGCCGGCGTCGACACCAGCGCCCGCATCTGGTTCTTCGGCTCCGTCGTGCTCGGTCTTGCCGCCGGTATCGCGATCGGCAAGATCACCGAGTACTACTGCTCGGATCACTACGGCCCGGTGAAGAAGATCGCCGAGGCGTCCGAGACCGGTGCGGCCACCAACATCATCCAGGGCCTCGGCACGGGTATGCTCTCCACCGCGCTGCCGATCCTCGTCGTGGGCGGCGCCATCCTCGGCGCGTACTCGATGGGTAACATGGCGGTCCCGGACAACAACCTCTCGGGCATCTACGGCATCGCACTCGCCGCGCTCGGCATGCTCTCCATCACCGCCATCACCGTCGGCGTCGACGCCTACGGTCCGGTTGCCGATAACGCCGGTGGTATCGCCGAGATGGCCCACATGGGCAAGGACATCCGCAAGATCACGGACAGCCTGGACTCGGTGGGCAACACCACCGCTGCCATCGCCAAGGGCTTCGCGATCGGCTCCGCCGGTCTCACGGCGCTTGCGCTGTTCGTCGCGTTCCGCCAGTCGCTCTCGCTCGGCGGACTCAAGATCGATATGTCGCTTGAGAACCCGTACGTCATCGTCGGCCTCTTCATCGGTGGTATGCTGCCGTTCCTCTTCGGCGCACTCACGATGGGCGCCGTCGGCCGCGCGGCCTTCGCCATGATCGGTGAGGTTCGCCGCCAGTTCCGCGAGATCCCCGGCATCATGGAGGGCACCGGCCGCCCCGACTACGCCGCGTGCGTGGACATCTCCACCAAGGGCGCGCTCAAGGAGATGGTCGTTCCTGGCGCCATCGCCGTCGCCGTCCCGATCGTCGTGGGTGTGCTCAACCTGTCGCTCCTCGCGGGCCTGCTCGCGGGTGCGCTCGTGACCGGCTTCCTGCTGGCCGTTTTCATGGCCAACGCGGGTGGCGCGTGGGACAACGCCAAGAAGTACATCGAGGGTGGCGAGCACGGCGGCAAGGGCAGCGATGCCCACAAGGCCGCGGTCGTTGGCGACACCGTCGGCGACCCGTTCAAGGACACCTCCGGTCCCGCGATGAACATCCTTATCAAGCTCATGACGGTCGTGTCGCTCGTCTTCGTGCCGCTCTTCCTCAAGGTGCACGGCGGGTAGCGCTTTCGCGTCACTGCTGTAGGGTAGAATGCTCCCGGGTGCCGTTATCGGTGCCCGGGAGCATCGTCTTTGCCG
>CAZGNF010000277.1:0-1659 GCA_964527045.1 uncultured Coriobacteriaceae bacterium | reverse complement strand
CCCACATAGCGCTTCGCGATCGAAACGACGAGGCGCAGGTTGGCTTCGACGAGCTGCTTCTTCGCGTTAAGCCCGATGTCTTCGATACGGCGAAGGCGGCGCAGCTCCACGCGGTCGATCTTCTCGGCACCGGACTCAAGGACGGCGAGACGTGCAGCCGCTTCTTCGCCGGCCTCGATCTTCTTGGCGAGGTCGACTTCCTGGCGCGCGTTGAGCAGCTGGACCTTGCCGATCTCCTTAAGGTACATGCGCACCGGGTCGCTCGTGAGCGGCGCCAGCGTGTGTGCGTCGGCGCGGCGCTTCGGCTTCTTACGCTTGGCAGCGGGCTTGGCGACGGCGACTTCGACCTCGGGCTCGGCATCATCTTCGGTGTCGGCCGGGATGTCCTCGGTGTGCTCGACAAGCTCGTCAACGAGGTCGGGGTCGTCCACCGACAGATGGATGGGATCCTCGACGATGTCGACGCCGCTCTTCTGGATGTGCGTATAGACGGTCTCGAACTGCTCGTCCGTGAGGTCGATATCGGAAAGCGCCGCCTGAATCTCCTCGTCAGTCAGGCTACCCTTGGCCTTTCCAGCGACGACGAGATTCGTGACGACCGGGATATCGAGTTCGGGGGGAAGCTTCGCTACCTTGGCTTTCGCCTTCGGCTTCGCCTTTGCGGGCGCAGCGGCGGTCTCGGTTTTGTCGGTCTTCTTGGCTGCAGGACTCACGCAGTCACTCCACTCTTCCGTCAGTTGGGTTCGCCGTCCGGGACCGCAGCGCATTGCGCTTTCGCTCCAGGTCGACGATCTCCCGAAATAGTCCGTCGTACTCGATTTGGTCTCGCGCCGCATCAAGGGCGCGAAGTGCAGCTTTCTTACCTAAGATTAGACGCTCAAGGGCGAATTCCTTGAGGCGGACCGAAATTTCCCGGAACGCGTATTCTATCTGTTCCACGTCTGGAGCGTCTACCAACCACTCTGACAAGGATTCTGCGACTGATCTGTCACGAGCCGCGATGGCGTCGTACAACTCCTGCTTCGTCGCCGCGCCAGCATCAAGAATCCACTCAAGCAGCATCCGCCTGCCTGCATCGAGCACGAACTCCTCGGAAAGCAATTCCCGTGCCTCGCCGCGTATGGAGGGAGCGAGCGTCACCGTGCGGAGAAGCTCTCGCTCGGCGCGGGACTGGTTGTCATCGATGACCGGGGGCGCGGACGGGCTCTGCGCGGCGGCCTGATCGGGCTCCTCGGTACGCGTGCGCTGCACCTGCACGCCTGCGAGCGCGCGCTGCACGAACTCGGGCGTGGTGAGCAGCCGGCTGGCGATGTAGCTCACGTACTCCTGCGCGAGGATCGAGCCTCGAACCGCGGCGAGCGGCTGGACGGCATCGGCAAGCGCCGCCGACTTCCCCTCCGGCCGCGACAGGTCGTGTGCCGAGATGCGCTGGTCGATCACGAAGCGCAGGAGCGGCTGGGCGTCGTCGATGAGCGCGCGCATCGCATCGGCACCCTTGGCGCTCACGAAGTCCGCCGGGTCCATGCCGTCCGGGATCACCGTGACGCCGAGGTCCACCCGCGCGTTGCCGGCTTCGGGCGTGGCGGTCGCGTCGATGAACTCGGCTGCGCGATTGGAGGCCCGCAGGCCGGCCTCATCGCCGTCGAAGAGGTACACGAC
>CAZGNF010000276.1:0-1719 GCA_964527045.1 uncultured Coriobacteriaceae bacterium | reverse complement strand
CCCCAGTGCTCCTTGCGCGTGCGAGCCTCGAGGTTCTCCGGATCGTGTGCAAGGATCCCGTCGAGAATGTCCTCGGCACTCTTGAACTGCATGGCGAACATGAGCGCGTCGGATTTTGCGATCAGAAGATCGGGATTGCCTGGTGAGAGTGCCAGAGCGTTGTCGAGGATCTCTACCAGCCGCGTGCCCGACATCGTGTCCGTCTGCACGACCGAACCGTCAGCCGTGCGCGTGACCACAACCGTCTCGTCCGCAACCCTGGAGGCCTCGGCAATGAGGTCGGCGACGCTGTTGCCGGGTGCCGCTGCTGCCGTCACGTTGGTGACTTCAGTAGGCACCCCCTCCACGTCTGGCGCGTCATAGAGTCGCGAGATGTGCACCGACCCGTGCCCCGACAGACATCCGCCGTCCCCTGCAAGGTACACGTACGCACCACACGCATCGCACCAGCCGGCCTTAGCCATGGCTATGCCCCCCTTGCCCCGAATCGCCCCACTATGTCTGGTACCCCGACCGCAAGTGGTCGTCACGCTCCGCGCTTGACAAGCGACGCACACCGCGTATGTTAGTGAGCGATAACTACGGCGACGGGAACAGCGTGGTCGATCGGAACGCAACGGCGGCGAATGCGGATATCAGACGACGGCTCACAGCCGTCTTCCTCGTGCTCACGCTTCTCGGCGTGGCAAGCGTCGCTGTCGCGTACTTCCAGCGCCAGAGCGGCGCACATCGCGGCTACCTTGAGGTGGCGGGTGACGTTCGCGCGCAATCGCACGTGGTGCGCGCGCCCGCGCTCGCCTCACCCACCATCGACGTCACCGTCGGCTTTGCGTCCGCGTCGCAGGCACCCGTCGCGCGCACGGCACCCACGCCGAGCAGCCAGCCAACCGTCTCCGGCCGCATCGCCGAGGTGCTTGTGGCCGAGGGCGACACGGTCGTGGCCGGGCAGATGCTCGCACGGCTCGACACCGCGCTCCTCGACCTGGGCGTGAAGCAGGCCGAGACGGCCGCGGCCAAGGCGCGGGCGGACATCGACGTGCTCACCGACGCGCTCGGCACGATTGGCAGCAGCCAGGCGGACCTCGCCAAGGCGAAGCGCGACCTCACTACGGCTCTCGCAAAGGCGAAAACGCAGCGCGCGGACCTCGCCGCGCAGCTCGCACAACTCGAGAGCATGCCAACGCCGCCGCCGGGATCCGTGCTGCCCACCGGCTCGCCCAATCCAGCCGTGCTCATCCCGCAGCTCAAGGCGGGTCTCGCACAGATCGACGCCGGCATCGCCAAGATGGAGTCCGGACTCCGCACGATGACGTCCGGCTCGGCCAAGCTCGCCGACGCGAAGACGCAGGCCACGAACGGTCGGGAGCTCCTAACGCTGGTGGCCGAGACCCGCGACGTCGCGACGGCGCTTGCGAAGGCGCGGCGTGACTCGGCAGTCATCACGGCGCCCGTGGACGGGCTCGTCACATTCGCACGACGTGCGGGCGGTATCGCGATGGTGAACGCACCGCTCTTCCGCATCACGCCGGATACAGCCACGCTCGTGGACACCTACCTCACGGCAGACCAGCTCGCGCATGTGAGCGTGGGCGACCCGGCCGAGATCACGTATGACTCCGCTGGAGGCGTGGTGCTCACCGGCGCCGTTACCGGTATCGGCGAGGACTCCGCGTTCCCGCCCACCACGTTCCCCACCGAGGTCGTGCACATGACCCGAAC
>CAZGNF010000275.1:0-1735 GCA_964527045.1 uncultured Coriobacteriaceae bacterium | reverse complement strand
GTCAAGGATCAGCACGTTCGGTCTGTCGAGCAGCACGAGCATTAGCTGCAGTCGCCGCTTCTGGCCGCCGGAGAGGTCGGACACATACGCCGAGAGGTGCGCGATGTCGAATCCGAGGCGTTCCAGCAGCTGCGCCGGCGTGAGCTCCTTGCCCTCGAACTCGTAGCGTGTCTTGTACTGCGCGAGAACCTCTCGCACACGTAGCCTATTGTGGACCGCCAGCTCGTCGAGGTGTTGCGACAGCACGGCGAACTTCACCGTGGAGCCGACCTTCACGTGCCCCGACGTCGGTTCGAGCGCTCCCTGGATCACCCGGAGCAGCGTCGTCTTCCCCGAGCCGTTCTCGCCGAGGATCCCAAATCGGTCGCCGGGTCCGATATGCCACGTCACATGGTCGATGACGGTCTTGTCGCCGAATCGCTCGGTGACATCGATCAGGTCCACCACCTGCTTGCCAAGGCGCGACATCGCCGTGCGCCTCAGCTCGAGCGTGTTGCGCAGCGGCGGCTCGTCATCGATGAGCGCGTGTGCGGCAGCGACCCGGAACTTCGGTTTGGTCGAACGCGCTTGCGCCCCCCGCGAGAGCCACGCGAGCTCCTTGCGCATGATGTTGCGGCGCTTCTGCTCAGCGGTCAAAGCGGCCTCGGCACGCTCCACGCGCTGAAGGACGTACGCCGAGTACCCACCCTCGAACTGCTCCACCTGCCGGTCGTGCACTTCCCACATGCCGAGGCACACCTCGTCGAGGAACCACCGATCGTGGGTTACGACGAGCAGGGCGCCGGATTTCTTGGGCCAGCGATCCTTGAGGTGCTCGGCAAGCCAGGCTATCGCGTGAACATCGAGGTGGTTTGTGGGCTCGTCAAGCATGAGCACGTCACTGTCCTCGACAAGCACGCGGGCCAGGTCGACCCGACGCCTCTGTCCGCCCGAGAGTTCGCCCACCCGGCCGTCCCACGGCAGGTCGGCGACCAGTCCGCGCATGATGCTGCGGATTCGCGCGTCCGATGCCCATGTGTACTCGGGCACATCGCCAACGATCGCATGGGCCACCGTCATGGCGGGGTCGAGCGCGTCGGTCTGCATGAGAGCGCGCACCGTCGTGCCCCCGCGACGCATGATCCGGCCCCCATCGGGTTCGACCGTCTCGGCTAGAAGCGCCAGGATCGTCGACTTCCCGTCGCCGTTGCCACCGACGATGCCGATCCGGTCCCCCTCGTTGATGCCGAGAGTGACCGAGTCAAACACCTTCTTGGTCGGGTACTCCAGGTGGAGGTTCTCGCAACCAAGCAGATACGCCACTCGAAGTTCCTCTCTTCCGATTCTCCTGATACACGCGCCGGCAGCGGTTTGGCGTCAGCACACAGGATACCGCGCATGGGCCAACTCGCCAGGCGCCCATCGGGAGAGCCCTGACGCGCACACCACGACGAAGGTCGATCTGACGGGCACTCTTGCGCATTGCTCGGCGTCCTGGCTGGTGTCAGCGAGATGACGCATCATGTTCTGGCAGGCGTTTCGCATGGTAGGCTTCTGCAGGTCGAGTGATTGGATACAGGTGCGACGTTCCGAACGGAGTCAGGCGATACGTGAACGAGCCGCAGCGACCGCTGCGCCTCGGACTCGCCGCACGCCATCTCCCCGGCGTGCGCCCCAGAAGCGGGGGAGAGCGATTCGCATCTTCGGGGCGCTCGTGCTCCTGCTTGTCATCGCCGTGCTCGTGGCGGTCGCAATC
>CAZGNF010000274.1:0-1746 GCA_964527045.1 uncultured Coriobacteriaceae bacterium | reverse complement strand
CCATCGCGACTTGGGCCGCGAACGGGTACCCGCCGTCCGGAATAGCCTCCAGGATCTCCCGCGCCACCTCGGAATCCTTCAGCTCGTCCTCCGCCGAGACATCGGGCCGCTGCCGCTCGAAGCCGTAGAGGTAGCTGTCGAGCACGAGGAACGCGTTCGCAGCGGCTGCGGGGGAGAAGCCAGCCTGCATGAGTACGCCGAGGATGCGGTTCACGTACGCGAGGCTGTTCGGACCGGTCCGGTCACGGGAGTCGATCAGACCGGCGGCCCACGCATGACGCGCGAAGACCTGACGTGCGGAGATCGCCCGACGCCGCATCGTCTCCTTCCAGCCGATGCCTTCGGTCGGAACGTCGATCTCAGACATGACGAGATCCACCATGCCGCCGAGCAGGTCGCCCTTGTCGGCGATGTGGTTGTAGAGCGACGCCGCCTTGACCTCAAGCCTTCGACCCAGTTCGCGCATCGTGACCGAGTCGATTCCGCATTCATCGGCAAGTTGCACGGCGGCATGCAAGACGCGCTCGCGATTGAGCGTGTCCCGCGGTTCCGCGCTGCGTGTTGAGCGGGCGATGGTGGCGCCTCCTGTCGGTGGTGGTGTGACTCTGCTTGACATACTAACACTGTTAGTAGATTGTGAGCCAGGGTACAGTACTAACAGTGTTAGTATGCCGTCACAATGCGGCAGGAGCTGAAGGGAATAGTGAGTCGATCATGAGCAAGGACAGGCGAACGGCAGTAGTCGCGGGAGTGCTGTTCATCGTCGCAACGACCGCAGGCTTGATCGGTAGGGTGGGGCTTCTGGATCCGATCCTTACAGGGACCGACATTCTTGCCAAGGTCGCTGCAAACCAGAACCAGGTGGCCGCGGGAGCGCTCTTCGGTCTCGTCGGATTCTTCGCGTGTCCCGGCATCGCGATCGCACTGTACCCGGTCTTGAGGCGACACAGCGAGGGCCTGGCGCTCGGCTCCGTCGGCTTGAGGATCGTCGAGGGAGTGCTCTACAGCATCGGCGCGGTCGCCGTGCTATCGATCCTCACATTGGTCCGGGGAACTGCGGACGCGGGCACACCGACGCTTGCGTCACTGGAGGCCTCAGGCGCGCTGCTCTTGGTAGTCCGGAGCTGGGCGGGCATAGCAGGGACCTTGGCCTTCTACCCGGCCGGCCTGATGTACTACCTCGTGTTCTATCGATCGAGACTCATCCCCAGGTGGTTGTCCGGTTGGGGGATCGTCGCCGTCGCGATGGGCTTCACCGCAAGCATCCTGGTCGTGTTCCAGGTCGTCGAACCTATGACAGCGCCCCAGATCGTCTTGAATCTCCCGACCTTCCTGCAGGAGATGGTTCTGGCGGTGTGGCTGATCACCAAGGGGTTCAGCCCGTCGGCACTCGCGTCGCTTGAGGTCTCAAAGTGAAAGCTGCAATCTGCACGCGTTACGGCCCGCCTGAGGTCCTCCGGCTCGAGGAACGCGCGACGCCCATACCGAGAAAGGACCAGGTGCGCATCCGCATCGGTGCGACCGCCGTTGCGTCGAGCGATACCTACGTCCGGGGGCTCAGGCTGAGCCCCGCGTACCGGATCATGGCGAGGGTGGCACTCGGGTGGAAGGGGCCACGGCAGCCGGTCCTCGGCATGGTGCTCTCGGGGGTGGTGGATTCGGTCGGAGCGGATGTCCGTTCGTTCAAGGTGGGCGACAACGTGTTCGGCTTCGACCGACATCGCTTCGGAGCGTACGCGCAGTATG
>CAZGNF010000273.1:0-1754 GCA_964527045.1 uncultured Coriobacteriaceae bacterium | reverse complement strand
TGAAGGTCGGCCGGAACGATTGTCATCTCGAAGTTCTTGCACTCGATCGCCCACAGGATCCCCGCCTCGTGATCTGCAGCGAGAACATCGATGTCGCCGAGCTCATGTGGCAGTCGGCACTTCGCCCAACCCTTGAAACGCAGGGTCGTATCCACATTGGGGAGCACTTGGAGTAGTCGCGCGACCTGGTCGCCGAACTGCTCGCCCCGCAGATGCCTGAGTCGCCCTTGGAAGCTCTTCATCTCCTCGGATTGCCCCCGGAACCTCCCCTGCGCAACTTGAAGCAGGGTCTGGCGCACTGAGCTGAAGAGATGTCGTGGACCCCAATGCACCATCGTTGTTCCGCCACCCTCAACACAGATGAACGGGCGAGCGATGTATGAGTACCTGCGCCCGACCCTCCAGGGCAATACGTCATTCTGGTCCAAGCCTTCCGGAGGATCCGCAAACGCGTCTCGTGGCCGGAGTGCGAGCCTATCGACCGGGCGGCGTGCGGCAGAGACACTGACGCGCCCGGCACGGGCCACCCGCTTGATGAGCTCCTCTTCCGGCAGAAGCCCCAAGCCGGACGATGCCGACCACGCAAGCTGGCTGAGATCGTCCACGACATCTAGGAGCGACTGCATGTCGAGGCCGAACTCCGCGCGGAGTGCAGCGTCCATTTGGGAGGGTGTCGGAACCGTCGGCGCGCCTGCTTCGTCGTTCTCAGGCGTCACATGGATGCGAAGGATGTCCTTTAGATAGAGCGCCTGCGCGTCGAAGAAGTGATCCTGTCTGGATAGGCCGACTCGGCCAGACGCAAGCATCTCTGCGCTTGTAGGCCCCAGCCCGACTTTGTTGAGTTCCGCTTCGTGGGCGAAGTCGAGCAAGACCGCCGCCCGTGACAACAAGCCGTCGATGTCGACGTGTGAGGCGCGCCTGTCCCCGATGGGAGGAATCGCGCTCGCATATTCGACCAAGAAGCGGCTAGCGATCGCTGTCGACGCCCGCTCCGATGTCCTGCGAGCATTTCGCGTCAGCATGTCTTCGACATCGCCGAAGCACGCGTGAGCACGAGCACGGGTCTGCTCGTCGACTCTCGTTGCGAAGAGCTGCGCCTCGCACTCATGAATCAGCATCGGCAGGAGATGCTCATCGTATCGGGCGACTTCCAAGGCGAGCTGTTCGTACAGCGAGTGAACCATCTGGAGGAGAAGCGCGCCGACATGACGCTCACCGTCAATCGGCTCTCCGAGCCAACCCTTCTTCGCCGCTTCGACACCGAGTCCGTCGAGCACACGGTTCTGTAGGGAGCGAGGCGCTTCGTGCGGTGCGGCAAGTCCTCGGGGGTCAATCTCACGGTCGCCGCGGAGAGTGTTCATCATCCTGCACTCACTCCTCTTGGCCCACTGCGCGAGGCTCTCGTGTGCGGCCTTCACGTGCGGCGTCGCATCATGACCGAGCACCGCGCCGAGGCCCTCGAGAATCATCGTGAGGAGATCGATCTCGGCATCGCTTGAGTCGACTGAACGCAAAGCGAGGCCAGGAAGGAGACGCACCTCCAAGCGGTCAGGTGCCTGGGGAACCACATGAGCCAGGTCGCCTGATACCTCGAGCTCCTGCCCCATGCAAACTCGAACCCACGTCTCAGGGGATTCGAGCACTAGCGAGATCACGACTAGATCAAGTCCGGCATGATCGAAGGCTTGACCGAGCGGCTCGGCGAGGCGCCACAGCCAGTAGGCGAGAACCTCGATGAGCTGCGCCTCCATCGG
>CAZGNF010000272.1:0-1774 GCA_964527045.1 uncultured Coriobacteriaceae bacterium | reverse complement strand
GACAAGAACAGCTTCCTCTACGTCGATGAGGTCGTCGCGCCAGAAGGCATCAGCGATGTCCCCAGACGCGACATCCAGTCGTTGCTCAAACCGGGTCAGCAGATCATGGTGCAGGTGCTCAAGGATCCGATGGGCACAAAGGGCGCCCGTGTCACGACCGAGATCACGCTGCCGGGACGGTTCCTCGTTCTCATGCCGTTCTCGGCGTTCATCGGGATATCCCGGAAGCTCCCCGATGAGGAGCGCGATCGGCTACACGACATCGTGGCGCCGCTTGTGGACGAGGGCCTTGGCGTGATCGTACGAACCGCCGCCGCCGGCGCAAGCCAGCGTGATCTCGAGAACGACCTTGAGTTCCTCCTGCGTCTCTGGCGACGCGTGCAGCATCAGGCGCACGAGGGCCTGGCGCCGGAGGTCGTCTACACGGAGATGGACCTGGCGCTCCGCATGGTCCGTGATGCCTTTGGCGATGAGTACAAGCGACTCGTGGTGGATGACAAGCGCCTCTACGAGAAAGTGATCTCCTTCCTCAAGAAGACCTCGCCCGACCTGGTGAAGCGCGTTCACCTGCACAAGGACCGCGCGCCCCTCTTCGAGGCGTTCTCGTTGCAGCCGCAGATCGATACGGCGACGCTCCGCAACGTGCCGCTGCCCTCGGGCGGTCACATCACGATCGACAAGACCGAGGCGCTCACCGCCGTCGACGTGAACACAGGATCATACGTCGGTCGCAAGAACCTTGAAGATACGATTCTTCGCACCAATCTCGAGGCCGCTGATGAGGCGGTTCGCCAGCTTCGTCTTCGCGACATCGGCGGCATCATCGTCATCGACTTCATCGATATGGAGAACCCGTATCATCGCGGCGAGGTCTCCAAGCGGCTCGCCTCGGCGCTTGACCGTGACCGCACCAAGACGCGAGCCACGGAGATCTCTCGACTCGGGCTTGTCGAGATGACCCGCAAGAACGTGACCGACGGGCTCTACGGCGTTCTGACCGAGCCGTGCCCCACCTGTCATGGCGAGGGCAGGATTCTCTCGGATACCACGCGACGAATCGCGGCAGAGCGTCGGATTCGTGAGATACTGTTGACCGGTCGTTCGGCGGCGTACCTGCTCGGACTCAATCCCGAGACATACGCCCTGGTCACAGCCCCGGGAAACAACACCATCGCGATTCTGCGTGCTGAGACCGGGAAGGCCGTGGCGATCGTGGCCGACCGGGACTGTGGTCCCACAGAGGTCAAGGTCATCATCGAGGGCCGTGGTGGAGTGGACGACTTCCCACAACCGTAGTGCGGTCGCGTTGACCCTGCTCATGCCCTGTGTTAGCATTTCTCCTCGCGTTTGATTCCGGAGACTGGAGCTAGTGATGTACGCAGTCGTGGCAACCGGCGGTAAGCAGTCCAAGGTCGAAACTGGCGCTGTTACCGTCTTTGAAAAGCTCGACGCAGCGGTCGGCGAAGCCGTCACGTTGCCTGCTCTGTTCATGGCCGATGGCGACTCCGTCGTCTATGGCTCTGACGCAGCGTCCGTCACCGTGACCGGTACCGTGGTCGAGCACTTCAGGGGTGACAAGCAGATCGTTTTCAAGTTCAAGAAGCGCAAGGGTTACAAGGTCAAGAAGGGCCACCGCCAGAGCCAGACGGCAGTGCTCGTGACCGACATCACCATGGGTGCGCCCAAGAAGGCAGCCAAGGCCGTCAAGGCCGAGGAGCCCGTCGCTGAGGTAGCCGCCGAGAAGGCACCGGCCAAGAAGCCGGCCGCCAAGAAG
>CAZGNF010000271.1:0-1794 GCA_964527045.1 uncultured Coriobacteriaceae bacterium | reverse complement strand
GCTCTGGCCCCATCTTCGCGAACTGATATCGGCTGCCACAGCCCACGACATCCCCGTGCGGGTTCGCACTAACCTCGTCGCTCTCGCGGATCCCGCCCGCGCGGCGCTCGCCCCGTTCTTCGCCGAGAACGACGTCGCGATTCTCGCGTCGCTTCCGGGGGTGAGTGCACGAGCGGTTGCCGAGCAACGCGGTGGCATCTTCGACGAGACGATCTCGGTGCTGCGTGCGCTCGCAGCGCTTGGCTACGGCTCCGGCGACCCCCGGCTCGTGCTCGACCTGGCGTATAACCCGCCCCTGGGCACGTCTCCCCGACCGCAGGCCCTGCTTGCCGAGGAGTTCCGCCTCGCGCTCGAACCGCTCGGCGTGCGGTTCGATGAGCTCCTGGTTATCGCCAATGTGCCCGCCGGTCGCTTCGCGGAGCGGCTGCTGTCGAGCGGCGACTACAGCGCCGAGCTCGATCGACTTGCGGGTGCGTTCAACCCGGACGTTCTCGGCGAGCTTGCGTGCCGGTGCGGCGTCGAGGTGGCTTGGGACGGATCACTCGTCGACTGCGACTTCAATCTGGGAGCGGGACTGCGGGTCGTCGACGGACCTCGCACGCTCGCCGAGGCGCTTGCGCTCGCGGACGCCGGCGCTGACGTGCTGCATGCGATCGCCGGGCGGAGGATCGCCTTCGGCCCGCACTGCTTCGCGTGCGCGGCCGGGTCCGGCTCAGGTTGAGATGGGGCGCTAACGTGACCCGGTCGGGTCACGGCAATCGCATCTGCCTCCTCACCCGGTTCCCCCGCCTGGGTGAGGTGAAGACCCGGCTGGTACCGCCGCTCACTCCCGAAGCCGCGCTCGCGCTGCACGACCGGCTCACCCGCCAGACGCTGCGCAGTGTTCGCGCGCTCGTCGCATGCGGGGAAGCGCGCGCCGAGGCCCGCACCGACGCCGCGTTCACGCAAGGTGCTCGCGAGTGGCTGCGCGCGCCCGATGTCACCTGCCGCTACCAGGGCGAAGGCGACCTCGGCGACCGCATCGCGCACGCCTTCGTCGACAGCTTCAGGCGCGGCGCCAAGCGCGTGCTGGTCATTGGAAGCGACTGCCCGCGGCTCTCAGCTCCGGTGCTGCGTGACGCGCTGGCGCGCCTTGCGGCAAGCGACGTCGTGCTCGGCCCGGCCGAGGACGGCGGCTACTACCTCATCGGTATCCGGCGCGAGGCCGCCAAGCGGGCGGTGCCGGCCCTCTTCGTGGGCGTGTCCTGGGGTGGCCCCGACGTGCTGGCGCAAACGCTTGAGCGTGCCGAGCACGCCGAACTCACGTACGCGCTGCTCGGCACACTCCCCGACGTGGACCGACCCGAGGACCTGCCCGATGCCGAGGAGGCGCTCTCGCGGTCGATGGTGAGTCCGGGTGCGGCTGTGTCGGTCGTGATCCCGGCGCTCGATGACGCGGATGTCGTCGAACACGCGGTCGCAAGCGCGTGGGCGGCGGGCGCGGTCGAAGTGCTGGTTGTCGATGGCGGCTCCAGCGACGACACCAGGACGGTTGCGGCGAAGGCAGGTGCGAACGTGATCTCGGCCGCACGCGGACGCGCCGCGCAGATGAACGCGGGTGCGGCGGCGGCCACCGGCGACGTGCTGCTCTTCCTGCACGCGGACACCACACTCCCCGCCAACGCGTGCGAGCTGGCGGTCGGCGCGCTCGGCGATGGCGGCGTGGTGGCTGGCGGCTTCAGCTTCGCCGTCCCCGCGGACGCGCGCCATACCGCGCTCATCTCGGCGGTGGGGCGGGCGCGCGGGCGGCTCGGC
>CAZGNF010000270.1:0-1827 GCA_964527045.1 uncultured Coriobacteriaceae bacterium | reverse complement strand
GACGGAGCGAGCTCCCGCGTGATCGCCGAGACCGACGAGACCGGCGCCACCATCGCCACCTACGCCCACGACGACCGCGGCCAGCTCCACGCGATGACACGGGGCGGACAGACCTACTTCTACCACCTGAACGCGAGAGGCGACGTGGTCGCTTTCCGATGCGTCCGGCGACGTCGTGAACACCTACCGATACGACCCCTGGGGCACGCTCATCGACTCGGATGAGACCGTCGAGAACCCCTACCGCTACGCGAGCTACCGCGCCGATGCCTCAACCGGCCTCTACTACTGCTGGAACCGTTACTACGCGCCAGAGCTCGGCCGGTTCCTCACCCGCGACATCTACCCCGGTGAGACGAGCGACCCTGTTACGATGAACCCGTACCTGTACTGCGGCGGGGACCCGGTGAACTACGTGGATCCGAGCGGGATGGCGACTTGGGGAATCAGCATCATTCTCCCGTCCTTCACGTTTGGTGCCGGCGGCATCGGGAGAAGCGTGACGCCGTTCATGTTCGTCTGGGACGACAAGGGCAATATCGCCATGGCCTCCAGTCAAGGTCCTGCGACCGTCTTTCCCTATGGTGCTTCGGCAACGCGGCAGTATCAGCACACGTCGGCGGAGAGCGTATACGACCTCGCTGGTGTATGCGAAATCGTCGGTGGCAGCGGCGGTGGTCAGGTGGGGCCGGTGCCGATGTCTGCCGGCATTGAGCGAATGAGGTGCAGCCAGTATGAAGGCTGGAATGATGAACTCGGAATTGGAATTGGAAGCCCAGTCGAAGTGCACGCTGGCGAAAGTGATACGGCCATTTGGGGGCGGTCAATCCTCAAAGAGAGATTATGCGATCGTTTAGCGAGTTTGCCAGGGCGTGCGCATCGATACAAGACGCATGGCGTGCGATTCGATAGGAGAAACTATGGATGCTGCATTCTTGTGGGGAGTCATGATGGTTGTGGTTGGCTGTCTCGCAGTGGTGTTCAGAAGAAGAGTTGCCGCGGCGATTCTACCGTTCCATCTCTATCCAGGGCCTCGGCCAACCGAAGAGACGTTCACGATTGTTGTCGCGTTGCTCGGGGGCAGCATGTTCTCGGCAGGTATCGCCCAGATACTCATCAGTGCCCTGTCTGGCTGAGTAGAAGCGACTTGCTCGAGCGCACCACCGACCCGCTCGGCCACGAGTGGAGCTTCGCGCACGACGCCGCGGGCAACACGACTGAGTCCGTCTACCCGACAGGCGACACCGTGAGCGGCACGTTCACCCCAGACGACCTCGTGGCGGCCACCGCGTTTTCCACCGGCGAGACCTACGGCTTCGCCTACTCGCCGACGCACCGCCTGACGGGCGTGACCGATGCCGGGGACCGCACCTGGACCTACGCCTACAACCCCGTCGGTCGTCTAACGCGACATGGGTGACGTCCACTGGTTGGTCGTGAAGCCCACCTCTTGAACACCACAACGTCATAGCGTTATGGTGTTGTCGGAGGTGATGTCATGTCAGTACCACGCCGCTCGACCATCTATCTTGAACCGGAGCTTCACCAGGCGCTTCGCCTCAAGGCCGCCGCCACGGATCGCTCGGTGTCCGATCTTGTGAACGAGGCCATTCGTGACGCCCTTGCGGAGGATGAAGAAGACCTGAGGGCTTTCTCGGAGCGCGCCGACGAACCGCTCGTCGCGTACGAAGAGGCGCTCGCGTACCTGAAGCGCGATGGCAAGTTATAGCGTTTCGCTGAAGCGCTCGGTCCTGAAGGATCTCGAGCCGATTCCCGTAACCGACCGGGCGCGCATCAGGATTCCAGCCCGGCGCGGCGACGCAGCAT
>CAZGNF010000269.1:0-1865 GCA_964527045.1 uncultured Coriobacteriaceae bacterium | reverse complement strand
TGCTTGAGGACCCAGGAGCCCAGGTAGGCAGCCACTGCGACACCGATGACGGCGGCGATGGGTGCGAACCAGGCGATCCAATTAGCCATAGAAGCGCCTCTCCCTTCGAACATTTCTAATTCCGGGTGTGCAAATCACAGGGCTCTCCCAACATCCCCTGTGATGCTCCGGTGATTCTATGCGAAGGAGCGGTGTGCGGCAACAAGTCAGAAACGGATGAGTGTATATGGTGTGAGGCTCTCAGCCGCCAAGCCGCCCTAGAGGCGTGGTATCGAGAAGGCTGGCTGTGACGCCCGTGCGGTCTGCGAGCACCTCGCATGCGTAGCGTTGCAGGATGGCGACCTGCGACTGATTCAGGTAGAGGAGCTCATCGCCAAAGCGCCATGTGACGAGCTTGGAGTCGAACAGGGCGCCCATGTGGTACGAGAATGTCGGCTGTTTCACCGAGACGTACTGAGCGAGCTGCTGCATGGTGAGGGGCCGCATGGCGAGGTACTCGCACACTTGGCGGCGCGTGCGATTGTTGAGCATCGCGATGATGTCGGGAATCTGCGCAAAATCCGGTCCGGCCATGGATGGTGTGCTCCTTTCGAAGATGTGCTCAGTCGAGAGCACTGGTGTGTACTCTGCAGGTCCTTGTGCGAAGTGGATGTACTCGACCTCGACGCTACCGTGAACACGAGCGCGTCTTGGAATCATCATGTGCGGGTTCCCCTGCCCCTTTTCGAGCTCATCGATGCGCCTCGATATCGTCCTCGTCCCCATCGACACCGCCCGTGTCGATATCGAATTCCGTGCGTGCGGTGCGTGTGTGGCCTTGGCGGTTGCCGAATCGCTGTGTGCCCCACCGCGACCATTCCGGACCCACCCACCATGCGGCCATCGATATCGACACGGGCCGTGTCAATGTCGCGTGCTGAGGCATCGAAGTGCATCGATGAGCTCGAAAAGCTCCCCCGCCCGCTCCTGGCTCCGGACAGCACGCTACAACGTCACGCTAAACGCGTGCATACAGGGAGTTGAGCGGAATCTTAACCGGCGCACGTCGACGCGCCACGCGAGAAGGCCGCTCTAGGGCTCGCAATGCCCGAGCAGCAAGCGAATCACCACGTGCGCCTCGTGCGCCGCGGCCGCCATCACGCGTGAGGCGTAGAGTGGCAGCCCATCTCGGACGTCGCTTGAGAGATCACCGACGAGATACACCATGTCTGCGATCCGCTCGGTCACGATGTCGTTGGCCGAGCCGCTCCCGGCCAGACCCGATACGGTCACCAGGGGCACATCGGGAAGCTCGGTGGTGCACCGGTTGGCGATCATCGCCTTGTCGGCCGCGCCGTCAACCGCCTCTACGATCACGTCAGCACCGGCCACAAGCCCTACGACATTCTCGGCAGTCACTCGTGCAACGACCTCGATCAGCGCGACCTCCGGTGTGATTCTTCGCAGCGTGTCGGCAAGCGCCTCCGTCTTCAGCCGCCCGATGTCATCTCGGAAGAACAGCTGCCGATTGAGGTTGTCTTCCTCCACGCGATCGAAGTCGATGAGTCGCAGCGTGCCTACGCCGGATCGCACCAGCATCGAAGCTACGTTGCTGCCCAACCCGCCGCAGCCGATGATCGCAACAGTCGCAGCTCGAAGGGCTGCGCGTGGGTCCACGGTCACATCCACGGCGCGCTACCCCCCGCCAACGGGTGGGAAGATCGCGAGCCGGTCTCCGTCGGCCAACTCGGCACCCTCCTCGGCGTGGCGGCCGTTCACGAAGATCACGCGCGGCTCGTCCGGTAGCGCCAGCATCTCGATCACGTCCGAGATGCGGAACCCTTCCGGGAACTCGATTGGTCGAGCGTGACGGCCGGGCAACCCAT
>CAZGNF010000268.1:0-1870 GCA_964527045.1 uncultured Coriobacteriaceae bacterium | reverse complement strand
CTCTCAAAGATCGCACCATGTGCCGAGACCCGCCCGCGCTCCTCGGACGTGAACTCAACGGGCTGGATGCGGACTCGTTTGCGCACGAGCGAGACGGCGGTCGCGCCCAGATCGCCGGCGAGCGCCCGGATGCGGGCGACGGCCACCAGGTCGCGGGCGGCCTGCGGCGGCGCGCCGTGCTTCTCGGCCATCTCGGCGGCAGCGGCCTCGACGGCTTCGGGCGTGAGCGCGCCCGCGAGACGCCGGTAGACGCGCACGCGCTCGTCCACGTCGGCGATGTACTCCTCGGGGATGAACGCGTTCACGGGCAGGTCGACCTTGATCTCCGGGAACGCGACGATGGGCTCGCCGCGCGTCTCGGCCACCGCTTCACGCAGCATCTGCGCGTACAGGTCGAAGCCGACGGCGCTCACGTTGCCGCTCTGCTCGGCGCCAAGAAGCGAACCGGCGCCGCGGATCTCCAGGTCGCGCATGGCGATCTTGATGCCGCTGCCAAGCTCGGCGTTGTCCTGCACCGCAGCGAGGCGCTCGTACGCCTGGTCGGTGAGGCTCACCGTGGCCGGGAAGAGGAAGTACGCGAACGCGCGGACGTGCGAGCGGCCCACGCGGCCCTTGAGCTGGTAGAGCTGCGCGAGGCCCAGGCGCTGCGAGTCCTCGATGATGAGCGTGTTGGAGTGCGGGTTGTCGATGCCGGACTCCACGATGGTGGTCGCCACGAGCACGTCGATCTGCCCGGCGGCGAAGCTCTCCATGACGCGCTCCAGCTGGCCCTCGGACATCTGGCCGTGGCCCACGCCGATGCGCGCCTCGGGCACCGCATTGCGCACGCGATCGACGGCGTCATCGATGCTCTTCACGCGGTTGGAGATGTAGTAGACCTGGCCGCCACGCTCCAGCTCGCGCCTCACCGCGCCCGAGACGACGTCCGGGTCGTACTCGCCCACGTGCACCTTCACCGGGAAGCGGTTGGGCGGCGGCGTGTCGATCACGCTGAAGTCGCGCACGCCGGAAAGCGACATCTGCAGCGTGCGCGGGATCGGCGTCGCGGTGAGCGTGAGCACGTCGATCTGCTCGCGCAGGTGCTTGATGTGCTCCTTGTGCTCCACGCCGAAGCGCTGTTCCTCGTCGATGACCACGAGTCCCAGGTTCTTCGGGGTCACGTCCGCCGAGAGGAGCCGGTGCGTGCCGATGAGGATGTCGACCGTGCCGTTGGTGAAGCCCTCGATCGCTGCTTGCTGCTGCTGCTTCGTGCGGAAGCGCGAGAGCACCTCGACCTTCACCGGATACGCGGCGAACCGGTCGGAGAACGTCGTGAAGTGCTGCTGAGCGAGAATCGTCGTCGGGCAGAGCACCATGACCTGCTTGGCGTCTTGCGTTGCCTTGAACGCGGCGCGGATCGCCACCTCGGTCTTGCCGTAGCCAACGTCGCCGCAGACCAGGCGGTCCATCGGCGAATCGGACTCCATGTCGGCCTTCACGTCCGCGATCGCGGCAAGCTGGTCCGGCGTCTCCACGAACGGGAACGCCGCCTCCATCTCCATCTGCCACGGCGTGTCATCCGAGAAGGCGAAGCCCATAACGGCCGCGCGACGCGAGTACAGGTCGACGAGGTCGAATGCGAGCTTCTTGGCAGCCTTGCGCGCCTTGGTGGTCGCGCGCGACCAGTCGGCGGTATCCAGGCGCGTGACGCGCGGAGCGCCGCCCTCGGGGCCAACGTACTTGGTGACGCGATCGAGCTGCTCGACCGGGACGTAGAGCTTGTCGCCCTTGGCGTACTCGAGCTGCAGGTAGTCCCGCTCGGCACCGAGCACTTCTCGGCGCACGACGGCCTTGAAGAGCGCGATGCCGTGCGTAGCGTGCACGACGTAGT
>CAZGNF010000267.1:0-1892 GCA_964527045.1 uncultured Coriobacteriaceae bacterium | reverse complement strand
GCGCTGCTCGTGGCTCAGGCCGAGGACCGCAAGCATGTCGTGATCGCCGTAGTTGCAGCCGCCCTGGCCGTGTTCTTCGCCTTGGTGCTTCCGGGCAAGTGGTACATCGTTGCGGCATCTGTCGTCGCGGCAGCTATCGGGGCGGCGGTGTACGAATGAAGTCGTCGTACGTATGGGTTGTCCTCGTCGGAATGGCGATCGCGAACTACACGTTGCGGTTCATACCGATCGCGATGCTCTCCCGGCTCAAGCTGCCACGACCCGTGGAACGCTGGTTGTCGTTCATCCCCGTCTCGGTCATGGCGGCTCTCCTTGTTGGCGAAGTGCTGCGTCCGGATGGCACCTGGCTCCCACCACTTGAGAACCCGTACCTCTTCGCCGCGATTCCGACTGCGCTCGTGTACTTTAAGTGGCGCAGCTTCCTTGGCACAACGGTCGCCGGCATCGTGTTCTTCCTGGTCTTCCGGACCATCCTCGGCTAGACTGTCGGCGCACGCACCCGCGCACAACGCCGAGAGGATCGTCCCGTGGCCTTCATCAAGCCCTTCGCAGCGACCATGTACCGGCATGCCTCCGACCCGGACATCACGGCCCTCGTGGCACCGCCCTACGATGTCATCGGCCCGGATCTCCGGCAGCGTCTGATCGAAGGCGACCCAAGCAACGTTGTGGCGATCGACCTGCCCCAGGGCTCTTCCGACGCTGCGGTTCCCGGCAACCGCTATGAGAACGCCGCCGCGATCTGGCATGAGTGGCGCGCGTCGGGCGTGCTCGTGGACGACGCAGCCGAGGCATTCTACGTGCTCGAGCAGACGTGGGAACACGCCGGGCGGCACGTCCGTCGGCGCGCGTTCATCGCGGCAGTCGAACTGCACGCCTTCTCGGAAGGCGTCGTGCTTCCCCACGAGCGCACGCTTCCGAAGCACGTTGCCGACCGGCTTGACCTCACGCGGGCCTGCGCGGCGAACCTGAGCCAGGTCTTTAGCCTCTTCTCGGATCCCGCCGGCGAGACCGATGGCATCTTCGACGCCGCCGTTCTTGGCGATGTCGTCCTCTCGGCCACTGACGCTGACGGCGTCGTGAGTCGCGTATGGGCCATCCACGATGCCGAGGCGATCCTTGCGCTCCAGGAGATCATGGCCGACAAGCAGCTCTTCATCGCTGACGGCCACCACCGCTACACGACAGCACTCGCCTATCGCGATGAGCGCCGTGCGGCCGACGCCGCCTCGGGCGTCGAGCGCATCGGCCGCCCCGACTACGACTTCACGATGATGGCGCTCGTGAACATGGATGACCCGGACCTCATCGTCCTCCCAACACACCGCCAGGTGCGGTCGGATGGCACCTTCGATGCGCCGGCGTTCTGGGCTGAGCTCTCACGTCACTTCGACATCACCGAGCCTCCCTCCGGTCACCCGGCGGCTGCGCTCGCCTCGGCGACGCGAACGACCTTCCTCGTGAAGACAGCGGACGGCACAGTGCGCCTGGCCACGCTGCGCGATGATGTCGATATCGTCACGGCCATCCCGCTCGACGCCTCCCCGGCTTGGAAGAGCCTGGACGTCACGGTGCTGCAGGAGCTCGTCTTAGGCCCACAGTTCGGGATTATCCCCGGAGACATGAGCACGCTCGAGCGGCTGACGTTTGTCAAAGACGCGCACGAGGCATTAAACGTGGAGAACGCCGATGTCGCTTTCATCCTGAACGCGACCCGGATGGATCAGCTCCGCGATATCGCGCTCGGCGGCGAGACGATGCCCCAGAAGTCGACGTACTTCTACCCCAAGCTGCTCTCGGGAATGCTCTTCCGCTCGATGGCCTAGCGCTTCGCTCTGCGCGCACCAACGCCCTCAACCGAGCGCTCGATCATCCTCGGACAGCACCCGCCG
>CAZGNF010000266.1:0-1913 GCA_964527045.1 uncultured Coriobacteriaceae bacterium | reverse complement strand
GTCATGGACCGCCGCCGCCCTCGGCGGCAACGCCCCGCCCCGGGCCCTGCACCAACCCGCGTCCGCAGGACGCTCGGCCGAAGGCCCTCCAGGCGGGTACTTCAGGGGCTGTGAAAGTATGTCCTCGCCGCGCCACATAGAGGTAGGTAGGCGTGCGACGGCTAACATATGCCTGTCATTTCGCGAGGAGCCACGGCATGCCCTACCGTCAGTATCCAGGCCCTGGGCCGCTGTTGTTCGGCTATGATCCTGACCGGGACCTTCCGGCGGATCATCTGGCGCGCCTCATCGACCGGATCGTCGAGGCGACCATCGTGCCGCCGCGCAAGGCGAGCAAGGTCGGGCAGCCGCAGTTCGATCCGCGGCTGTGCATCAAGGTGTTGGTCTATGCGTACTCGACCGGTGTTCGTTCGTCGCGCCAGATGGAGCAGTTGTGTTCGGAGAGCCTGCCGTATCTGCTTCTGACCCGAGGTGACACCCCATCGTACCGCACGCTTTGTACGGTGAGGGTAACACAGGCGGACTCTCTGGTGCGCGTGTGGGCGGGGCTGTTTCTGGTGGCTGCGTCGGTGGGCATCACTCGGCTGGGTCGGCTCGCCCTGGACAGCACCAAGCTGCGCGCCAACGCCAGTGCGGAGAGCGTAGTCAAGCAAGAGGAGTACGATGCGGTGGTTGCGGAGTTGGCCCGCATTCTGGCCGAGGCGGAGGATGTGGACCAGCGGGAGGAAGTGGAGGGACGCTCTGGCTCGACGCAGACGGGCAAGCCGGTCGAAACCGGTCAAATGCTGGACATCCTCCGGCACGTTCGCAAGCTGGAAGCCGAGAGCCGCAGGCGAGTTGAGCAAGCCGACACAGCGCAAGATACGGCTTTGCCTCAGGCTGATAGCCAGCCGACCGTGTTGACGTGCAGGATGCGTGGGCGCGTTGAGGAGGCGAAGCGGGCGATCGAGGGGGCGAAGGAGCAAGGGCTGAAGCACGTCTCGGTAACCGACCCCGACGCTCGGATGATGGGTGAAGGACGGGAGAAGCGCGTCCGAGAGTGCCATAGCCTGGAAGTGGCGATGGACAACGGTCTGATCGTTGCCGGACAGAGCACACAGACCGGCAATGACAACGGCCGGTTGTTGCCTCTGGTAGCGGCGGCGAGCGAGAACGAACCGGACGGCATCACGGCGGTGACTGCGGACAGCGGTTACTACGGTGGCGACGCGGTGGCGAGCTTGATCGCGAGTGGCGTCGATACGTGCATACCAGACCCGATGACGGCTGCGGATGTGCGACGGCAAGTTGTTCCCGGCACGACGCTCGGGAGCACGCGAGGGAGCGTGCCGCTCACCTACGATCCAGAGGCGGATGTGTTTCGATGTCCCGAGGGCAACACGCTGGCGTTTGGCCAGCGTCGCCGCGTTTGTGGACAAATGGTTCGGGTCTACCGGGCCGAGCGAGAGTGCCAGGGCTGCCCCCGCGCTAGCCACTGCCTCTCCCAGGCGAACGCCAAGCGCCGAACCCACTCCGTAGGCGACCATTACGCGATCCTCGAACCAGCTCGACAGGCATTCGCCCAACGCGAGCACATCGACCGCTACCACCATCGAGGCCCCGAAGCCGAGACGCCTTTTGGCTTCCTGCGCGGCACGCTCGGGTACATGCGCTGGCTGCTGCGAGGCGCTGACCGCGTCGCCTGTGAGGCCAAACTGATGGTGCTGGCCTACCAAACGCGCAAGATCCACGGTAGGTGGCGGATGCAGCACGCGTAGGCCGGTGCCCAGCCGCTCCCACCCGAGTAGGCGCTCGTGCTGCTCGGAAGCTGATGACAGGTGGCGCGATCGACACGACGACTGAGACTGGACACCGTCACTGGGGCACTCGGGGCTTCTTTCACAGCCCCTTCATCCTCCGGCCCGCAGCCGGAC
>CAZGNF010000265.1:0-1922 GCA_964527045.1 uncultured Coriobacteriaceae bacterium | reverse complement strand
CGGCGCCATCGTGGCGAACGTCATCGCCTGCTTCATCATCATCACCACGGCGACCGTCCTGCATCCCGCCGGCATCGAGGTGACCGGCGCCGGCGAAGCCGCGCGTGCGCTCGCTCCCCTTGCCGGTCACTACGCCGAGGCGCTCTTCGCAATCGGGCTTCTCTCGGCATCGGTGCTTGCGGCAGCGGTGCTCCCGCTTACGGCGAGCTACGCGATCTGCGAGGCGTTCGGCTGGGAGTCCGGCCTCGACCGCTCGTGGACCGAGGCGCCGCTCTTCAACGGCCTCTACACCTTCGTCATCCTCACCGGTGCGGCGGTCATCCTGCTGCCCGGGCTGAGCCTCATCGGCATCATGCTGGTCTCACAGGTTGTGAACGGCATGCTGCTGCCGTTCCTGCTCATCTTCATGATGATCATCATCAACGACCGCAAGATCATGGGCCGCCACGTCAACGGCCCCATCAACAACCTCTTCGCGTGGGCGACGATCGTCGTCGTCATCACGCTCACCGTGCTGCTGCTCGGCATGACAGTGTTGGGTATCGGCTGACGCGACGTCTTAACGCCTGGAAAGCCCTGTCATTGTCGTACGTCTGCGCTATACTTCCGAGGTCGAAGGGGGGAGGTCACCGGCATGGCCGACAGCGAGAATGTCGCATATTTGAAGTCCGAGATGCGCCTGCGTGCACGCGCTGCGCGCCGCGCGGTCATGCCCGAGCAGCGCGAAGCCGCGTCCCATGCGGTCACCGAGGCGCTCCTCGCTCTTCCCGAGATGGCCGAGGCACACGCTGTCCTCGTGTACGGCTCCATGCCCGAGGAGATCGACACTGCCGAGCTCATCCGCGCACTCTGGAGGCGCGGCACTAAGGTCGCGCTCCCCCGCGTCCGAGGTCGTCGCGACCTACAGCTGCACTGGCACGAGCCGGATCGCAAGCTCTGCACTGGCGCATATGGCCTCCAGGAGCCCTGTCCCGAGGCACCGGAGGCGCTGCCCTCGGAGATCGATCTCGTCGTGGTGCCAGGCGTTGCGTACGACCTCGAGTGCCGGCGTCTCGGCCTCGGAGCCGGCTACTACGACGCGCTGCTAGCGGGCATGAGCGGGTCGGCTACGACGGTGGGTGTCGCGTTCGACGAGCAACTCGCTCGCGTGGTGCCCTGCGGCGATCATGATGAGCCTGTCGATGTGCTCGTCACGCCTACGCATGTGGTTCGGCGATAGGGTTACCAACTCGACTTCGGTGCGCTCGGCAGGTCATCGAGCAACACGAACTCGAATCCCTTCTTCTTGAGCTCGTGGATGATCCACGGCAACGCCTTGATGGTCTGGGCACGATCGCCCCCGCCGTCATGCAGGAGGATCACCGAACCCGGCTTCGCAGCGGCGATGACCGACTTCGCGATGGTGCCCGCCTCGGCGTTCTTCCGCCAGTCCTGGGGGTCCACCGTCCAGAGCACCGGCTTGAGACCCGCCGCCCTGATCGCTTTGTACGCGGGACCATCGATCTTGCCCATCGGCGGTCGGAACCACGTGGGCGTTGCGCCGGTCATCCAGCGCACCATGTCGTTCTCACCATCGAGCTCGCGCTTGAGCGCCTCGGGTGTGGCGCCGGTAAGATCGATGTGGTGGTAGGTGTGATTGCCGATAGCGTGCCCCTCCGCGACGATACGCTTCGCGAGTTTCGGTTCACGCTTCACGCGCAGACCGACCGTGAAGAACGTCGCGGGCACGCCCTCTGTCTTGAGTATGTCGAGGATCTTCGCGGTCTGGGTGGGCCACGGCCCGCTGGGCGAGCGCGAGGTGGTAGCGGGCGTGGGCACGCTCCAGGCGCTCCCGCTCGCCTGCGCCCTCCAGCTGCTCCGCGCAGAACAGCCGGATCGTGTCGAGCATCCGGTAGCGCCGGCCGTCGGTCTCGACGAGGGAC
>CAZGNF010000264.1:1329-1951 GCA_964527045.1 uncultured Coriobacteriaceae bacterium | reverse complement strand
GAACGGGTCGGCAGCGTCGATCTGCGGCGCGTAGAAGTCCAGCACCTCTTTGATGGGGTTGCCGGTCACGAAGATCCGCTCCCGTTCGATACCTTCGCGCACGAGGTTCTCGGCACTGCGATAGGTGTATGGCATGAGCACGCTTGAGGAGTGGTCGATGACGCGCCGGTTCACTTCCTCCGGCACGCGATCGTCGTAGCAGCGGTTTCCCGCTTCCATGTGACACACACGGATGCCCATCCGCTTGGCCACGAACGCAGCGATGCCGGTGTTGGTGTCGCCGAGGATAAGCACCGTGTCTGGCTTCTCGGCGGCGAAGAGCTCCTCGGCACGGGCGAGCATCTGACCGATCTGGTCGGCGAAGCTCGTCCCCCGCACTCCCATGTAGACGTCGGGTTCACGCACGCTCAACTCGCGGAAGAACATAGCCGAGAGGCGGTCGTCGTAGTTCTGGCCCGTGTGCACCAGAAGGTGGTCGCAGGTTTCGTCGAGAACCTCGATGACGCGCGAGAGCCGGATGATCTCAGGTCGCGTGCCGAGCAGGGTGATGACTTTCGGCATCTACGCCTCCAGGTAGCTTTCGCCTACGACTTCGGGAATCTTCTCGGCCAGGAACTTCGCC
>CAZGNF010000264.1:0-1319 GCA_964527045.1 uncultured Coriobacteriaceae bacterium | reverse complement strand
GCGCCGGCTCGGCGACGGGGCCCGCGAGCTCCGGCAGCATGGGCAGCAGCGCGAAGTACCCCTCGTGACCGGCGATGGTGCGCGTGGCTTCTTCCTCGGAAAGCAGGATCTCGTGGATCTTCTCGCCGGGGCGGATGCCCGTGATGACCATCTCGATGTCCTTGTCGCCGATCAGGAACTGCGCCAGGTCGGTCATCTTGGCGCTGGGGCACTTGGGGATGTACGTCTCGCCCGGCGATGCCGAGCGGACCGCCGCGAAGATGGTGTCGACGGCGTCTTCGAGCGTGAGCAGGAAGCGCGTCATGTCTGCGGTGGTGATGGTGACAGGACCGCCGGCGGCGATCTGGTCGAGGAAGAGTGGGACCACCGAGCCGCGCGAGGCGAGCACGTTGCCGTAGCGGGCGGCGATGAAGCGGGTGTTCGGCGCACGCAGGTTGCCGTCGATGTAGACGCGCTCCTGGATCGCCTTGGTCATGCCCATCACGTTGACCGGCTTGCACGCCTTGTCGGTCGAGATACCGACGACAGTCTCGACGGGGAGGTTGTTCTCGGCGATGGCGCGAACAAGGTTCTCGGCACCGGAGATGTTGGTGCGCACAGCCTCCCAGGGGAAGTACTCGCAGCTGGGGACCTGCTTGAGCGCGGCGGCAGCGAACACGATATCGGCGTTGCCCGCCGCGCGCACGACGCTCGCATAATCTCGCACGTCGCCGATGAGGAAACGGAGCCGCTGGCGTGAGTTCTCGAAGATGACCTCGTCGGTCGCAGTGCACCGCTGCATGAAGTCGAGTCGCATGTAGTGCTGCTTTGCCTCGTCGCGCGAAAAGACGGTGACGCTCTCCGGAACGCCTTCGGCACCCGAGAGAAGCCTGCGGGTGAGCACCTGGCCGAGCGAGCCCGTGCCGCCGGTGACCAGGATGCGCTTGCCTTCAAAGAGTCCGGACACGTTGTGCCTCCATGCCTCGTGCGCGTGCGCGCAGACGTATCTTCGCCCTCTACCCCAACAGCTTCTTGAGGCTGTCCCGCAACGCGGGCCCGTACTCCTCGGTCTCAAGCGCGAGCGAGACGTTCGCCTCGAGCCATGAGAGCACGTTACCGGTGTCGTACCCACTACAATCCATCGTGAGCGCGTAGATATCCTCTGTCTTGAGCAGCTCGCGCAGGGCGTCGGTGAGCTGGATCTCGTCACCGCGACCCGGCTCGATCGTGGGGAGGATCTTCATGATCGCCGGCGTGAGCAGATACCGGCCGAAGATGGCGAGATTGCTCGGCGCATCGTTCACCGGGGGCTTCTCGACGAGGTCGGTGAGCTTCCAGAC
>CAZGNF010000263.1:0-1978 GCA_964527045.1 uncultured Coriobacteriaceae bacterium | reverse complement strand
CTACACGCCCAACAAAGACATCAAGAGCGCCGAGCAGGCGAAGATGATGCGCGAGTTCGCGAAGGCGCAGGGCATCTCGCATTACTACGAGATCGGCTGCATGGGTGTCGAGCACGCGCTTCTGCCCGAGCAGGGCGTCGTCGGTGCTGGCGACGTCATCATCGGCGCAGACAGCCACACGTGCACGTACGGCGCGCTGGGTGCGTTCGCGACAGGCGTGGGCTCGACCGACGCTGCGGTCGGCATGGCGACCGGCGAGGCGTGGTTCAAGGTACCGCCGAGCCTCAAGTTCAACGTGACCGGCGCGCTGGGGCCGTGGGTGAGCGCGAAGGACATCATCCTGCACATCATCGGGCTCATCGGTGTGGACGGGGCGCTCTATCAGGCGATGGAGTTCACCGGTGACACTATCGAGTCACTCAGCATGGAAGGCCGGATGACGATCTGCAACATGGCGATCGAGGCTGGCGGCAAGAGCGGTATCATCGCTGTCGACGATACGACCCGCGCCTACATGCAGGGTCGCACCGAGCGTCCGTGGACCGAGTACTTCTCGGATCCGGATGCCGACTACGCGCACGTCTACGAGATCGACGCCGCGGCCATCAAGCCGACGGTCTCGTTCCCGCACCTGCCAAGCAACACCCGCCCTGCCGAGGACTCGCGTGACATCTGGGTGAACCAGGTTGTCATCGGTTCCTGCACGAACGGGCGCCTCGAGGACTTGCGGGTTGCCGCCGAGATTCTCAAGGGTCGTCACGTGCATCCGGACGTGCGCCTCATCATTCTGCCGGCGACGCAGCAGATCTATCGCGATGCGATGCATGAGGGACTCTTCGACATCTTCCTCGATGCGGGCGCTGCGGTCTCGACGCCGACGTGCGGCCCGTGCCTTGGCGGTCATATGGGCATCCTGGCAGCAGGGGAGCGAGCGATGGCGACCACGAACCGCAACTTCGTCGGTCGCATGGGCGACCCGACGAGCGAGGTCTATCTCGGCTCGCCGGCGGTCGCGGCCGCGACTGCTGTTGCGGGGCATATCGCCGTGCCGGAGGACCTCGGCTAGATGTTTCGGGGTACAATGACTGCGCAAGGGAGACCGACTGACGCTTCCGGGGGGAGGCATCGGACAGTCTGATTCCCACAAATGGGGGTGTGTTTGTGACGAGAGCGGTCAGGTTCTCGGCTCGAGGTGTGACTCGGCGGTTTCGCGGAGCAGTTCTCGGTGCGCTCTCGATCGCGTTCGTCGTCGTATTGGGTTGCGGGGTGGCCTACGCCGACACAATGCCTGTGGACTTTACGAACTGCTCGGACTGTCATGCGATAACCGCGCAGACACACCCGCTCACGAATTGCACGGCGTGTCATGCGTACTACTTCGACTCAGAGATCGATCATCAGGGGGACATCTTCTCGGAACGTCCGGCGGGCTCATGTCTGGCGTCATGTCATATCTCCACCTGGCCGGCCACATCGACATACGTTCACGGGACGACGGCATCAGTCGACCCTGCGTACGCCTACTACCCGCTCTCGCCACTTGGCCGGCAGTCCGGGATCACAGCGCGCTACTACGACTGTCTGGACTGCCACAACCCGTCGTATCCGAGCATCTTCAGCCACGACGAGACGGCACTCGACGGGCAGCACGACGCAGGAATCTCCGGCACGGTGTGCGTCGCCTGCCACTCCAGTTCGCTGCTTGCCGAGCACGTGAAGTACCCGGCAGAGTCGACGGAGAAGTACGGGTGCGCGACGTGCCATTCAAGTACGAAGCCCTTCGTGATCGCGGCGATCGCATCGGGTACGGCCGAATGCGGCGCCTGTCACCCGAATCAGCACGAAGCGACGTGGAGCTACCCCGACTACTACACATGGACGACTGGCGCCGGTGACGGCAGCGGCATTCTGCTCTCCGACGTTGGTGCCAACCCGTCCAACCCGGGCGTGCACGCCAACTACCTGGCCAACACGGCCA
>CAZGNF010000262.1:0-1979 GCA_964527045.1 uncultured Coriobacteriaceae bacterium | reverse complement strand
GAGTCCGAGGAGTTTCGGGCTTTCCATCGCCGCTCTAGAAGCGCGATGAAGAAAGGCTCCTCCAGCCGCCGACAGATAGCCGGCGGCGGTAGGGTGCCGTCTGTGACGCCCCACCTCGCGCGAGTGCGAAACGAGCGAGGCGGGTCCGGATCGCCGGGCAGACGGTCCTGGAGGCCCTCAGAAGCGCTCTGTGGCGACCAGGAAGCGTGACGGAAGCACGGGCTATAGCTCCCATCGCCCGCCGGAAGCCCCGGCTGTCGGCCAGACGCTTCAGGTTCTGAACGATTGCCGTCAACTTAACCTGCTCGTCCATTCGGCACAGGCCCCGACCACGAGCTCTATCGAGACCATGATGCTCCTTGGCTTCACCGTACAGATGCTCGATGCGCGTTCTCTGCCGCTGCGCTCGGCGACCGGCCGCAGTGCGAGCTGCGATGCGGGCAGCATTTCGAGCCCGCGCGGACGCCAGGGCCTCGGCCCGTTTGCGCTGCCGCTCGACATCGAAGGTCCGTCGGGTCCATTGCGGCTCTTGTTCAAGCGGCTCATGGCCCAGCCCAACCAGTGGGCTCACCCCACGCTCCATCACGGACGCCAGGAAGCTGCCATCTCGATATCCCAGGTCCATCACCAAGTCATCCGGCAGAACGGACAGACGGTCCAGAAGCGCGCACGCCGCCTCCCGCTCGGCACAGCCTGTCGCTTGCGTCGCCATCGCCCCATAGATCACGCCACTGCGCACGTCCACCAGATAGTGTCCCAGGTACCGAAGCCTTGCTTCCTGCCCTCGTCCCTTTCGGTACAGCCGCGCCTCGGGGTCGGTCGTCGAACGGTGCGTCGCGTTGCTGAACTTCTCGCCATGCCAGTCCGGGTCGCCACTGCTGCGCAGCCCGCGTTCACGATCCCCTTCTTCCACGCGCAACGGAGCCGGTGGGTCCCGCGGCGTCGGCTCGGGCACCGCGATACTCTCGGGTGCCGGATCGGCGCAACTCAGCAGCGTCAGAGGCGCCGGGATCTCCGACAGGGACTTGATCGAGGCGTTCGCCGTGATCTGGGTGCCGTCTACGGCCATCCGGTCCGGTCGGGCGATCCCAGCCGCTTCGCAAGCCCGCACCGTTGCATCCAGCACGCGCTCCCACAGACCGGTGCCGACCCACTTGTGGTTGCGCAGCTTCACCAACGTCGACTGATCCGGCACCTTGTCGTTGAACGACAAACCGCAGAACCAACGGAACCCGGCGTGCATCGTCACTTCGTCGCAGACCTGCCGCTCCGAGAAGTCGTACAGGTACTGCAGGACCAGCATCCGAACGACGACATCCGGGTCCACCGACGCCCGGCCGATCGACGAGTACTGGGACGCGACCATCTCTCGCACGAAGCTCAGGTCGAGGGCGGAGCGCAAGCGCCGAAGGAGGTGATTGGCTGGAACCAGGTCCTCCATCGTCACGAAGTGGAACATCTCGGGTTCGTCGGAACGTCTGCCCAGCATCGCATCTCCCCGCGGACACGGCGCTCTGCGCCGGCAAAGGTAGATACGACGAGAGGGAGCGTAACTCATACCGGCCGAACAGACATTACATACAATTCCGCGATGATCTCACCTCGTTTTTCATCGCGCTTCTAGACCCAAGGGCGGGAACGGTGCACCGACGCAGGAGGATGCCGTCGCGGCGCCCCGACCCGAGACTCCCGAGGAGGCGATCGCGAGCGCCTTCGTCGAACACAACGCCGCACTTGCTGAGCAGGTACTCGACCGCGTGAAGTCGATGACGCCCGCGTTCTTCGAGCGTCTGATCGTGCAGTTGATGCTGAAGCTTGGGTACGGCGGCATTGCCGACGACGCTGGAGCGACGCTTGGTCGGTCAGGCGACGGGGGTGTCGATGGGGTTATCAAGCTGGACAAGCTCGGCCTCGAGAACGTCTATCTGCAGGCCAAGAGATGGGGCGACGGTGTGGTCGGCCGCAAAGAGGTCCAGGCG
>CAZGNF010000261.1:0-1986 GCA_964527045.1 uncultured Coriobacteriaceae bacterium | reverse complement strand
GGTAGAAGCGCGTCACGGTAGCTCCGATCGGTGAGTGGCGTCCAAACGCATCAAGTCTAGTTTCCCTCGTCGAGGAAAGCCACCCGCACGCGTGGGTGCTACACTCGGTAGCAGGTTCTCAAGGGGAAGGAGCCACGCGTGGGCAGTGCGCAAACGGACCAGACGTGCAGTCGTTGTGGAGCGCCGCTTGAGGAGGGGCAACCCGACCTCTGTCTTGCGTGTGCGATGGCGGCGGCAGATGCGCGAGTGGAGGCCCGGCCCGCGACCCCCGAGCCGGAGGCGAAGCGCCTTCGAGGCGTGCCGCCTGCAGTGCTGTATGCGATCTGTATCCTCTGTCTCGTGGTTATCGCCTGGCGCGGACCGGCGTTTGTCCAGAGCCTGCAACCACAGCATCCGATACGGACGGGCATCTACACCACCAAGGGTGACTGTGATGCGTGTGTCGAGAACCTCTGGATGTTCTCGGCAGCGCTGATTGATGGAAACGAACTTCCTGCTGATCTTGTGTGTCCGGCGACCTCGAAGCCGTATGTCGTCACCGCATCTGCGGACGGGACCGTGGTGTCGTGTCCCAACCCGGATGAGCATGGGCTCTCTGCGCTCCTGGTCGGGCGTGGAGTTCGGATACCGGAGGCCCAGCGATGAAGCATCGTGATGACGGTTTCTCACTGGTCGAGCTCATGACCGTCGTTCTCATTCTCAGCGTCCTCATCATGATCGCTGTTCCAGCGGTCGTGAATGCGAGGGCGAAAGCGTCGGACACGACCTGTCTGGCGAACAGAACGGTCGTGTCAAAGGCGGATCTTGCGTACTACCTGCAGAACGGAGGCTGGTCCGCAACGATACAGAGTCTTGTCGGGTCGTGGATCAAGACCGAGCCTGCGTGTCCCGAGGGTGGCGTGTACGCCTGGATCGATACCCCCACCGCGGAGCAACCGATGCGCACGCTCGGGTGTTCTGTGCACTACTTCCCGGTCGAGTCTCTCACAACGTTGGGGTCGACGTTCAGCGAGATTTCCCGCGGCATGATCCAACTGATGCTCGACTACTACGCCAAGAACGGCACGTGGCCAAGCAGCCGGCCTCCTCGGAGCTACACCGACCTCGGCTTGACGGCGGAGGAGTGGGCGAAAGCTGTCGATCACCTGTTCTACACACCTCGTGGGAACAAAGTCACAATCACGCCCGAGGAGGGCTTCGTGGTTACGGTCGTGGACGTCAAGGGCAAGACGCGCACCCTTAAGGCAGAGGACGACGACATCTTCTACGACGCGAAATCAGGCAAGTGGTACTACAAGGAGATCAACAAGGAGAACGTGGTCGATATCGCGACCATCCAAGTGCAGCCCGCCAAGACCAAGAAGTAGAAGGCGTGACGCCCAAAGGGTATGAACACCTCTGAAGGTCGACGGAACTGCGCCGACCAGGACGGAGGGAGACACCATGCTATTCAAGCGCGCGCTAGTATTCGTGCTCGTCGGGGCTCTCGCGCTTGCGGTGACGGGTTGTGGGACAAGCGGGACAACTGATACTGGTGACACGACGGCCCCTAAGGGTCCGGTCACCGTCGGCTCCAAGATCGATACCGAAGGCGGGGTTCTCGGCCAGATCATGATCGCGATGCTGGAGGAGAACGGCTTCACGGTCATCGACAAGACCAAGACAGGCACCACCGAAGTCGTCCGCAAGGCGCTTCTCGCCGGCGAGATCGATATATACGCTGAGTACACGGGCACTGCGCTCACGCAGTTCTTCACCGGCACGACGATCGATCCGGGTGTGAGCAAGGACGCGCAGACGTCGTACGAGATGGTGAAGGACCTCGACGCCACGCAGAACAGCATCGAATGGCTTGAGCGCGCGCCGGCGAACAACACGTGGGCGATCGCGATCCCCAAGGCGCTCTCAGATGCCGAGAGCATCAAGACCCTTGAGGACTGGGCGGCCTACATCAACAAGGGCGGCGCGGTGAAACTCGTCGCTTCG
>CAZGNF010000260.1:0-2007 GCA_964527045.1 uncultured Coriobacteriaceae bacterium | reverse complement strand
GGATTGCCCGGCAGGCCGAAGAACGGCGTGCCCCCGATGGTCCCATGCGTCTGCGGCGCGCCGGGACGCATGGCGACCTTCCAGAAGTCCATCGTGCCGATGCGCTCGAGCACGTCTTTGACGACATCGTAGTCGCCCATGCTGACACCGCCGGTGCTCACCATCAAGTCGAACTCGGGAGCACGGGAGAGGATCGCGACGGTGTCCTCGAAGTTGTCGCGTGCGACCTCAAGCACATGCGGCTCCCCGCCTGCGTCGAGCACCTGGGCTGCGAGCGAATAGGAGTTGGAGTTGCGGATCTTGCCGGGACCCGGATACTCGTCGATCGCCACGAGTTCGTCCCCGGTGGCGACGATCGCGACTCGCGGTCTGCGGTACACGAGCGGCCGAGCGGCACCCACGGCCGCGAGAAGCCCGATCGCCGCGGGTCCGACAACCTCTCCCGCGGCGAGAACGACCTCGCCGCTGCGCACGTCTTCCGCCTTGCGGCGGATGTTCTCGCCCTCACGGACTGATGCCATGATGACGGCCACAGCACCGTCGTTCTCCTCGGCGGTGCGCTCCACCATCACGACTGCGTCCGCGCCCTCGGGCACCGGAGCGCCAGTCATGATGCGAGTCGCTTCACCGGAACCGATCGGTTTGGCCGGGAAGGCGCCAGCAGGCACATGCTCGACGACGCGCAGACGCACGGGGGCGTCCTCGCTAGCGGCGGCGACGTCGGCATACCGCAGCGCGTAGCCGTCCATCGCGGAGTTGTCGAACGGCGCGACATCGATGTCCGAGACGATATCCGCAGCAAGCACGCGACCGATCGCCTCAAGCGCGCTGACGCGCTCCGATTCAAGCACGCCGATGCCCGACAGAACGGTCGCGCGGGCCTCCTCAACAGTGATCACTGAACGTCCTCCTCGGGAAGCGACACTCTATCGGGTCGCGTGTAGACGACGAGTTTGCCGCCGCGTGCGTAGCCCACAAGGGTAACGCCAACGACAGCGGCCACCTCGGCCGCAAGATCGGTCACCGCAGTGCGCGAGACGACCACCGGAACGCGGGCCTTGGCGGCCTTCACAGCCATTTCGTAGCTGATGCGTCCGGTCGTGAGAAGCACGGCACCCTCGACCGTGATGCGGTCGATCCACGCCCTGCCAAGCACCTTGTCGACAGCGTTGTGTCGACCGACATCCTCACGCACGAGCACCACCTGGCCGTCTCGGCCAAGCGCGCATGCGTGCATGCCGCCGGCGTCGCGGTACGCTGTGGCCTGCCGCGACATCTGGCCCATCATGTCGTAGAGCGCGTCAGAATCCACGACTTCATCCGAGGTGACGGCTTCGAGGCCGAGTGTGTGTCCGAGCGACGCGAACGTGACGCCCTTGCCGCAACCCGCCGTGATGTACCGCCGCCGATAGACGAGGTCGTCAGGCACCGGCTCGTCGCTTCGCACATAGACCAGCCCGCGCTTGGCATCCACATCGGCGCCCAGGAACGCGTCACGATCGGTCAGCAGCCCCTCGGCCACCAGGAACCCGACCGCCATCTCTTCGAGGTCGTCGGGCGTCGCCTGCACAGTGGCGATCTCCGTGCCATTCATGTCAATGGTAACCGCACGCTCGCTCGGCATGCCCCGCGGACGACGCGTGCCGACCTCGATGACCGAGACACGCACGTCCCGGCCCTCTTCGCTGCGAGGGAGCGGAGCAGTGCCATCGCGAACGTCGCTGAGGTCCTCGGGAGTGTTGACGTTGACGAAGCTCGTCAACTCGGGATCGACGGTGAGGAGCTCGGTGAGCGGCACCTCGACGACTTTGAGAGACGGCAGGATAGCCACGACGCGCCGACGACCGGACTCAAGCACCGTGCGGGCGGCCGGGAGGCAGTCGCGGTGGTAGAGGGCGAGCAACGGCTCGGAGCCCTTCTCGGTGAGCGGGATGACGACCTGCGCACCATCGCGCGACTCCCAGAGCAGTCGCACGACCTCCGGGCGCAGCCAGGGCATATCAGCAG
>CAZGNF010000259.1:0-2020 GCA_964527045.1 uncultured Coriobacteriaceae bacterium | reverse complement strand
GGGTTCATCGCGGTACCACGAACGGTCGGGCGAACACCGGCCCAGCGCTTGCGACCGGCCTTACCGATCGAGATGCCCTCGTGCTCCGGGTTGCCGACGACACCGATGGTGGCGCGGCAGACGAGCGGAACCATACGCATCTCCGAGGAGGGCATACGCAGGATCGCGTAGGGGCCTTCCTTCGCCATCAGCTGTGCCGAGGTACCGGCGGAGCGGGCAATCGCCGCACCGCGTCCCGGCTGAAGCTCGATGGCATGCACGACCGTACCGGTCGGGATCTTCTCTAGTGGCAGCGCGTTGCCGGGCTTGATGTCAGCGTCGACACCCGACATGACGATATCGCCGACCGACAGCTTCTGCGGGCACAGGATGTACCGCTTCTCACCGTCGGCGTAGTGCAGCAGCGCGATACGGGCCGACCTGTTTGGGTCATACTCGATCGTCGCGACCTTGGCGGGAACGCCATCCTTGTTGCGCTTGAAATCGATCTTGCGGTACCGGCGCTTGTGGCCGCCACCCTGATCACGCGTGGTGATACGACCGTTGTTGTTGCGACCGCCGTTCTTCGGCAGTGGCTCCAGCAGCGACTTCTCCGGGGTCGACCGCGTGATCTCCGCAAAATCAGAGACCGTCTGGAAACGGCGACCCGGCGAGGTCGGCTTGTACTTCTTCAGTCCCATGTCCTCTCCTTCCGTCCGATGGCCGCGTCGCCTGGGACTGAGCGTCTTTCACACGCTCGGCGACTCGACGCCGGACCTACCACGGTGCCGGGCGACTCCATTGTGGAGCTCGAACCGACAACCATCACCAAACCCAGGGTGCCTTAGCGACCCTCGAACAGATCGATCTTCTCGCCGGCTTTCAGCGTGACGATCGCCTTCTTCCACGTACGGGTCACACCCTTGCTGTAACGCAGCCGGCGAGGCTTGCCCGGCACGTTGATCGTGTTCACGCCCTTGACGGTCACACCGAAGATCTCCTCGATGGCCTGAGCGATATGCGGCTTGCTTGCGTGCTTGTCCACCTCGAACGTGTAGCGATTGAGCTCCATGAGCGCATACGACTTCTCTGACACGATGGGGCGGATGATGATGTTGCGTGCGTCGTACATTACTTCAGCACCCCCTCAAGCCACTCGAGAGCCGGCTTGGTGAAGAGAACCGACTGATTATCAACGAGATCGTACGTGTTCGCCTCGGAGGCGGTGATGATACGTGCCTTCGGGAGATTGCGGAACGAGAGAATCGTGTTCACATCGTCGTTCTCCACGACGATCGTCACGCGCTTCTCGATGCCGAGCGCCTTCAGAATTGCAGCGGCCTGCTTGGTGGACGGCTCGGCTATACCGAACCCGTCAACCACGTAAAGCTCGCCGTCATTGTTCTTTGCCGAGAGGACACTGCGCATCGCGAGCTTCACGACCTTGTTCGGCACCTTGAATGCGTAGCTGCGCGGCGTCGGCCCGAAGATGACGCCACCGCCCTTCCACTGGCCGGAACGGATGCTACCCTGGCGGGCACGACCGGTGCCCTTCTGACGCCACGGCTTCGCGCCACCACCAGAGACCTCGCTGCGGCCCTTGGTGTCATGCGTGCCCTGGCGACGCGCAGCCATCTGGCTCCGCACCACCTGGTGCACCGCGAACGTGTTCGGTGCGATGGCGAAGACGGTGTCGGCGAGATCCGCCGTGCCCACCTTCTTGCCACTCATGTCCTTTACTTCAACAGTTGCCATCGTTCACTCCTTGAAAAAGCCCGCCGCTCTCAGCGGTGATCAGGCGAGTCGGATCGTCAGGAAGCCGTCCTTGCCGCCGGGCACTGCGCCCTTGACGATGAGCAGGTTCTGCTCGGCGTCGGTCCTCACGACCTCGAGGTTGCGCACAGTCACGGTCTCGCTACCCATGTGGCCAGGCATGCCGACGCCCTTGAGGACGCGCGACGGGCTGGCACACATGCCGACCGAACCCGGAGCACGGTGGAAGTGCGAACCGTGACCGCCGGGACCACCCTTGAAGTTGTGG
>CAZGNF010000258.1:0-2028 GCA_964527045.1 uncultured Coriobacteriaceae bacterium | reverse complement strand
CGCGAGGACCAGGTCGCCGGAATCGAGCCGGGCCTCGTAGAAGAGGTCATCGGTGAGCTCGGCAAGCTCGTCGGTCTTGGCGGCGATGACCGCGAGGTAACGCGTGGGGTCGTCGCCGAGACCACGCTGCAGGGCATCGACGTACCCGCCGATCGACGCCACCGGCGTGCGCAGGTCGTGTGAGATGTTGGCGAGCAGCCGCCTACGTGAGTCCTCGCGCGCCCGGATCGCCTCGCGCTCGGTCTGCAGATTGTCTGCGAACTGGTTGAGGTCCTCGGCAATCGTGGCCGCATCGTCGCGCCCCGCAAGTATGATGCGGTGGCCGAGGTTGCCCGAGACGAGCTCGTGCACGCCATTGCGGAGCCGATGCACACGGACACGAGACCTCGCGCCGAGCGCAAGGCCCGCGGCAAGACCCGTCAGAAGCGCCGCGATCGCGATTGCCCAAGCCACCTAGCGACCCCCCTCGAGCCGGTAGCCGATACCCCACACGGTCGTGATGATCGTCGGCTCATCGGGCTGCTCCTCGATCTTGGTGCGCAGGCGGCGTACGTGCACCTGCACCGTGGAGAGGTCGCCGAACGCCTCCTCGTCCCACACGTGCTCGTAGATCTGCGCCTTCGTGTAGACCCGCCCCGGTTGCTCGGCAAGCATCCGCAGGATATCGAACTCCTTCGCTGTGAGCTCGACCTCGGCACTGCGAACGTGAACCGTGCGGCGGGCCACGTCCACGCTCACTGCGCCCGCGTGGATGATCGTCTCGGGCGCATGCGGCGACGCGCTCCCTGCGTACCTGCGCAGGTGAGCCTTCACGCGCGCGACGAGCTCAACCGGGCTGAACGGCTTCGTTACGTAGTCGTCAGCGCCCATGCCCAGACCGACCGCTTTGTCCACGTCGGTGTCGCGCGCAGAGAGCATCATGATCGGCAGATCCGAGTCCTCGCGCATCGCCCGCGCCAACTCGAACCCATCTCCGTCAGGCAGCATGATGTCGAGTATCGCCATGTCGAAGCGCCCGGCACGAAATGCCGCCATTGCACGCGACGCGTCCTCCGCGCACGTGACGTCGTAGCCCTCGGCTGTGAGGTTGAGTCTCACGACGTCGCGAATCGCCGCTTCGTCGTCAACGACCAGGATCTTCCCCCGCACGGATCCTCCCCGGCTCAGTACCGCGTCTACTTCGCGCTTGCCCAGTCCCGGCCCGAGCCGACACTCACTTCAAGCGGCACCGCAAGCTCCACGACCCCGCTCATCGCCTCGCGCACCATCGCCGCGAGACGCTCGAGCTCGGACGGCACCGCCTCAAAGATGAGTTCGTCGTGCACCTGCAACACCATTCGGCTGGCGAATCCCTCGGCACGCAGCCGTCGGTCGACCTCGACCATCGCGAGCTTCATGATGTCGGCGGCCGTGCCCTGCATCGGGTGGTTCATCGCCGTGCGCTCGCCGAATGAGCGCAGGTTGAAGTTGCTGCTCGCAAGCTCCGGGATGGGTCGCCTGCGGCCGAACATCGTCACCGCGAAGCCCTCGCGGTGTGCCTCGGCGACCGTGCGATCGAGGAACTCGCGCACGTGCGGGAACGTCGCGAAATAGCGGTCGATCATCTCTTGCGCCTCGCCGTAACCGATCTTGAGCGTCTCGCCCAGGCCGTGGGCGCTCTGCCCGTAGACGATGCCGAAGTTGACGGCCTTGGCCCTGCGGCGCATCTCGGGCGTGACATCGGTCGGGTCCACGCCGAAGACGCGCGACCCGGTGACGGCGTGGAAGTCGTGCCCCGAGGTGAACGCGTCGATAAGCCCCTGGTCGCCCGAAAGGTGAGCAAGCACGCGCAGTTCGATCTGCGAGTAGTCCGCCGAGACCATGAGATCGCCCGGCTCGGCAGCGACGAACGCGGCCCGGATACGCAGCCCGAGGGGGCTGCGGACGGGGATGTTCTGCAGGTTGGGGTTGCTGCTGGAGAGCCTGCCGGTGGCCGCAACCGTCTGGTTGAACGACGTGGGCGAGGACAGGCGGCTGCACACGTCGTTC
>CAZGNF010000257.1:0-2048 GCA_964527045.1 uncultured Coriobacteriaceae bacterium | reverse complement strand
TCCCTGAAGTGGTCGAAGACGGCGTAAGCGGCCTGCTGTTCGAAGCCGGGAACGCTGACGCCCTTGCCGAGAAGCTCGCATCGCTTCTCGGCGACCCCGCGCTGCGCGCCCGCCTCGGCGTGGCCGGTGCAGCGCGAGCGAAGCAGCGGTTCTCGGTGCACGCACAGGCGCAGTCGTATCTGGCGTACTACGCCGACGTGACCGGCGCGTGGGAGCGCCGCTCATGAGCCGCCTCCGTGTGTCGATACTCACTCCCTCGTTCAACCAGGCCGTATGGCTGGCTGAGAATCTCCGCTCGGTCGCGCTGCAGACCTACCCGAGCGTCGAGCATGTGGTAATGGACGGCGGGAGCACCGACGGCAGCGTAGAACTGCTTAATGCGGCCGAGGGGATCACATGGCGCTCCGAGGTGGACAACGGTCAGGCCGACGCGATCAACAAGGCGTTCTCGCTCTCGACGGGTGACATCATCGGCTGGATCAACTCGGATGACGCGTACGTGGACGACCGGGTCGTCGCCGACGTCGTCGCGTTCTTCGAGAAGCACCCGAGGGTCGACGTAACGTACGGCCACTGCTTGCAGACAGCTGCGAACGGTGCGGTGATCCAGGTTCTGTGGGCGCCGAGATTCGACGCCGGGCTGCTCAGGATCGTCGACTTCATCAGCCAGCCGGCTGTGTTCATCCGCAGGCGCGTGCTCGCAGAGCCGATGCTCGACGAATCCTTCCACTTCACGCTCGACTACGAACTCTGGCTGAGACTCGCAAGCCGCGGCGCCGTGTTCGCCCGCATCCCGCGGATCCTGGCGATCGACCGGCACCAGCCGCAACGCAAGTCGCTCACGATGCTCGACATCCACGCCGCCGACAGCGAGCGTCTCTCGGCGATGTACGGCGCCGCGCCCGCGTCTACGCGCTTCTACCTCCGGCAGCGTGTGTGCGGTGCGTTCCTCATCCCGAGCATCCCTTCGCAGCTCGCCTTCTCGGCACCGGTGGATCCGCTCGCGGGCCTCTGGCGCAGGCAGCTGTTCTCGCGCAAGAGCACGTGGCCGGAGGAGTACCGATGAGCGAGCAGCCCCTCGTCTCGATTCTCACGCCATCGTTCAACCAGGCCGAGTGGCTCGGCAGCAGCCTGCGCTCTGTCGCGGTACAGACGTACCCGAACATCGAACACATCGTGATGGACGGCGGGAGCACGGACGGCAGCGTGGAGTTGCTCGAAGCTGCCGAGGGTATCACGTGGCGCAGCGAACCCGACCGCGGTCAGGCCGACGCGATCAACAAGGCGTTCGCGCTCTCGACAGGCGACATCATTGGCTGGACCAACTCGGATGACGCGTACTTTGACGACCATGTGATCGAGGACGTGGTGGCATTCTTCGAGCGCCATCCCGACGTCGATGTCGCCTACGGGCACGCCGCGCAAGTCGATGAGAACGGACGCATCATCTGGATGATCTGGGTGCCACCATTCTCGCGACGCATTCTCAAGATCACGAACTTCATCGGGCAACCGGTCGCGTTCATCAGGCGACGTGCGCTTACAGAGCCGATGCTCGACGAGAGCTACCACTTCGCGATGGACTACGAGCTCTGGCTGCGACTCGAACGAGAGGGCCGCGTCTTTCGCCGGATGCCGCGGATCACGGCCGTCGATCGACACCAGCCCGGGCGGAAGTCCGAGATGATCGCCGAGGTTCTGCACTCCGATTTCGGGCGCCTAGCCGAGACCCACGGTCGCGGCTACCCGCGAGCCAAGCGCATCCTCTCGTGGGGGTTCTATGCGTGGCGGCGAGCTATGGGTGCCACGCTGATTCCGAAGATTCCCGGGTCACTGGCGTTCACAGATGTCCACACACCAAAGACCGAAATCCTTAAGCGGCAGCTGTTCTCGTGGCGAAAGGCCTGGCCAAGAGACTATCGCCCGCCCATCGCCTAGCCGTAGCCTCCGCGGGCTCTACTGATCCACGCCGATACCAGCCGCACCAGCGGTGTCGCGGTGGCACTTGAGGCACGCACCGTCGAAGGCCTTGTCGCCAGAGCCCATCG
>CAZGNF010000256.1:0-2078 GCA_964527045.1 uncultured Coriobacteriaceae bacterium | reverse complement strand
GCACAGGCCAGCCTGCTTGTTGGCGTTCGCATCGGTCGTGCGACTGCGGCGGTAGTCGATCAGCCGCGTTGTCGCCGAGCCGTGGTTGTCGTGACAGACCTCGCACTGAACGCCCGGGCTGGTGGCCGGGTAGTCGTTGCTGTAGATGGTCGCGCTGCCGTGCGCTGCTGCCGAGTAGCCTGCCGTGTTGTGGTCGCCTGCGGTGTTCGCGAAGGCGTTCGGGCCACCGGCGAGCGCGATGCTCGTAGAGCCGGTGATCGTCTTGCCCTCGAATACCATCGTCGCGCCGTGGCACCCGAGACACGCTTCGTTGTTCGTGGCGGGAGCTGCGTTGTTGCTGACGTACGCGTAGAGCGCAGTCCCATAGGTGATGCGCAGCATCATGCGATACGAACTCGAGGCCTGGTAGGTCCCGGAGTTGTCATAGAAGTACGAAGACCGATGCGGCGAGTGGCACGCAGCGCAGTTCTTGTTGTTGTCGATCATGTATTGGTTGCGGTGCTTTGAACCGGCAGTCTGCCCGGTGTAGTCGTAGAAGGAGGCCTGCGTGTTCTTGCTGCTCTTGGCGCCCTGCGTGCTCGCGGCGCTCGTATTGCCGTGGCACGTGTAGCAGAGTTCCTTGCTCTGATACGGAATCTGATATGCGCCGTGCGTCGAATGGCAGCGGTTGCAGCTGACGATGTTCGAGTCCATGCGATAGCCATGGACATTCGGTGAGATGCAGATGGAGGGTCCGGACTTGAGGGGAGTCGGCTGATCATCGCGTGCGACGACAGCGTAGTACCAAACGTACGACTGGGTGACCTCGGCGGCTGCGGCGTTCACCTGGATCGTGATGCCCACGTAGTTGCTGACGATCGGCGTCAGCGAACGTGAAACGATGGTCTCAGCAGAGATCGGGATGACGTCTCGGTAGATGTCGTACGCGACGGCGTGACCAGAAGCGTCGGTGGCTGCGTCCCAACGGAGCGAGACCTTGCCGACATCGCTCACCCAGGCATCGCGAAGCACCGGTGTCGTCGGCACGACCCCGTACGCTGCTGAGGCCACCCCGAGCATCACGATCGCGAGTGCGAGCACTCCAGCGATCCGCACGAGTTTAGGGCTCGCGCTCATCACATCCACCTCCGGAACGAAGTACACATCGTTGCGCTTCCCATTTTCGCTACAACTTCACCGTCTGGATTGCCGTGATGCCCTTGGTTCCCGAGCCGATGCTGGTGAGATACCACGACCCACTCACGAAACGCATTGGCACGGCTATCGTATGCTCGGACACGATTCCGCCGTCTTCCCATTCAACGACTGCGTATCCGAAGTATACGGTGGCCTGGGCCACCGAGAACACCCCCACCGACTCCTGCCCCTTAAAGTTCTCTATGCGCGGGTACGCGCGAACACGCTCTGCGACGAAGCTTGCCGCCACCTGCTCATCAGGTGCAAACATCCCGCCAAGTGCTGCTTCATCGCCGGATCTGATTGCCGCAACCGCGGCTTCGAGTCGGACGCTGAGACCGTCGCTGTTCTCGCTGACGATCTTCGCGGTTTCGGCGAGATACGCGTTCCATGCCGCTCGTTCCTCGGCGGTGAGGCTGTCTACGCCGGAAGCGGCCACCTTCTGGGCGACTCCTGGCGGAGGGGTGGGAACGTCGATCACCTTGGGCGCTACTGCGGCCCCGGCAGAGCCGGTACCTGAGGAGGCTGCAGCAACCGGCGCTGCGCCGGACAGATCGGGCGCGCTTGCCGGTGCGCTGGCGTCTCCGCGCGACATCAGGTAGCCGCCGCCCGCCAGCGCAGCGACGGCGATCACGATGACGATCCACTTGTCGCGCACACGCATACAAACCCGCCTGACGACGCGTCTAGTCTTCCATAGCGATTATCGGCGCGCGGGGTGCCGACCGATACCCTTCGTAAGGAGAAACGTGACGCAGGTCACGCTGGATGCGGGGGGCGTGAGGACCGTAGCGCGGGTTGCGCGTGCCAGGGTGGGGTGCTATCCTTTCGTTCCGCCGTCATGGCGGTTGAATTGCGGGGTGGAGCAGTCTGGTAGCTCGTCGGGCTCATAACCCGAAGGT
>CAZGNF010000255.1:0-2316 GCA_964527045.1 uncultured Coriobacteriaceae bacterium | reverse complement strand
GGCCGTCCCCCATTTGTCCCAGGCGAACTCGGCGAATATCCAGACGAGACCGGAGGCGGCCAACATCAGGGCCACAAGGCGCGGGGGTGCACTCGGGAACCGGTCGACGACATGGAGCAGCGTCGCACCGGTGGGGAGCACCAACCCGAGCAAGATGATCCGCCTGAGCACCAGCGACCAGTACGCGTACCTGGCGGCGTTCCGGTGCCGCTCGGCAATGAACCACCCTCCAAGCAGCAAGACGACCATGACCGCCGTGTAGATGTTGAAGATAGGAACGCGAATGCGTTCGACCGAATCCAGGAACGTCGAGACGCGCACGAGCCACGCTGTCCGCTCGGCCGGCGTGTGTCTGTCATCGACGACCGACATCGCGATGCCGGTGGCACGTGCCGGCGCACCGGCGATATGCTCGACCGTTGCCGCGACGTCCGCGTCGGTGACGAGCCCGTCGCGACGCGTCGAAGCACTCGTGAGGAGCCCTGTCCCGTAGCCGCCGCCCGAGACGACGACGACACCCGCAGGAGCGCCATGCCCGGGCGTTGCGCCCGCACTGCGCGAAGCCACCACGACCGCAGTGTCAGGTGCGACGCGCCCGATGGCCTCCGCGATCGCCACGTCCATCTCGGCGGGTGTACCCGATACCTCGGTGGAGGCGATCTGTTCGCCCGACCCGGACGGGTAGACAGCTAGTACGTTGTTCGATTCCTCGGGCTCTCGCGACACGAGCAGCCCGGATGCCGCATCCTCTACGAGCGTGCCGAGGACGGGCATATCACCGGACGCCACCTGACTCCAGGTGAGCGGAGCGGTCACGATGACGAGCACGGGCTCGGGGTTTGCGATCGGGGATGCGGGGACGCGGGAGCAGCCGGTGAGGCCGGCGAGCGCGAGCACGATGCACATCGCGCCTATGACAAGACTCCGCCGCACGCTCGCCTCCCTGTCGACCGGTTTCGGACATGCGTCGAGCCGGAACTCTCGGCTCAGGGAGCTGCACCGCCACGGTAACGCGTTTCGGGGTGCCCGACCGCCAGTATACCGGAACACAACGCGCGCGTGTTGCCCAAGCGGCAAACGGCGCGTCTCGGCTACAATCGACGCGATACAACAAGCACATCGGGGAGGAACCATCGCCGCTCAGCAGTCTATAGCGCGATCGACCGCGATCATGTCGGTCTCAACGGCGACGTCGCGTATCACCGGTTTCGTGCGCACATGGGCGATGGCGTACGCGCTCGGCGTGACGGTTCTCTCGGCGTCGTACAGCGTAGCGAACAACATCCCGAACATGATCTTCGAGCTTGCGGCGGGTGGCGTGCTTTCCTCGGTCTTCATACCGCTGTTCATCGAGCGCATGCAGCGCGATGGCGAGGACGAGGCCTGGAAGTTCGCGAGCTACGTCTTCAACATCACCGTGCTTGTCCTGGGCGTCGTCGCGGTGGTCGGCACGATCTGGGCCGAGCCGTTCGTACGCACGCAGACGTTTCGCATCTCCGCCGAGAAGGCCCAGCTTGCCGTCTATCTGTTCCGCTTCTTCGCGATCCAGGTGGTGTTCTACGGCGCAGGCATGGTCACGACCGGCATCCTCAACTCCTACCGCAAGTTCCTCTGGCCTGCGGTTGCGCCCATCTTCAACAACGTCGTCGTGATCATCACGCTCCTTGGCTTCTACGTGCCGCTCAAGGACACGCATCCGCAGCTCGCCATCACCGGTCTGGCCGTGGGCACCACGCTTGGCGTCGTGGCGATGGCCGTGGTGCAGATCCCAAGCCTCGTAAAGCTCGGCATTCGCTACACGCCGAGAATCGACTGGAAGCATCCCGCGCTACGGACCATCGCGACCAAGATGGGTCCGCTGCTCGTGTACACGATCACCAACCTCGTTGCCGTGTCCTTCCGGAACGCGTACGCCTTCGGTGCCACCGACCGGGGCCCGGCAGTCCTACAGTACGCCTGGATGTTCTACCAGCTCCCCTACGGAATCTTCGCGGTTGCACTCGCGACCGCGGTCTTCCCCGAGCTCTCCGCGCTCGCCGAGAAGAAGGACTGGGCGGGCTTCAAGGCCATGTTCTCGAGCGGCTTCCGCTCAACGGCGGTGCTGATCATCCCGCTCGCGACGTTGCTCGTCGTACTCGCAGAGCCGGTCGTGCGGCTCTACCGCGCCGGCAGTTTCACCTCCGCAGATGTCCCGGTGGTCGCAGGCGTACTCGTATGGTGGGCGGCAGGCCTCTTCTTCTTCGCAAGCTCCGCCGCGGCCTTCTTCTCGATGGCAGCCTGCTCTAAGGGCGTTCCATGTTCCATATGCTTCATCCT
>CAZGNF010000254.1:0-2321 GCA_964527045.1 uncultured Coriobacteriaceae bacterium | reverse complement strand
CTCAAGGACCGAGAGGCCCTCTCGGAAGTTCGCCTTGATCGGGCGGTCGAGGATCTCGCCCTTCGGGTTCGCCATGAGGCCTCGCATACCGGCCAGCTGGCGCACCTGCTTGATGTTACCTCGGGCTCCCGAGTTCGCCATCATGTAGATGGGGTTGAACTTCTCGAAGTTGACGGCCATGGCGTCGCCGACTTCGTCTGTGACGTGAGTCCAGACATCGACGATCTGACGATGGCGTTCTTCCTTGGTCACCAGACCGCGATCGTACTGCCGCTCGATCTCGGCGACCTTTACCTCGCCTCGGCCGATGATCTCGGGCTTCGACGGAGGAATCTCGGCGTCGAACACACCGACGGTGACGCCAGCACGGGTCGCGTAGTGGAAGCCGAGGCGCTTAAGCTCGTCAAGCGTGGCGGCCATCTGCGTGGTCGAGTAGACGTTGGAGCACTCCTCGACGAGTCGCGAAACCTGCTTCTTGTCGACGTCGTGGTTCACGAAGGGGTGATCCTCGGGCATCGAGCGGTTGAACGTGATACGTCCGACCGTCGTTTCCATACGCTCGCCAGCCGTGCGCTCGCGCAGCATCGGCTTGCCGCCATCCATGTATTCCTCGACGATGTCGTGCTCGAGGCGAACGAAGATCGTCGCCTGCAGGTCGAGATCCGCACGGTTGTCGTACGCCAACAGCGCATCGCTCGCGTTGCGGAAGGCACGGCCTTCGCCCGGCGCCGCTTTGCGCTCGGTGGTGAGGTAGTACAGACCGATGACCATGTCCTGCGACGGAACGGTCAGCGGACGACCATGCGCGGGCGACTTGATGTTGTTCGTGGAGAGCATGAGCACGCGCGCTTCCGCCTGCGCCTCCGTGGAGAGCGGCAGGTGAACTGCCATCTGGTCGCCGTCGAAGTCGGCGTTGAACGCGGTGCACACCAGCGGGTGCAGACGGATGGCCTTACCCTCAACGAGGATAGGCTCGAATGCCTGGATGCCGAGGCGGTGCAGGGTAGGTGCGCGGTTCAGCATGACAGGGTGGTCGCGGATGACCTCTTCGAGGACGTCCCAGACGACGCTCTTGCCACGATCGACCATGCGCTTGGCGCTCTTGATGTTCTGCGCATGATCAAGGTCGACCAGACGCTTCATGACGAACGGCTTGAACAGCTCGAGGGCCATGACCTTCGGCAGGCCGCACTGGTGGAGCTTAAGCTCCGGTCCGACCACGATGACCGAACGGCCAGAGTAGTCGACGCGCTTGCCGAGCAGGTTCTGGCGGAAACGACCCTGCTTGCCCTTGAGCATATCCGAGATGGACTTGAGCGGCCGGTTGCCCGGGCCGGTCACCGGACGACCACGGCGACCGTTGTCGAACAGTGCGTCGACGGCCTCCTGCAGCATCCGCTTCTCGTTGTTCACGATAATCTCGGGGGCGCCCAGGTCGAGCAGGCGCTTGAGACGGTTGTTACGGTTGATGACCCGGCGGTAGAGATCGTTCAGGTCCGAGGTCGCGAACCGGCCACCGTCGAGCTGCACCATCGGGCGCAAGTCCGGCGGGATGACGGGAATCGCGTCGAGGATCATCCACTCGGGACGGTTCTTCGATGCCCGGAATGCGGCAACGACCTTCAGGCGCTTGATGGCCTTCTGGCGCTTCTGCCCCTTGCCGTCGCGGATGATCTCGCGGAGTTCGCCTTCGAGGACCTCAAGGTCGATCTGCCTGAGCAGGTCCTTGACGGCCTCGGCACCCATGCCGCCGCGGAAGTAGTCGCCGTAGCGGAGCTTCATCTCGCGGTACAGCGTCTCATCGTTGATGAGGTCCTTGACCGAGAGCTTCTGGAAGCGCTCGAACGCCTCTTTCAGAATCTCCTTGCGCTCCGCGTACTCCTCATCCAGATCCTTGAGGTCACGCTTGGCTTCGGCTTCGAGCTTCTTGATGCGATCGGCAGGGTCGACATCCTCGTCGAGCTCCTCGCCCTCCTCGGGAGTGACCTCACCCTTCGCAATGCCCACCAGGCGGTCGCGCTCGGCCTCGATGGCTGCGCGCTCTTCGATCGCCTCGGCGTCAAGCGCCTCGACGTCGGCCAGGATCTCGTCCTTGAGCATCGGAAGATCAGCTTCGCGGTCATCGTCATTCACCGAGGTGATGATGGACGATGCGAAGTAGAGGACCTTCTCGAGGTCCTTCGGTGCTATGTCGAGCAGATAGCCGAGGCGGCTCGGCACACCCTTGAAGTACCAGATGTGCGAGACCGGTGCAGCCAGCTCGATGTGGCCCATGCGCTCACGACGCACCTTGGCGCGAGTGACCTCGACGCCGCAGCGCT
>CAZGNF010000253.1:0-2329 GCA_964527045.1 uncultured Coriobacteriaceae bacterium | reverse complement strand
CCGGGAGCGCCACGATCTCGTGAGCCGAATCGTCGCGAGCGAGGAAGAGCGCTTCGGTACGACGCTCCGCCAGGGCCTCGTGTTCCTCGGCGAGGAGATCGATCGCACGAAGGCCGCTGGCGAGACCGTCTTGGACGGCACGCTGGCGTTCGCGCTTCACGACACGTATGGCTTCCCCTACGAGCTCACCGCGGAGATCGCTGCCGAGGCTGGCCTCACGGTCGACCAGGCAGCGTTCGACGTCGAGATGGACGCGCAGAAGGACCGTGCGCGCGCTGCGGTCAAGGACGACTCATGGTCGGCGTTCGGCAACGCGTTCGCCGAGATCGGTAAGCGCCTGTCAGGCGGCGTCGAGTTCATCGGCTACGCGGTTGAGGCTGGCGACTCCACCGTTGTGGGCATCATCGCGAACGGCGAGTCCGTTGACTCGATAGGCGCAGACACCAAGGCCGAGGTCGTGCTCGCCGCCACGCCGTTCTATGGCGAGCAGGGCGGGCAGGTCGGCGACGCCGGGGTCATCTCGGCCGGAGCTGCGCGCTTCGACGTGAGCGACACCCGTATCCCGATGCCCGGCCTCGTGTCGCATGTCGGGACGCTCGAATCCGGGTCGCTCGCTGTTGGCGACAGCGTGCATGCGGCGATCGACACCGCGCGCCGTGCTCGCATCCGTCGTAACCATACGGCGACGCACATCCTGCATTGGGCGCTCCGTAAGGTCATCGGAGAGCACGTGCACCAGTCCGGGTCGCTCGTCACGCCGGACCGCCTGCGCTTCGACTTCACGCACTTCGAGGCACCCGGCGCCGAGCAGCTTGAGAAGGTCGAGCGGCTCGTGAACGCGAAGATCATGGAGAATCACCCGGTTCGCAACTACGAGACCTCGCTCGCCTCGGCACGTGAGATGGGCGTGACCGCGCTCTTTGGCGAGAAGTACGGCGACATAGTTCGTGTGCTCGAGGTCGGCAACTTCAGCAAGGAACTCTGCGGCGGTACGCACGTTGGCCGCTCCAGTGAGATCGGCTTCCTCAAGATCGTCTCAGAGGGCAGCGTCGGCGCCAACCTGCGTCGCATCGAGGCTGTCACGTCCTTCGGCGCGCTTGAGTACGTGTACGCCGAGGAGGCAACGCTCGGTGAGCTTGCCGGCACGCTCAAGGCTCGCTACACCGAGTTGCCCGGCAAGGTCGAGGCGCTGCAGCGCAAGCTCAAGGAGACCGAAGCCGCGCTTGCCGAGGCGAAGCGTCGTGGCGGCTCGGGAGAGCTCGACGCACTCGTGGCGTCGGCTGCTGATGCCGGCTACCCGCTCGTGGTCGCACGGGTGACCGCCGACGACGGTGGTGCGCTCCGCGAGATCGCCGACGCGCTTCGTGCGAAGCTTCTCGGCGGTGCGGTTGTACTAGCTGCTGACGTTGATGGTACCGCGCTGCTCCTGGCAGCGGGATCGGACGACGCCGTCGCGGCAGGGTTCGATGCCGGTGCGGTGATTCGTACGATGGCTCCGCATGTGGGTGGTGGCGGTGGTGGAAAGCCAGCTATGGCGCAAGCAGGTGGCAAGGACCCCGCAGGTATCGATTCGGCCCTCGACGCCGCGCGCGGGCTGCTTGGCGTTCGGTAGCGCGATGCGGCTCCTCGGCCTCGACATCGGTGAGGCGCGTGTGGGCGTTGCCGTCTCCGACCCGGCAGGCACCATCGCTTCGCCGTTGATGGTGTTGGATGCGCGACTTCTGGCGCGAGATATCCGTCCGCTCAAGACGCTGGTCGAAGAGTACGACGTTGCGGGTCTGGTCGTCGGTCTGCCACTCAGCATGAATGGCTCCGAAGGTCGGCAATCGGCCTCCGTCCGTGCTGTCGGCGATCGTCTGGGCAGGGAGCTTGCGCTGCCGGTTACCTACGCTGACGAGCGGCTCTCCTCGGCGACTGCTTCACGCGCAATGGGCTCGGGCGGGGTCAATACCAAACGGCAGCGCGGGCGGCTCGATATGGTCGCCGCAGCCATCATCCTGCAGGCGTATCTCGATAGTCAGCGAAAGCCCGAGGAGCGATGAGCGCAGGCGACGGAAGACGCGAAGAACGGGGGAATCCCACGCCCGCCGAGCGGAGCCGAGAGGTCCCGGTCGTCATCCCGGATGCGCCCGAGGGGGCCGTCTCGGCTCCGACGACTCCGGAGGATGCGAGGACGCGTCGTCGGACACTCGGAACGGTGGTGATTCTGGTCGGCGTGTTGATCGCAATCGGAATCCCCGCTTTCGGCGTTTGGAACGTACTCCTCAAGCCGGAGGCGGATGTGCCGGCGGGGCGCCCCGTTCAGATCGAGGTACCCGAGGGCGCGGAC
>CAZGNF010000252.1:0-2381 GCA_964527045.1 uncultured Coriobacteriaceae bacterium | reverse complement strand
TCCCTCGGCTGGCGCGTCTAGAGCGCGAATCCGCCGTGCTTCTTGAAGTGCTCGACGAGCCCACCGTCGGCCAGCAGCTGCGCCATGACCGGCGGCAACGGCGGGAACGGGATCTCGGTCCCCTGCGTCATGTTCTTGAGCACGCCGCCCTCCAGGTCGAGTTCGAGAACGTCACCGTCGTTGATGAGGTCGGTGTCGCACTCCACGACCGGCAGGCCGGTGTTGATCGCATTGCGGTAGAAGATGCGCGCGAACGTCTTGGCGAGTACCGCCTTCGTGTTGCTGTGAATGAGAACGAGCGGCGCCTGCTCTCGGCTGGAGCCCATGCCGAAGTTCGTGCCCGCTACAAGGAAGCCGCCTTCTGGCTTCACCTTCTCGTAGTAGTTCGGGTCAAGCTCTTCCATCGCATGCTGCGCCATGGCTTCCATATCGTTGCTCTTGAATTTGTACTTGCCGCTGATGATGTAGTCGGTGTTGATGTCGTCGCCGTACTTGAACGCCTTTGCCGAGATGGTCATCTAGCGCTCCCCTCCCTCGAAGTACTTCCGCGGGTCGGTGATCTTGGCTTCGATGACCGAGGCGGCCACGGTGGCCGGGCTTCCCAGGTAGATGAACGAGTTGCTGTTGCCCATGCGGCCCTTGAAGTTGCGGTTGGCCGTGGAGATAACGTTCTCGCCGTTGCTCGGCACGCCGTTGTGCGTGCCCACGCACGGGCCGCAGCCCGGTGTCACGAGCGCAGCGCCGGCCTCGACGAGCGTCTGGATGTAGCCGGCTTCGATTGCGTCGAGCAGGATCTGCCGCGACGCGGGGGCGACGATGAAACGCACGTCGGGGTGGACCTTGCGGCCCTTCAGGATGCTCGCCGCGATCGCGAAGTCCTCGAGGCGCCCGTTCGTGCACGTCCCGAGAACTCCCTCGGCGATCGGCGTGCCTTCGACCTCCTCGATCGGCGACACGTTGTCGACGGCATGCGGCTTGGCAATCTGAGGGCCGATCGCGCTGGCGTCGAAGATGAGCTCGCGCTCGTAGACGGCGTCGGCATCCGGGTCCTGCGGGTTCGGCGTCTTCTCGCCGCGGCCTTCGAACCATGCGAGCGTCTTGGCGTCGGCCTTCATGAGGCCAGCCTTGGCGCCAAGCTCGATCGCCATGTTGGAGATCGTCATGCGACCCTCGACCGAGAGGTCGTCGATGACCGGGCCGTGGAACTCCAGCGCCTCGTACGTGGCTCCGTCAGCGCCGAGCTCGCCTGCGAGGTGCAGGATGAGGTCCTTGCTATACACCCCGGGCTTCAGCGCGCCGGTGTACGTGACCTTGATGCTCTCGGGCACCTTGAACCACAGCTTGCCCGATGCCATCGCGGCAGCGCCGTCGGTGGAACCCACACCCGTGGAGAACACGTTGAGCGCGCCGTACGTGCAGGTGTGGCTGTCGCAGCCGACCATCAGATCGCCGGGAACGACGTGGCCCTTCTCGGGAATGAGCTGGTGGCACACGCCCTCGCCCACGTCGTACACCGTCGCGCCGGTGCGCTTGCCGAACTCGCGCATCATGGTGTGCAGCGCCGAGACGCCCTCGATCGGGCTCGGCGAGCTGTGGTCCATGACGACGGCGACCTTCTTGGGGTCGAAGACCTCGGTCACGCCCATGTTCTCGAGCGCGCGGATGGCAAGCGGCGAGGTGCCGTCCTGCCCCATCACGAAGTCGACGTCGGCGACCACGATGTCGCCCGCATGGGCGTCGGTGCCTGAGTGAGCCGAGAAGATCTTCTCGGCGATCGTCTTACCGGGCAGAGGAATCACGCTCCTTGATCGTAACCACGATGACTAGCTGGCGGACGTGCTGGTCGCTTCGCGCTCTTCGGTGAAGTCCTTGTAGATCTTCACGAGCTCCTTGTCAAAGAGCGAGCGGTTGAACTCGATTGCCTTCGATCGTACCGTCGGCAGCAGCGCTGCTGCGTCCTCGCGGGAGACGAAGATTCCAAACTCGGCCAGCTTCATCTCGATCGTCTTGGATCCGGAGTGCTTGCCGACCACGATCTGGCGCTCAAGGCCGACCTCGTCCGGCGGGAAGATCTCGTAGGTCTTCGGGTTCTTGAGCACGCCATCGGCATGGATGCCGCTCTCATGCGCGAAGATGTTGCTGCCCACGATCGGCTTCCAAGCGGGAATGGTGCGACCGGCCGCCCGCATGACGAAGTCCGTGACTTCATGGAACATCGTCGTGTCGGTGCCGAGGTCAACTCCCTCGAGGTACTTGAGTGCCATGACGACCTCGTCGAGCGCGGCGTTACCGGCGCGTTCCCCGAGCCCGCCAACCGTCACGTTCACCCACGTCGCGCCGGTAACGCCGCGCTCGACGAGGTCGTCATGGCACTCAAGTAC
>CAZGNF010000251.1:0-2384 GCA_964527045.1 uncultured Coriobacteriaceae bacterium | reverse complement strand
CTCCATCTCTGGCCGCGGCACGGTTGCCACCGCTCGTATCGAGCGCGGTCGATGTGTCCTCTGAGGACTCACCGGGTACCTCGGCAGTGCTTGTGTCATCGGTAGCGGCAGTGTCTGTCGTCTCGGTAGACGGCGTCGACGGCTTCGTCGGCGTCACTACCACGGGCTCGTCGCTACCGCCCCCCAGCAGGTCCGCAACAAGCTCGTCACCACCCATGAAGGCATAGGCGAACGCCAGCAGACCGAACACGAGAACCAACAGCAGGAGTGCCGTGATAACGCCGCGCTTGCCGGACTTCACCGCCTCGTCGTGTGTTGCTCCACCCTCAACCATTTTGGACCCCCCACACCTGTCTAACGAAACCAGCGCGTAATCTCGTGTAGTTTACACGAAGTCAGGGTACAAACGCACACCATCGTTAAGTTACATAATGCACAAAGCCGCAGCTAGCGGGCTTCTGTGAGTCCCGTCACAAAGCCAGCGGCGTCTTCGGCACTGAGGTCGCTTGCCACGGTGCCGTCGTCGATGGCGGCCTCGAGGCCGCCGGGATACGTCCGCGCGAGATCGGCCATTGCGCGCGCCGCCTGCTCCAGGATCGCTCCGCGCTGTGCGGGCGGCAGGTAGGCAGAGCCATTGAGGATCGCCCGGAACTGGACGGGGTCCGCCGTGGTGACTCCCGCCGGGAACGTGAAGAGCCGGTCCCCGTCGAAGACGTTCATCGGCTCGCTCAGCTGGAACCGAACGCCACCGGCGGCAACAATGGCGGCCCGCAGCGCCTCGGGTCCGAAATCGATGAACGGTAGTGCATCGCCGCCGACGAGCTGCGCATACGAGCTGGCCACCGCCGCGCCGCCGCCAAACGGATAGCTGTCGCGAAGATGCCCGTAGCTGGTACCCACGATGGTGACGGAACTCGACGGGTCCACGCTGCGAACGTCGGAGATCGAGCTCCCGGCGTCGGCGTCGGCGATCACCATTGCCACCAGGTCGCCGTTCTCATCGGCAAGGGCGCCTACGATGAGCACGCGCTCCGCGTCGGTCCTGCCCTGCCCGGGCAGACGATGACCCGTCGCTGCATAGACAGCGACGGCGCCCCCCACAAGCACGACACACACGAGTCCCGCGATCGCCCCCCGACGAATCGCGGCACCGAAACCCCCCGGTTCGGTCACGCTAGTCCCCCCTCAGGTACGCCATGATGCCAGATGTCATGCCCTCGGCCAGCTTGGCCTGATACGCCTCGCTTGCCAGAAGCTTGTCCTCCACCGGATTGCTCATGAAGCCGCACTCGACGATGAGTGATGGCACCTTGGACCAGTTGAACCCGGCGATATCCTTGCGCTCAACGATGCCCCGGTCTACCGCACCGGTGGTGAGGAGCAGCTCCTTGTGAATCAGCTTAGCAGCCTTGAGGCTCTCGGCGCTGATCGGCTTGACCCAGTCATTGCCCGCCGGGTAGAGCGTGGAGAGGCCGCGGATGTCGCCGTTGGTGCTGCCGTCGGCGTGCACGCGGACGAAGAGGTCGGCGTTGGCGGCATTGGCCACCTCGGCACGCTGCGCGTTGGAGATGTCGACGGCACCAGTGGTGCGCGTCAGCACGACCTTCACGCCCTCGGCCTCAAGGAGCTTCTTCAGCCGGTTCGCGACTTTGAGGGCGAAGTCGGGTTCGTGCTGCTTGGTGACCGCACCGCTCGCGCCGCCGGTGACTTTGGGCTTGAGCGTCTTTGAGCCCGGGCCGATCGGCTCACCTTCGTTGTTCGCCTTGTCCTGATGCCCGGGGTCGATGCAGACGACGTAGACGCGACCGGTACCGGTCGTGGACGGGTTGTTACGCCTACCGGTGGGGTCGATACCGGTGCCGTCGTCGGCGTACGTGAGGATGACGACGGCTCCGCGCTCGGTCACCTCGCCCGATGCCGGATCCTGCGCGAGCACCGTGCCTGTGGCGGACTCGCCAGCCGGCGTCGCAACGTGCGTCACCGTGAAGCCGGCGATCTCGAGGAGCATGTCGGCTTCCTTGAGCGTCTTGCCGGTGACGTTGGGCACCTCCACCATCGTCTCGGTGGCACTGGCGTCCTGAGAGGCCGCAAGGGACGTTTCGAAGGACGAGGCGGGTGTTCCCACAGGAACGGGAACGTCGACGGACTCAACGCCGTCAGGGGCAGCTCGGAAGACACCGAGGGCCACGCCGGTGCCGATAGCGGCTATAGCGAGCACCACGACCGCCGCCACAGGAATGACGTACGTTCGCTTGCGTCGTGTCTTCGCCCTATCGCGCCGGGCAACTCTGCCGATCGCCAAGAATGCACCTCCGGGGTGCCAGTTTTGTGATGGTGGGCCCGGTAGGATTCGAACCTACAACCAAGGGATTATGAGTCCCCTG
>CAZGNF010000250.1:0-2391 GCA_964527045.1 uncultured Coriobacteriaceae bacterium | reverse complement strand
GTGCAGCGCCGATCATCATCGCAATCGTCTTGGTCGTGCTGCTCGCCATGGGCGGCGGGGCGTTCGCGCTCTTCCGCTCGGGCATCCTCGGTGGCGGGAGCGGCGCCAAGGTTGACGAGGGCACATCCGTCGATAGCGACGCAACCACCGACAGCGGCGACTCGACCGACCCGGGAACGACCGGAGGCACCAGCACGGACGGCGGCGTGGTCGTTGGCGACGACACACCGCCAACCGGCGACCCGTCCGACATAACGCCCGGCGGCTCGGCCCTCTCGGCAAGCTCAACGCTTAAGGGGTATCCGGCGAGCCAGCTCGTCGACGGCAAGCTCGACACGTGCTGGGCCGAGGGCGTGAGTGGCTACGGAAGCGGTCAGAGCTTCTCGGCGAACCTGGGTAGCGAGGTGTGGCTCTCCGAGGTGCAGATCGTTCCCGGCTATCTGAAACTCGATAGCGCGAACAACGTCGACCGGTGGTACTCCAACGGTCGCGTGACCAAGGCGAAACTCATCTTCTCGGACGGGTCGGAGAGCATCACGTTCGATCTGGATCCGGACGTCAAGGGCTGGCAGATCGTGAAGCTGCCGAAGGCCGTCAAGACGAGTTCGGTGAAGGTGGTCATCCTCGGCACGGCGCCTGCAACGACCGGCACCAACCATGATGCCGAGGACACGTCGGTCTCGGAGATCAAGCTTCTGGGATTCCCGGTCGCGCAGTGATCAGCCGCCGATAAGCGTGGCCATCCGCTGCTCGTCGAGCGCGCGTACGTAGTCGAGCGTGAGCTGCCCGGCCTGGCGCACCTTCTCCCAATCGACGTGTGAAGCGACGTCTTTGGTCGTGTGATAGACCGGGTCGTCGCGCCACTCGATCCACGCCGAAGGGATCCCCGCCAGCTCGAACGGCTCGTGATCGCTGTACCCGTACTTGCTGGGGTCCTTCATGTAGGTGGCCGAGTACCCGTTCGCCGCACCGAACGCGAGCAGGTCCTTCTGCAGCGTCTGCGGACCCTTGCCCATCGTGCGCACGCGGAACTCGGGTCCGTAGCCGATCATGTCCACCGAGAGCATCGCCGCGGTCGCGGCCTTCTCGGCATCGGTCATCGCCTTCACGTACGCGCGCGAACCGTAGTGGTGATGATCCTGGTTGCTGTCGATCATCTCCTCATCGCCGAACCACACGAACACGATGGTGGGGGCGAGGGGTTCGTCCTTGAGCTCGGCCGCAAGCGCGAGCAGCGCTGCCGAGCCGGTTCCGTTGTCATTCGCGCCGGGGGAGGGCTTCTTCGTGTCGTAATGCCCGCCGAGGATGATGCGGCGTGACCCGGTGCCGGGAAGCTCTGCGATGACGTTCTGACTGGTGCGGCCGTTGGGGAGCGAGAACTTCACGGTGGCCGGGGTGTACCCCAGCTTCTCCAGCTCCGCCGAGATGTAGCCGGCAGCCTCGCGCTCGCCGTCGGTGCCTGCTTCGCGGACGCCGATATCGCCGGCGAGCACCTCGACATGCCTGCGAGCGAGGTCGGCATCGAACTTCCCGATGACAGGTTCGGGTGCCGGCGGCTCTTCGACGACAGGCGCGACTGTCGGCTCGACCGAGGCGGTCGCTTCGACGGTCGCGGTCGCCACCGCGGCTGGCGCGGTCGGCGTCGGCTCGTCCGGCCGGGAGACCAGCCAGACGGCGACTCCGACTGCAACGGCCACGCACACTGCGACGGCAGTGAGCGCGAGCGCCTTGCGGCGGCGCTTCCGCCGTGCTGCTTCGCGTGCCACCCGCGCTGCTCGGCGCGTGTCCGCACCCGTATCCTCGGGCATCGCAGGTCCTCTCTCGGAACGGGCTTAGGCGGCGCTGCGCCTCTTGCGGCTGAAGTTGAGCTTCATGGTGAGGAGCCGATCCGAGCTGAAGATGCGTCCAGCGATGGCAACGAGCACCACGAACCAGATGAGCTCGTACAGCGCACCGAAGACGACCGACCCCGTGTTGCCGAGGAACAGGTTGGGGGCGGCGAGGAACGCGTGCGAGAACGGAATCGCAAGCACAAGGCTACGTGCGACCGGCGCGAGTGAGTTGATGTCGATGAACAGCGACAGGAAGTACGGCACCATCAGCAGCACCATGAGCGGCGCGAGGAGCGACTGGACCGCCTTCACGTTCTCGGCGAACGCACCGAGGATGAGTGCGAAGGCAAGCGCCACGAGGATCGCGCCGAACATCGACAAACCGAGCAGCGCATAGTCGCCCACGCCGAGCGTGAGGCCAAGCTGGTCGGCGAACGCCTGCGACGCGGCCTGCGCCGCCGCGCCCTCTGCGCCGCCGAGGCCCTTCATGAGGCCGTCCATGTAGAACCGCATGCCCACCATGTAGCCCGCTGCCGAGACAAGCGCCACGAGCCCGGCC
>CAZGNF010000249.1:0-2435 GCA_964527045.1 uncultured Coriobacteriaceae bacterium | reverse complement strand
CGATGAACCCGGTCGACCACCCGCACGGTGGTGGCGAGGGCAAGAACAAGACCGCCGGTCGCCATCCGGTGACGCCGTGGGGCGTGCCCACCAAGGGCCACCGCACCCGTTCCAAGAAGAAGGCGTCCAACCAGATGATCATCCGCCGCCGCAAGAAGTAGCGGGTCGTAGAGGAGCTGGAGTTCAAAGCCATGAGCAGAAGCCTTAAGAAGGGACCCTACGTCGAGCCGCGTCTGCTGCAGCGGATTCACACGATGAATGAGGCCGGCGAGAAGAAGGTCATCAAGACGTGGTCGCGTTCGTCCACTATCTTCCCGGAGATGGTGGGTCACACGATCGCAGTACACGACGGTCGCAAGCACGTCCCGGTCTACGTGACCGAGTCGATGGTCGGCCACAAGCTCGGCGAGTTTTCCCCGACGCGCACGTTCCGTGGGCACGCCGAGGACAGGAAAAAGGGCAAGCGATAAACACCGGTCGGTCGTGACCCCGGTCACGCGCGAGAAGCGCGCAAGCCGGTCGTAGTCGGAGGTTCGAGTAGATGGAAGCCAGAGCAACAGCGAGATTCGTGAGGGTGGCACCGCGCAAGGCGCGGCTTGTCATCGACCTCGTGCGCGGCAAGTCAGTCGCCGAGGCAGAGGCGATCCTCAAGTTCTCGGATCGCAGCGCCGCTGAGATCGTCGCTAAGGTCGTTCACAGCGCCGCGGCAAACGCCGAGAAGAACCTGAAGGTCAAGCCGGAGACGCTCTTCGTCTCTCAGGCTTTCGTGGACGAGGGCCCCACGCTCAAGCGTATCCGCCCCCGCGCCATGGGCCGTGCGTTCCGCATCAACAAGCGCACCAGCCATATCACGGTAGTCGTCAAGCAGCGAGAGGAGGCGTAGGCCGCCATGGGTCAGAAGGTTTACCCTACCGGGTTCCGACTCGGCATCACCGAGGACTGGCGCTCGCGCTGGTTCCAGGCGAAGGACTACGACAAGGTCCTCGCTGAGGATCTCGCGATCCGTAAGTACCTGAAGCTCAAGCTCCGCCGCGCAGCTGTCTCGCGCGTCGACATCGAGCGCAAGGGCGACAAGGTGATCACCGAGATCTGGACCGCGCGTCCAGGTATCGTCATCGGCAAGAAGGGCGCCGAGGTCGACGTGCTCCGCAAGGAGCTCGAGACCCTCGCCGGTCGTCCGGTTGCGATCAACATCATCGAGATCAAGCGGCCCGAGCTCGACGCCGTACTTGTGGCGCAGAGCGTTGCGGAGCAGCTCATGGCTCGAGTGTCGTTCCGCCGTGCGATGAAGAAGGCAGTCACGAGCGCTATGAAGAGCGGCGCTCTGGGCATCAGGATTCAGTGCTCGGGTCGCCTCGGCGGTTCCGAGATGGGTCGTCGCGAGTGGTATCGCGAGGGTCGCGTGCCGCTGCACACCCTGCGCGCCAAGATCGATTACGGCGCAGTGGATGCGGTCACCACCTTCGGCGTCATCGGCGTCAAGGTGTGGGTCTACCGGGGCGACAAGCTCCCCGGCCAGGAAATGGTTGACGAGCGCACCACCGAGCGTCCTCGCTCGGAACGGGAGCGCCCGAGCGGTCGCGGCCGCCGGCGTGAGGGCGAAGGGAGAGCGTAGAGATGCTTCTGCCCAAGCGAGTAAAGCACCGCAAGGTTCAGCGCGGTCACATGAAGGGTTCGGCCAAGGGCGGTACGCAGGTCACCTTCGGTGACTACGGCCTGAAGGCCATGGAGGGCTCGTGGATCACGAACCGGCAGATCGAGGCCGCTCGAATCGCGATGACCCGCTATATGAAGCGTGGCGGTAAGGTTTGGATCAACATCTTCCCGGACAAGCCCGTTACTCAGAAGCCTGCCGAGACCCGCATGGGTTCCGGTAAGGGTAACCCGGAGAAGTGGGTTGCTGTCGTGAAGCCCGGTCGCGTGATGTTCGAGTTGGCCGGTGTCAGCGAAGAGGTCGCCAAGGAGGCAATGCGCCTTGCGGCCCAGAAGCTCCCGATCAAGTGCAAGTTCGTTACCAGAGCCGAATCTGGCGGTGAAGCATAAATGAACGCTGTAGAAATCAAGGGTCTCGCGGACACGGAGCTTGCTCAGAAGCTGAAGGACGCTCGTACAGAGCTGTTCAATCTTCGCTTCCAGCTGGCGACGGGTCAGCTGGACAACCCGGGCCGCATCAAGGCCGTCAAGAAGAACATCGCCCGTCTGCACACTGAGCTGCGCGCCCGCGAAATCGCGGCCGCCCGCAGCCAGGCGTCCTAGACGGCAAGGAAGGGATGACGGATGACTACCGATCGTAACCGCCGGAAGGAGCGCCAGGGCCTCGTTGTCTCGGCGAGCGGCGACAAGACGTGCGTTGTTCTTGTCGAAGAGCGCAAGAAGCACCCCTTCTACGGCAAGATGATCACCCGCAGCAACAAGCTCCACGCCCACGATGAGGA
>CAZGNF010000248.1:0-2442 GCA_964527045.1 uncultured Coriobacteriaceae bacterium | reverse complement strand
TCCGCGGGCAGCGCGTCCGCGAGCCCCGCGATCCACCCGACCGCCCCGGCCTGCTCTTCGATATCGCCGATGAAGTCGCCCGTGCAGGCTTTGAGATCACGCGGGTGAACGCGCGTACGCGTCAGGGTCGCGCACACGACACGTTCCACGTCGTCGACGCCGAAGGGCTCGCGCCCCGCGACCCGGGAGAGCTCGGGCACCTTGCGATGCGGGTCCGGGAGCGCCTCGCACGGCTCGCGGAGCGTGCCTGACGCACGTGAACCGGCCGACCCGAGGGTGCTCACCCCTGGGCCGGCCGGAAGCGTACCGATCGCGTGTGTGCTAAGCGCCCGCCAGCAGGTCCTTCACGACCTTCGGATCCTGCAGCGTCGAGATGTCGCCGAAGGCCTCCATCTCCCGTTCGCCCGCGGCGATCTTCCGCAGAATGCGCCGCATGATCTTGCCCGAGCGCGTCTTGGGCAGGTCGCGCGCGAACTGGATGACATCTGGCTTCGCGATGGGCCCGATGAGCTTGCGCACATGCCCCGAAAGGATCTTCGCGAGGTCGTCGCTCGCCACCTGACCGTCCCGCAGTATTACGTAGGCGTGGATGCCCTCGCCCTTCACGGGATGCGGGAATCCGACGACAGCCGCCTCACTCACGGCATCATGGCTCACAAGCGCACTCTCGATCTCAGCCGTGCCAAGCCGATGCCCGCTCACATTGATCACGTCGTCCACCCGGCCGAGCAGCCAGAAGTCGCCATCCGCATCGACACGCGCACCGTCACCGGTGAAGTACCGGCCCGGGAAGCGCTCGAAGTACACCTCACGCATCCGCTTGCGATCGGGATCGCCCCACGTGCCGCGCAGCATGCCCGGCCAGGGTCGCTTCACGGTGAGATAGCCGCCCTCCCCCGGCTCGGCACGACTGCCGTCTTCACGCAGAACCTCGGGCTCGATGCCGAAGAACGGCCAGCTCGCGGAACCTGGCTTGAGCGGTGTGGCGCCCGGGAACGGCGTGATGAGGAAGCCGCCCGTCTCGGTCTGCCAGTAGGTGTCGACGATCGGCACCTCGCTACGGCCGATGGTGTCCCGATACCAGCTCCAGACCTCAGGGTTGATCGGCTCGCCGACCGTGCCAAGCAATCTGAGTGACGACACGTCGTAGCGCTGCGGCCACCCTGATCCATGACGCATGAGCGCCCGGATCGCGGTCGGCGCGGTGTAGAAGATGTTCACTCGATACTTCTCGACGACCGCCCAGAACCTGCCGGGATCCGGGTACGTGGGCACGCCTTCGAACATGAGCGACGTCGCGCCCTCGGCAAGCGGTCCGTACACGATGTAGCTGTGGCCGGTGACCCAGCCGATGTCGGCCGTGCACCAGTACACGTCCTCGTCGCGGTAATCCATGACGGTCTTGAACGTGAGCGCCGTGTAGAGCAGGTAGCCGGCGGTCGTGTGAAGCACGCCTTTCGGCTTGCCGGTAGAACCCGAGGTGTAGAGGATGAAGAGCGGGTCCTCGGCGTCCATGGCAACCGGGTCGCACGGCTTGCGAACCTCCGGCGCGCTGATCTCCTGGTGCCACCAGGTGTCGCGCCCGGGCTCCATGTCCACATCGCCGGCGCCGCGCTTGACGACGACGCACGCCTCAACGCTCGGGCACTCGAAGAGCGCCTCGTCGGCCGCGGCCTTGAGCGGCACCTTGCGCCCGCCCCGGATGCCTTCGTCGGAGGTGATGAGCAGCTTCGCTCCGCAGTCCTGTATGCGTTCCCGAAGCGCACTTGCCGAGAAGCCCCCGAACACCACCGAGTGGATCGCGCCGATACGCGCGCAGGCCAACATCGCGATCGGAAGCTCCGGAATCATCGGCAGGTAGATGGCGACGCGGTCACCGCGCTCGATGCCCTTCTTCTTGAGGACGTTCGCGAACTTAGAGACCTCGTAGTGGAGCTGCTGGTAGGTGAAGGTGCGGGACGAGCCGTCATCGCCCTCCCAGATGAGCGCTGCCTTGTTGCGCCGCCAGGTATCGAGATGGCGGTCGAGACAGTTGGCACTCACATTGAGCGTGCCGCCCGCAAACCACGTGTAGTCAAGGTCGTCGAACCCGCCCGAGCGCACCTCGTCGAAGGGCGTCATCCACGCAAGCTTCTCGCGGGCCATGTCGCCCCAGAAGCCATCGGGATCGTCGAGCGACCGCTTGTAGAGCTCCAGATACTCCTCACGACCTCCGATGACCGCCTGCTCGGCGAACTCCGGCCGCGGCGCCACCACCGCACCCTCGCCGCTCAGCGCCTCGATACCGCGATCCTTCTGCTCGTCGGGCATTCGGAACCTCCGTTCGTCGGCTTACTGGGTCTTTTCCCGTTCAGCCCCTACAAAGCTCGCGCCCGACGTGGCAGGATGGACGGTATCTCTCCTCGCACGGTCAGGGGGACCTGTGCTCGCCCGCAAATACGA
>CAZGNF010000247.1:0-2453 GCA_964527045.1 uncultured Coriobacteriaceae bacterium | reverse complement strand
CTAGCATACATGGGTGGATCGCCGAACATGAACATCTCAGGAGGCATCTGGCTGCCGCAGACGAACACCGGCGCGACCTCGGAGTGGGTAGCCGCGCCGATCGGCAGCGGGTTGAGTCAGATCATGATCCACAACGTAGTCTGGCCTGGCTCTGTGAGTGAGCTCTCGTTCACCGGCGAGGCTGGCATGGCGACAGTGGCTCCATCTCAACTCGACATCGTCGATGCGGCTGACTCTGGCGCCGAGACGATCGATTTCACGACGTCGCTTGAGCTGAGCGGTGCGTCTGCAGAGGCCTATGGTCTTTCGAAGGTGTTCGAGGGCACGTACTCGGTTGCGCAGAACGGTGTCTGGGAGCACGAAGTCACGCTGACGCATGCCGCGTATCTTGAGGCGACGACGTCGGGGACCGACTCGGACGTGGACCTGTACGTGTTCGATGGCGGCGGTCACTTGATCGGCGCGTCGGAATCGAGTTCCGGCGACGAGTACGTCCGCATCGATTTGCCAGCGGACGACACGTACAGCATCCAGGTGTTTGGCTACAGCGTGGTGGGCGGTACGGACAACTTCGATGTCAGAATCGCCTCGCCGATGGGCAACGACCTAAGCCTCTCGGGGATGCCTGCAGGCGTAATCGCGGCCGATGGAGGGTTCACGCTCGACGTGGACTGGACGAAGGTACGATCCGGTGCGCTGAGTGACCGAGAGGGGACGTTCGAAGGCCTGGTCGTCCTCGGCCCCACAGAGGCGCCCTCGGCTATTCAGGTTCCGGTAACGCTGCGCTACCCGTTCGAGGTCGAATACGTGACGCCGACGGGCGCTGATACGGTCGACACCCCGAACCCGCCGATCGTCATCCGATTCTCGAAGCGCGTCGATCCCGACACGCTTTCGGACGCTACCGTGTACGTCACCGATGGCGTCGACACTGTCGGTGCTGAGCTTGCCTACACTGACGCAACGGCGACGCTCGAACTCACGCTTGACGACCCACTGTCGTCCAGCACGGAATACACGGTGATGGTCGACGGCGTGGAATCGGTCGACGGAGACATGCTCACCACCGAGTGGACGTTCTCTACGATCGATTCCGTGCTGCGGCTAGCGGGAACTGATCGGTACAAGACGGCCGTCGAAGTCAGCACCGAGAACTGGGACGCCTCCGACGTTGTGCTCCTTGCTACAGGCGCTCAATTCCCCGACGCGCTTGCGGCGGCGGGACTTGCCGGCAGCTACGATGCGCCGCTACTGCTCACCCGACCGGACTCGCTGCTCACGTCAGTCAGGGATGAGATCGTGAGGCTTGGCGCTTCAAGCGTGATCATCGTCGGCGGCACGCCGGCCGTCTCCGCACAGGTGGCGACGTCCGTCGATGCTATCCCCGGGGTGACCGTCTCGAGGATCGCCGGCGCCGATCGCTACGACACCGCCGCGCGCGTCGCGGCGCAGATCCAGGCGCGGGAGGGTGACCCGACGTTCGTCTACGTGGCCAGGGGCGACAACTTCGCCGACGCGCTTGCATGCTCGCCGTACGCCTTCTCACAATCGGTGCCGGTGTTGCTGACGCGGCCGGATTCACTGCCCGGCTACACGAAGGCGGCTATCGAGGACTTAGGCGTCACAGACGTTCTTCTCGCAGGCGGCACCCCGGCCGTCTCGGCATCTGTTGCCGGCACAATCGATGCAATGACTGGTGTTAGCGTGACCCGCCTGGCTGGCGGCAACCGCTACGCAACAGCCGGTGTGATCGCCGAGGACGCTGTTGCCAGAAGCTGGGCATCGTGGGAGAACGTGGGCATCGCAACCGGGCTCGACTTCCCCGATTCGCTCGTGGGCGGCGCCGCGATGGGGCATCGAGGCGGCGTGTTGCTTATGACGGACCCCGCGAACCTCAGTGGCGCAACGCGCGCTGAGCTTCTGCTGCACGGCAGCGCCATCTCGAGGATCGACATCTTCGGCGGGACGTCTGTGGTGTCATCCGGCGTGGCAGCGGATCTTGGATCGTTGCTCTGGTAGACCGCAAGCATATCGGGGGCGCCGGGAAGGGGCCCCCGACGCTATCTACTGGTCTTCAACAAGAGGGAGCATGCATGTTCACAGCGGAGACGCTACCGGGAGTGCTGATCGGCCTGCTGATCATAGCGGTCGGGACGTTTCTGGGCGTGCGGGCAACGCGGCGCAGACAGGATGAGGAGTAGCGTCTCCTCAGCATGAGCTGAGCGACACCGCAAGCGGGCCCCACAGGTGTGGGGCCCGCTTGCGGTGTGCGTTTGCGGCGGGCTAGAGCGTGAGCTCCGCCGCCCACAGGCCATGCAGGTTGCAGTGTTCAACCGCGCGAACGACAGTGCCGGCGTCCAGATCGACTGCCACCGTTACCTTTGGCGCCGTGACAACGGGGGAGAGGTCGAATCGTGCGATCGACGCGTCTCCGGCGAACAGCTCGATCCAGC
>CAZGNF010000246.1:0-2457 GCA_964527045.1 uncultured Coriobacteriaceae bacterium | reverse complement strand
CGAGGACTGGGCGACCAAGACCTGAACGGTGATGAACTTCTTCTGTACGAAGAAGCACTACGAGGAGTGGCTTGCGGCGCAGGGACGTTCCGAGGACGGTCTCTTCCTCCTGAGCGTTCCCGAGGCACGCATCGTGGCAGAATGGGTCTTCGGTCTGGATGAGGGGGAGTAGCGTGACGAGAAGCATCGATGCCATTCTTGCGGAGGTCGCAGACCGCCTGGAATGGGCACAGGTCCGGTTCAAAGAAGCGAAGGATTCGGGCCTCAAGGTCGTTGGCCTCTACTGCGGCTACATCCCGTTCGAGCTGGTGCGTGCTGCCGGCGCGATCCCGGTGTCGCTTTGCGGCAACGACGCAAACGCCATCCCCAGTGCGGAAGTCGAGCTGCCGAGGAACTTCTGCCCGCTCATCAAGTCGAGCTACGGCCTTGCGATTACCGACACGTGTCCGTACTTCCACTTCGCCGACGCGCTTATCGGCGAGACCACATGCGACGGCAAGAAGAAGGTCTTCGAGCTGCTAGGCAAGCTGCGGCCCGTACACGTCATGCAGATCCCGTACGACAAGAACGTCCCCGGCGCGCTCGACCGGTGGGCCGAGGAGATGTCGCGGGTCTCGGCATTCCTGACCGGCGTGACCGGCATCGAACCCACGCCCGAGCGGCTTTCGGCCGAGATCCGCTACGAGAACGATATTCGCCGCGTGCTGCAACGCATCGTGCGGACCTTCGAGCGCGCGGTGCCCTCGCTCACATGGACGCAAATGCTCTCGGTGCGCTCGCTTACGGACTTCGTGGTGGATCGCGCACCGTACCTGGCGCTCATCGAGGAGCTGGCGGACGCTGTCGAGCAAGCCGACGCGGCTACGGCAGACGTCGTGAAGAGCCCGCTTCCACGCCTGCTCATCACCGGCTCGCCGATGTCACCCGAGACGAACAAGGTCATGCGGCTGGCCGAGGCCTCAGGCGCGCTCGTCGTCGCGCACGACGCATGCAGCGGCACCAAGATGTTCGACCGCCTCGTGGATGAGGACGGCGACCCGTTTGCGGCGCTCACGCGTTTCACGCTCGACATCCCGTGCGCGTGTATGAGCCCCAACGACGGTCGCGTTGAGCTGCTGCGCTCGAGCGTCTCGGTGTACGGCGTCGAGGGCGTCATCGACACCGTCTGGCAGGCCTGTCACACGTTCAACGTGGAGTCCGTCATCGTGCAGCGTGCGTGCCGAGACGAGCTGGGACTGCCGTTCATGAAGATCGAGACCGACTACTCCAGCGCTGACGAAGGTCAGCTGCACACGCGCATCGAGGCGTTCGTCGAGGGGATGTGCTAGCTGCCGAGCAGCACCACGCGTTCCTCCAGCCCCACATCGCGGGCGAGCTTCGCCAGTACCTTGTCGGCGGTCACGAGCGTGTGACCACTCTGGATGGCGGCCGCCACGTAGTAGCAGTCGTAGATCGGATGGTCGAAGGCGAGCGAAATGCGCACCGCATCGGCCGTGAGGTCGTCGAGGGGGAGCGCCTGGAGCGGATAGGCACGCAGGCGAGCCACCAACTCGCCGGCGTCAGCACGCGGGAGTAGACCCCGTCGCGCTCGCTTCCAGATCGCATTGCCGCACTCTGCATACAGGAGGTCGGGCGCCGTGAGCATATCGGCGCTCTGCAACGTGCTGACGGCTTCGGTCGACCATTCTTCAGCGACCAGGCACTTGAACATGGCCGACGCGTCCACGACCAGCGACGTCACCGCGAATCCCGGTCTTCTCGGATGAGGTCCGTGCTGTCGTCTGTGATGTTCCACTCCTTTGATCGCTCGCGGAACGCGGCGGCTTCTGCCCACCACTCCTCCAAGGTCGGCTTCGCCGCCGCGGTGAGTATCGATGTGAGTTCCGCCTGCAGCGAGCGATTGTTCCCCACGGCGCGAGCCTTCAGTTTGGCCACCAGGTCCTCTGGCAGGTTGCGGATGAGAACGTCTGCCATGTCGGCCTCCTCTCGTGATAGCACTATGCTAGCACCGAGTCCGACATGATGACAGCGTACCGAGCGCGGCTTACCCGCAGCCAAACCCGCGCGGAACCGACCCCGCGTAGTGACCGACGGGCACCTCTCGGCATAGACTGAGCCGAGGAGGCCCGATGGGGGCCGCAGCACACGGGGAGGTCGCGATGCGTCGCTCGGCATGGGTGGTCACGATGGGGCTCGTCGTTTGTCTGGCGCTGGCGGGGTGTTCGGGCTCGACGGGCAGTACCACGCCGGGTGAATCGAAGCACGGCGTTGCGGCAGATACGCCGGCCGCGTCCGTTCCCGAGCAGTTCGCGGCGATTCCCGTGAGCGGCGCGAACGAGAAGGCCGCTCAGGCGGCGGTTCCGGCCGCTCTCAAGGCTGGACTTGAGATGCAGAAGGGCAGCGGCCAGCCGGAAGCCGACATCAGCGGCATCGACCCGACGTTCACGGCGTACCTGG
>CAZGNF010000245.1:0-2460 GCA_964527045.1 uncultured Coriobacteriaceae bacterium | reverse complement strand
CGTGGATCGTGCACTGGGCCCCGCGCGCTCGCGGCGGTGATCGCCGCGTGCGATACGGGGATTGTGAACGCGGTCTGGGTCGAAGTGCGCGGCATCGAACTGCCCGACGGGCACTCGATGCATCGAGCAGAGGAGGCCATCGCGTGAGTGATGTGCTCAAGGTCGCTCTGCTCGCGATGAATGCCCCCGGCTATCAGTCGTTGGCACTTGGCTATCTGAGAGCGTATGCGCAGGCTGACGACAAGCTGAAGGGTCGCGTTGGTTTCCAGACACTCGACCTGACGACCGACATCGACCCCTGGTGGGCTGCGTACCGCGTTCTTGAGCTGCAGCCGGACGTGCTCGGCATATCCGTTACCTGCTGGAGCGCCCGGGCGGTCTACGACGTGTGCCGCGTCGTGAAGGCCGCCAGACCGCAGGTTCGCATCATCCTTGGTGGCCCGGAGGTTGGTCCGATCGCGCAGAACGTGCTGGAGACCCATGCCGAAGTCGACGCTGTGGTTCGTGGCGAGGGAGAGGTCACGTTCGCCGAATACCTGCGTGCAGTCGCGACGAATCGGGATGCATGGCGGGTCGAGGGGATCACTGGCCGCAGGGCGGACGGTGAGATCGTCTCGGCGCCGGACCGTTCACTCATCGCGGATCTTGACTCGATCCCATCGCCGTACCTCTCGGGCGTGATGGCGCCCGTCGAGGGCGCAGGATACATCGAAACGTATCGCGGGTGTCCGCACCGGTGCGGCTACTGCTTCGAGGGCAAGGGGTACGGCCGCATCAGGTCATTCTCCGAGAAGCGAATCGAGGCCGAGATCCATGCACTCGCCGAGACCCATGGTGTGTCCTCGTTCTCGTTCATCGACCCGGTATTCAACCTTACAGATGAGCGTCTTGCGTTTCTCTCGGCGACGCTTGCGCCGTACGCCCGAAAGGGTATCCGGCTGCACACGGTCGAAGTGGATATCGAGCGAATCGACGACGCTGGCGCGGCACTGCTCGCGGATGCGGGCGTGGCGTCTGTCGAGACGGGCCCGCAGAGCGTGGGCACCGCTGCGCTCGCAGAATGCCGTCGCAGGTTCGACCCTGAGCGCTTCTCAGCGGGCGTGGCAGCACTTCTACGACGCGGCATCTCGGTTGAGTGCGACCTCATCGTGGGCTTGCCGGGCGACACGGTCGACGACTTCTTCAACGGCATGCGATTCTGCTTTGACCTGGACCCGGGCAAGGTGCAGACGTCGACGCTGCATGTGCTGCCCGGGACCGATCTGTGGCAGCGTGCCGGGGAGCTAGGCCTAGTCTTCGACTCCGAACCCCCGCACGAGATCATTGCAACGGCGACGATCGGGTATGCCGATCTCCGACGCGCTGAAGTGCGCGCGACCTGGCTGCAACGCGAGTATGAGTCGCGAATCTGAAGGAGGACGTGTGGACGAGGTTTCCCGCAGAGCGAGAGCGATACGTCCGTTTGTCGTCATGGACGTTGTGGCCCGCGCCAAGGAACTCACGGCATCTGGGCGTGACATCGTTCGCATGGAGATCGGCGACCCCGATTTCCCCACGCCCGACGTCATCAAGCGTGCGGCCGAGGCAGCGATGGAAGCCGGCGACACCGGATACACGCAGTCTGCCGGACTTCCCGATCTGCGCGATGCGATTCGCGATCACTATGCTGCCGCCTACGGCGTGACGGTAGACCCCGACGATGTGATCGTGACGCAAGGTACCTCTCCGGCGATGCTGCTGCTCTTCGGCGCACTGCTCGACCCTGGTGACGAGGTCATCATCTCGGATCCCTGCTATCCGGCGTACTCGAACTACATCTCATTCCTTGGCGGAGTACCCGTACCCGTGCGCGTCCGTGCCGAGGAGGGATTCCGGTTCCGTATCAGCGAGGTTCGCGAGGCGATCACAGCCAGAACGAAAGCGATCATGATCAACTCGCCTGCCAACCCGATGGGCACGGTACTCGGACCCGACGACCTCGCCGCTCTCGCAGCCCTCGCCGAGGAGACGGGGATCTGGATCGCCAGCGACGAGATCTACCACGGGCTGCAGTTCGATGGTCCGTCCAGGTCCATCCTCGAGTTCACCGACCGCGCGTTCGTCTTGAACGGCTTCTCAAAGGCGTACGCGATGACCGGGTGGCGGCTTGGCTACCTCATAGCGCCCCGGCAGTTCGTTCGCCCCGCCGAGGTCATCCAGCAGAACTTCTTCCTCTGTGCGAATCATTTCGTTCAGGTAGCAGGTACCGTGGCGCTGCTGGAAGCGCAGGGCGACGTGGCCCGCATGCGCACCGAGTACGACGCGCGACGCCGGTACCTCGTGCCCGCGCTCAGAGAGATCGGCCTCACCATCGCCGTTGAGCCAACAGGCGCGTTCTATGTGTTTGCCGATGCGCGGTGCTGGGGGAGTGACTCGCTTGCGCTCTCGGGGCGCCTGCTCGAGGAAGCGGGCGTTGCCGTC
>CAZGNF010000244.1:0-2498 GCA_964527045.1 uncultured Coriobacteriaceae bacterium | reverse complement strand
ACCATCCGCGAGGTCCACCATCGCGTGAAGAACAACCTGCAGACGATCGCGTCGCTCCTGCGCATCCAGGCGCGCCGCACCGACAGCGACGAGGCCGCCCGCGCGCTTGCCGAGGCGGTCGAGCGCGTCTCATCGATGGCCGTCGTGCACGAGATGCTGGCGGCGTCTACCGAGGAGTCGGTCGACTTCTCGGCGGCGGCGCGGACTGTCGTGGATATGGTGCGGCAGAGCATCGCGCACGAAGGCTCCGAGATCATCGTGAAGGTCGAGGGCGAGACAGGCCTCGTGCCCGCCTCGGTGGCGACGTCGCTTGCGCTTGTGTGCGCCGAGCTCGTCCACAACGCGATCGAGCACGGCATCGGCGACCGCGAGAGCGGCAGCGTTACCGTGAGCATGCGACGCCTGCCGGGAGAGCTGCATCTTGTGGTGCGCGACGACGGGGCGGGCCTCTCGGAGTCGTTCAACCTCGAGTCGTCCGCAAATCTAGGGCTGGCGATCGTGAAGACGGTTGTGAACGACGATCTTCGCGGTACACTCTCGTTTTCCAGCGCGCGTGGCACCACGGTGACCATTCGCGTACCCGTGCCCGACCATGCCAAGGAGGCGTGAGCCGCAGATGCGCGTGCTGATCGCGGAAGACGAAGCACTCATCCGCATGGACCTGCGTGAGATGCTCATCGAAGAGGGCCACGACGTCGTCGGCGAAGCGCGCGACGGTGCCGAGGCGATCGAGCTTGCACGCACGCTCACACCCGACGTCATCTTCATGGACGTGAAGATGCCGGGCATGGACGGCATCGAGGCCGCGGGCGTGCTTGCCGCCGAGCGGGTCGCTCCTATCGTGATGGTCACGGCCTTCTCGCAGTCATCCTACGTCGAGCAGGCTGCGGCCGCCGGCGCGATGGCGTATCTCGTCAAGCCGTTCACCAAGCGTGACATCCTCCCGGCGATGCACGTCGCAGTCTCCCGCTTCGCCGAGTCGAGCGCGCTCGAGACCGAGGTGAGCGACCTCACCGAGCGCCTCGAGACCCGCAAGGTGCTCGACCGCGCCAAGGGCGTGCTCATGGCGAAGGGGATGACCGAGCCCGAGGCGTTCAAGCGCCTCCAGCGCCTCGCGATGGACAAGCGCCGCTCGCTCAAGGCCATCGCCGAGGCCGTCATCCTCGCAAGCGAAGCCGAGAAGTAGAAACAACCTCGGCAAGAAAGGCTCATTGCACAAGAAACACAGACTTGCTAGGCTATGAATATCAGTAGCCTTTCAAGGAGTGCATCGTGGACTCGATCGACCTCACTATCCTTGGCATCCTCGCGCATGACGCGCGAACGACGTTCTCGGACATCGCGGAGCAGGTAGGGCTTTCGGGACCGTCCACTGCCGACCGGGTTCGTCGGCTCGAAGAGCGCGGTGTCATCCGCGGCTACCATGCGGAGATCTTCCCCGATGCGCTCGGCCTCGACCTCACGGCCTTCGTTGAGGTGACGCTTGATGCGCCGAGGCATCGCGATGTGTTCCTGGCAGCGGTCGCGAACGAGCCCCGCATCGTCGAGTGCCACCACATCGCCGGCGACCACGACTACCTGCTCAAGGTTCGGTGTGCCGGAACCGCAGGGCTGGAGTCGTTCGTGAGCGATGTGGTCAAGGCCATCGCTGGTGTTGTCCGCACGCGCACCACGATCGTGCTCTCCTCGGCATTCGAACGCGCGCTTTCGCTCGAGGCCTGACGTGTCGTCCGGCTTCGCGCTTTATGCGCGCACCTTCGTCATCGGCATCCTCGTGGCAGCGCCTGTCGGCGCGATGGGCGTGCTCTGCATCCAGCGCACGCTTGGCCGAGGAGCGCGAGCGGGGCTTGCAACAGGCCTCGGCATCGCGACCGCCGACGGCACGTACGCCGCGATCGCGGCCTTCGGACTCTCGGCGCTTTCGAGCGCGCTCGTCGCGTGGCAGGCGCCGCTTCGGCTGGTGGGCGGCGCGGTGCTCGTGTACCTGGGATTGCGCGCGATGCTCACGAAGCCAAAGTCCGCGGCGTGTGAGTCGCCCGACGCGCTCGATGGCCGAGGCCTGGCCGCGCTCTACGCATCGTCGATCGGTCTCACGCTTACCAACCCGATGACGATCATGGCGTTCGGCGCGGTCTTCGCGAGCGCTGGCCTTGCCGCGCAGCCCGGCGTGGCGACCGCCGCAATCGCCACGGCTGGCGTTGCGAGCGGCTCGCTGGCGTGGTGGGTCGCGCTCGTTACCGTCACATCGGTCGCGCGCGCCCGTGTTGGCGACGGCGTGCTCGGGGGCGTGAGCCGCGTGTCGGGCGCGCTCGTGGCGGTCTTCGGGGTGGTCGCGATCGTGGCGGGAGTCGTGGGGTAGGAGGGCGGAGCGGCTGCTCGTTGACGCGACCATCCTCGGAGCGTACGGTATAGCGTACGTGAAGGGAGTCGTCCGTGAACAACATCAGTGCGACCGAGGCCCGCAAACAGCTCTACAGCCTCGTCGATCGCGTCCAGGA
>CAZGNF010000243.1:0-2499 GCA_964527045.1 uncultured Coriobacteriaceae bacterium | reverse complement strand
CACGTACGCCGAAGCCGTCGCGGCGCTAGAGCGCGCGCTGCGCTTCGGCATCCATCCGTCGCTTGATGGCATCTCGGCGCTCGTCGAGGTCCTCGGCCATCCCGAGGCCGCGTATCGAACCGCACAGGTGACGGGCACCAACGGCAAGACGTCCGTGACTCGCATGCTTTCGGCAATCTTGCAGGCGCATGGCCTGCGGGCGGGCGCATACACGAGTCCGCACCTGGAGTCATACACCGAGCGAATCGCCGTCGCCGGCGTGCCGGTCGGCGAGGCGGCGTTCGCACGGGCGCTCGGTGCTGCGCTGGACGCGGCGGAGTCGCTCGACGGTGCACGAGGTGGAGAGCCATTCACCGAGTTTGAGGTCCTCACGGCAGCAGCGTTCGTCGCGTTTGCCGAGGCGGGCGTGCTCTGGGCGGCGCTGGAAGTAGGCATGGGTGGCCGATGGGACGCCACCAGCGTCGTCCTGCCGGGGGTCTCGGTGATCACCGGCGTGGCGCTCGACCATACCGATCGTCTCGGTGTGACACGAGACGCGATCGCGTCGGACAAGGCGTACATCATCAAGCCGGGTTCGATCGCAGTGCTCGGTCCTGGTTGCGCAGGAGTCGAGGAGCCACTGCTTGCGCGAGCGGCCTCGATGGGCGTGCCGGTCGTTCGTGTTGGCCTGCAGGCAGCCGATGTGACCTGGAACGTGACCAACATCCCCAGCACTCCCGTCGGTTCCCTGCGACTCGACGTGGAAGGTGCGCTTGCGCGTTATGAGGACCTGCTTGTTCGGGCCCCGTCATATCAAGCGCCTAACGTAGCGGTCGCCGTTGCCGCAGCCGAGGCAGCCATAGGTGCGTCGCTCGAGGCAGCCGCCATTCGGGAAGCGCTCGCGGGCATGACGTTTCCGGGCCGCTTCGAGGTCCTGCGCGAGCGCCCGCCGCTCGTTATCGATGGCGCGCACAACCCCGAGGCGGCCGCAGTGCTTGCGGGTGCCGTGCGTGAGGCATTCGGGCCGGCGTCGCCCGTCTTCCTCCTCGGCGTCATGGGGGATAAGGACGCGAACGGCATCGTCCGTGCCCTCCTGCCTGTCTCGGCGGGATTCGTGTGTACGCGCAGCCGATCCGACCGCGCCATGCCAGCGGCCGACCTTGCGGACATCGTGCGCGCCGAAGGCGGTACCGTTCTTGGCGCGTCCGATGACATCTATGCTGCCCTTGGTGTGGCCGAGACGTGCTCGGATACCGGGGTCGTCGCGGCAGGCAGCATCTACATCGCAGGAGAGATACGCGCCATCGCGGTGCACTGAGTGCGGTCGTTGCAATGTCGTTGCGTGCCGAGGTTCCGCGAATACGATAGAATCCCGTTAGTCGTGCTCCGGGCAGCGTGAAGCGCCCGAACAGCCCAATGGGGCGAGAGGGGAACGCATGAACGACCTTTTGGGACCGATTCTGGCGCCGTATATGCCTGCGATCCAGTTGTCGCAGCGGCTGTGCACGCTCTTCTTCATCGTGTTCTCCGTCGCGTTGGTCTTCTGGACTTGGCGCGACGCACAGCGCAGAGGCGCGATGCCCTGGTTCTGGGCGATCGTCGTGGCGCTCTTCAACGTGGCAGGTTGGAGCATCTACATGGTGGTTCGCCCGCCCGAATCGCGTGAGGATGCTCGTGAGCGTGAGCTCGAGATCCGTGCGCGCGAGGCCGAGCTGTTGCGCGACAATCCGGTCTGCCCCGCGTGCTTCAAGCCGGTGGACAAGGACTTCTTGATCTGCCCGTCGTGCATGAAGAAGCTCAAGAAGGAATGCACAAGCTGCACCAAGCCGCTCAAACTCGACTGGGCAGTGTGCCCGTACTGCAAGACCAAGCAGTAGCGTCGCACGCGGGTGCCCCAGCGGTTAAACTGAATGCATGGCCGGTCCGCCCCGCCGTCGCGGGGCGGTCCCTTATCGGAGGTAGATGATGGTCGAGATCTCGGTGAAGCTCCCGGACGGCAGCGAACGCATGGTTCCCGAAGGTGCGACGGTGCTTGATGTCGCGACCTCGATCGGGCCTCGCCTCGCACAGGCCGCGCTGGCAGGTTCGGTCAACGGCGCGCTCGTCGATCTCGGGACGGTCGTCACGAGCGGCGACGAAGTCGCGATCATCACATCCAAGAGCCCCGAAGCGCTTCACATCGTCCGCCACTCGGCTGCACACGTCATGGCCGAAGCCGTGAAGGACCTCTTCCCGACCGCGAAGTTCGGCATCGGTCCCGCAATCGAGGACGGCTTCTACTACGACTTCGATGTGGACCGCCCGTTCACGCCCGAGGACCTCGAGGCGATCGAGAAGAAGATGGGCGAGCTCGCGCGGAAGGACGAGCCGGTGACGCGCGAGGTCCTGGCGCGCGTCGTCGGCCGGGAGTGCAACATCGACCTGATCATCGACGACATCCGCGACGAGCTGCGCGGCCGTCCCTACGAACTCGTCGCCGTCGCCGGCGGCTGGCAGCATCGCACCCGCAAGGTGTTTGCG
>CAZGNF010000242.1:0-2552 GCA_964527045.1 uncultured Coriobacteriaceae bacterium | reverse complement strand
CAAGAAGTGCGGAATCCCGAAACGCGTAGCCGAGGATGGACTCGGCGCGCGCAAGCATGTCTGCGGAGTGCGTCATGAGCGGCGCGCGAAGACCAGACACGCGTTGTGGCCACCGAAGCCGAACGAGTTGCTGAGCGCCGCCGGGACGTCTGCCGTGCGCGCTACATTCGGCACGTAGTCCAGGTCGCAAGCAGGGTCCGGGTCAACGTAGTTGATCGTCGGCGGAAGGATGCCGTTCTCGATCGCCAGAACGCACGCAACGGCCTCGAGCGCACCCGCGCCGCCAAGCAGATGCCCCGTCATGGACTTCGTGCTGGACACGGGTGGCACATCCGCGCCGAAGACGGCCTTGATAGCACCGGTCTCGGCGGCGTCGCCTAGCTGTGTGGACGTGCCGTGCGCGTTGATGTAGCCGATGTCCGCGGGAGCCAAGCCTGCCTGCGCAAGCGCGAGCAGCATCGCTCGGCGACCACCGTTGCCGTCGGGTGCCGGTGCGGTCATGTGGTATGCATCCGCAGTCGCGCCGTAGCCGACGAGTTCCGCGTAGATGTGCGCGCCGCGGGCCTTCGCGTGCTCGAGCTCCTCAAGAATGAGGATGCCGCCGCCTTCGCCCATGACGAAACCATCGCGGCCCGAGTCGAATGGCCGAGACGCGCTGACCGGGTCGTCGTTACGAGTCGACAGGGCGCGCGCGGCACAGAAGCCCGCAAGACCAAGGGGCGTGACACCGCAGTCGAACCCACCGGCGATGACTGCATCGGCCGAACCGCGGCGAATCGCCTCGAACGCCTCGCCCAGCGAGTGGTTGCCGGTCGCACATGCCGAGACAGGTGCGTAGTTGACGCCTTTTGCGCCGGAGCGGATCGAGATCTGCCCGGCCGCCAGGTCGACGATCATCATCGGCACGAGGAACGGGCTGACACGGCTCGGACCCTTCTCGCGGAGGATATCGTGCTGGTCCTCCATGGTACCCAGGCCGCCGATGCCGGAGCCGACGATCACGCCAACGCGCTCGGCGTTGCTCTCATCGATCACAAGTCCGGAGTCAGCAAGCGCCTCCTCGGCAGCAACGACCGCGAACTGCTGGAACCTGGCCATGCGACGGGCTTCCTTGGAGTCGAGCCACGGCGTGGGGTCCCAGTCGTCGAGCGTTGCCGCAAAACGCGTGGAGTACGCGCTCGCGTCGAACGCGGTGATCTCATGCACGCCCGAGCGACCAGCGATCAGGCCCTCCCAGGTCGTGGCAGCGGTCGGTCCAAGGGCCGAAACCGCGCCGATTCCGGTGACAGCGACGCGCCTCGTCATGCGGTTCCTCCTTGAGTCGCGACGTCCCACTCGGCCACGAGCCGTTGCATGAGCTCGCGTACGGACGGGATGTCGTGGATGCGCGCGGCTGCTGAGCCGGCGAATACGAGACCTCCGGTGACATCGCCCTGCTGTGCGCGGACGAGCTTGTCGATGATGCAGTACTCCTTGCCACAGTCTTTCAGGCAGGCGATGCAGCGGTCGATCACGGGGTAGTCGCCACCCTGGAGTCGCTTCGTCAGCGGGTTGCGGATCGCCCGGCCCGGCAGGCCGACGGGGCTCTTGATGAGAACGATGTCCTCGTCGGTCGCGTTGACGTACATGCTCTTGAACTCCTCGGATGCCGAAGACTCGATGGTGGCGGCGAAGCGGGTGCCCATCTGTACTCCGGACGCGCCAGCATCGAGGGTTCGCTTGATGTCAGCGCCGGTGACGACACCGCCCGCGCCGATGACCGGAATCGATACGGACTCGACGATGCGCGGCAACAGGTCGAGCATGTACTCGTCAGTGCCGAGGTGACCGCCGGCTTCGTGACCCTCCACGATGACCGCAGATGCGCCGAAGCGCTCGGAGAGCTTCGCGACGCGCTCGGAGCCGACGATCGGCACGCATTCAACGCCCGCCTCGCGGCACCAGCCGAACACGTCGCGTGAGAAGCCTGCGCCGGCGACGATCAGGTCGGCTCCGCCATCGATCGCGGCGTGGACGAGTTCCTTGAACTTCCGGACGGCGACCATGATGTTGACCCCGACCACACCGGAGGTGGCGGCCTTGGCCGCACGTACCTCACGCGTGAGCTCGTCGGCATCCAGACCGGAGCCCGCGATCAGCCCCACGCCTCCCGCCTCCGCGACAGCCGCTGCAAGCGGGGCCAGGGAGATGCGAACGGCCATGCCGCCTTGCACTATCGGCAGTCGGGCGGTGCGGCTTCCAATGGTGAGCGAGGGCATATCCACGCGGATCCTCCGGATGTCTGCATGAGAACGCGTTCGTCCCGGCCGGTCCACGACCGGCCGGGAGACGAAGCGTTCACAACGTTAGTCGCTTAGACGTTGGCGATGATGTAATCGACGGCGTCGCCGACGGTCTTGATCCCCTCGGCTTCCTCATCGGGAATCGAAACGCCGAACGACTCCTCAAGCGCCATGACAAGCTCGACGATATCGAGCGAGTCAGCGCCGAGATCGTCAATGAACGATGCCTCCAGGGTCACATCCGCCTCATCGGCGTTCAGCTGCTCGACG
>CAZGNF010000241.1:0-2570 GCA_964527045.1 uncultured Coriobacteriaceae bacterium | reverse complement strand
AGCCAGTAGAGCGTGGGGAACGGCTCGCCTTCCGGCAGGCGCGAGGGCGTCGCGATCACAGCGGGGAAGCCGAAGCCGCAGCGAACGGCCACGCGCCACGTGCCTCTCGGCGGGCGACCAAGCTGCCAGCGAACGGTGTCGGCGTCGGCCGACATCACCGGAAACCGAAGACGGCGTCGAGCACCTTCGTCCAGACGGAGGTCTCGGAAGCCGTGATGCTGCGGGTCTGCTCGCCGATCTCGGGTGCGGGGGCGCGAGTGCTCTCGCCGTCGCTCACGACGTAGACCTCCTCGCCCTCCTTCACCAGGCCGAGCGTCGCTCGCGCTGCCTCCTCGACACCCTCGGGCGTCTTAAGGCGGTCGACTTGCGCGCGGAGGTTCTCGTTGCGGTCCTTGAGTCCCGCCAACTCCTGCTCAAGCGAGGTCTTCTCGCGCTGCTGCTGGTACTGCAGCCGGAGCACGGGATAGAGCGTCCAGGCGGCAAGCACCAGGGTGCCGAGGACGATGACGGTGAGCACGCGATGATCCGTGCGGGTGCGGCGGGCCGGGGTACGCGCCGACGGCTTGCGCTTCGCCGAGGAGGTCGTGCGCTTGGTTGCGGGCGCACGTCGGGACGCCCGTGCCGGAGCCTTCCTCGTGGTCGAGGAGGCTCGACGAGCGCCCGCTTTAGCCCCGTTCTGCGTCTTTCGCGCTGCTGTCATAGTTCCAACTTCGTGCTGCGTGAAGGCACAAGCGGCCGAGTCTGACGTGCTTGCGCACGCCCAGGAGGCATCATAGCACGATTTGGGCGGTGTGTAGATTAAGGGTCAGGTCGAGGTAGAGGCAGAATCAGACAGCGATCGCTTCCCTACACACGTGTGACCTGAAGGAGGTTCGTCGTTCCCGGAACGCCCACCGAGACGCCGCCTGTGAGCGCCACCATCTCCCCGGTTCGCGCGTAGCCCGCGTCACGCACGGCCACTACCGCGTGCAGCAGCATCTCGTCGATGGTGCCGTGCTGAGCCACGACGAGTGCCGTCACGCCCCAGACGATGGCAAGCCGACGCGCCACTGCCGCCACCGGCGTGACGGCGACGATGGGAGTCCTCGGGCGGTGTCCCGCGACCGCGAGCGCCGTCGCACCCGACTGCGTGGCGGTCACGATGGCCGCAAGCGAAAGGTCGAAGGCGAGCTCGGTGACCGCCGTGCTCACGGCCAGCGTCACATCGTCGCGGCCGCCGTGCGTTGGCGTCACGGCCGCACGGCCGGAGAGGGATTCCTCGGCAACGGACGCGATGCGCGTCATCATCGCGACCGCCTCCACCGGATACGCGCCTACAGCCGTCTCGCCGGAAAGCATCACGGCGTCGACCTCGTCGAAGATCGCGTTCGCAACGTCGGAGGCCTCGGCACGGGTCGGTCGCTTCGATGCGGTCATCGAGTCGAGCATCTGCGTGGCGATGATGACCGGGAGTCCCGCCGCGCGACAGGCAGCGACGATACGCCGCTGCACGACCGGGACCTGCTCGGTGGCGGTCTCGACGCCCAGGTCGCCGCGCGCCACCATCACCGCATCGGCGGCAGCGATGATCTCGTCGATCGCCGAGACGGCCTCGTGCTTCTCGATCTTCGCCACGATCGGGACGACCCGGTCGCCCATGAGCTCGCGGAGGCGCACAACGTCATCGGCGGTGCGCACGAACGACTGCGCCACAAGGTCCACGCCGGCCTCGAGGCCCCACGCCAGGTCATCGCGGTCCTTATCGGTGATCGCTTCAAGGCCGAGGCGCACGCCGGGAACGTTCACGCCCTTGTGACTGCCAAGCGGCCCACCGGTGACGACTTCGGTGACGAGCGCATCGTCGTGACGCTCGATCACACGCAGCTCGATGCGTCCGTCGTCCACGAGCAGGCGCGTGTCTTCGGGCACATCGGCAGGCAGGTTCGCGTAGGTGATGCACGCGTGGCGGCTGTCTCCAACGCACGCACCCGTCAGGAGGGCGAACCGCTCGCCCGCGACCAGCACGGTGCCGTCGCGCACCTCGCCGAGGCGCAGCTTCGGGCCGCCGAGGTCGAGCATCACGGCCACGTGCCTGCCCACGCTCTCGGACGCCTCCCGCACCGCCGTCAGACGCCGGGCGAGGTCCTCTCGCGAGGTATGGGACGCGTTGAGGCGGGCGACGGAAACCCCCGCGGTGATGAGGCCTCGCAGTAACTCGGGCGTGTCGCAAGCAGGGCCGATTGTTGCAACGATCTTCGTGCGCGTCATAGCGTCTCCTTCGGGTTCTGTCCTGATGCTACCCGAACGAGTGGGGTGCGTCCCTACTCGGCGCGCCTTGAGTTCAGCCACTCGCGGTACTCGGCAAGCAGCGCGACCAGGTCGGCGTACGTGGGAACCTCGTTCACGCGAGCGCGCACATACGTCGCGCCGGGCACACCCGAGATGTACCAGCCCACGTGCTTGCGCATGCGCGCGAAGCGCTCCTCGCCCGCGAACGCCACGAGTGCGGCGGCGTGCTCGAGCGCGACGTCGATACGCTCGAACGCCGAGGGCGGCTCGATACGCTCACCAGAGTCGATAAGCGCTCTGGC
>CAZGNF010000240.1:0-2578 GCA_964527045.1 uncultured Coriobacteriaceae bacterium | reverse complement strand
CATCCAGGACATCCTGCCCGTGCTCGAGAAGGTCATGCAGGCTGGCAAGCAGCTCATGATCATCGCCGAGGACGTGGAGGGCGAGGCTCTTCCGACCCTCATCCTCAACAAGCTCCGCGGTACGTTCACCTCCATCGCCGTCAAGGCGCCGGGCTTTGGTGACCGCCGCAAGCGTATGCTCGAGGACATCGCCATCGTCACCGGTGGCACGGTCGTTTCCGAGGAGCTTGGCCACAAGCTCGAGAACGTCGGTCTTGAGATGCTCGGTCGTGCCGAGAAGATCAAGGTCACCAAGGAAGACACGACCATCATCGGCGGCAAGGGTGCCGAGGATGCGATCAAGGCCCGCATCGGCCAGCTCAAGAACGAGATCGAGAACTCCGACTCAGACTTCGACCGTGAGAAGCTCCAGGAGCGTCTGGCGAAGCTCTCCGGCGGCGTGGCCGTCATCAAGGTCGGCGCGGCAACCGAGGTCGAACTCAAGGAGAAGAAGCACCGCATCGAGGACGCCCTTCAGGCGACCCGCGCGGCTGTTGAAGAGGGCATCGTGGCTGGCGGCGGCGTTGCGCTCGTCAACGCGACCGGAGCACTCGACGCACTCGAGCTTCCTGAGGACCAGATGATCGGCGTTCGGATCATCCGCAAGGCGCTTGACGCTCCGCTTAAGACCATCGCCGACAACGCTGGCTTCGAAGGCTCCGTCGTGGTCGAGAAGGTCCGCGGCATGGGTGTCGGCCAGGGCCTCAACGCCGCGACCGGCGAGTATGGCGACCTGCTCAAGATGGGCGTCATCGACCCGGTCAAGGTCACCCGCTCGGCACTTCAGAACGCTGCATCCATCGCTGCGCTCATCCTCATCACCGAAACCACCGTCTCGGATGTTCCCGAGAAGGATGGCGGCGCTGGTGCGGCAATGGCCGGCATGGGCGGCGGCATGGGCGGCATGTACTAGGCGCTCACGCACAGCAGTTCGTAACGGAAGGCCCCGGTCCTCGCGGATCGGGGCCTTCGTGCGTGCTACAGAACCACGCCGAGAACGAACCGCGCGCCGAGGTAGAGCAAGAAGAGGGCGCATGCGCCGATGACCGTGCGGTAGAGCGTGTCCGACAGCAACCGCCTCCCGGCGGAGACCGCGGTGACGACCGCGCTGTACCACACGACATCCGCCAACTGGTGACCGATAAAGAACGCCGCCACGCCAAGCGGTCCGATCGCGAGCCCATCGGCAGCGAGCTTCACGCCGATCGTTGCCCACCACAGCGTCCAGTACGGGTTGGAGGCGCTGATCACGGCTCCGTGCAGGACCGGGCCGAAGCGCTGTTTGCGGGGTGCCTCGGAGATATCCATGTCCAGCTTGACCCTGCCGCTTATGGCGCCCCGAAGCAGGCCCTGGCCCATCCAGAGGAGTACTGCGCCGCCTGCGATGGCTAGGACCACGGCCACGTCGGCGCGCACCAGGAACCGCTGCAGTCCGAAGGCGAACCCGATGAGCAGCGCGCCTTCAAGCGCGGCGTGCCCCACGAGCATCAGCAGTGCCGAGAGGCGCCCTTGCCGTAGCGTGCGCTCGATGGTGACCGTAAGGTACGGACCTGGCGCCATCGCGCCGGAAAGCCCGACGGCAAACGCTGCCCCGCCGAGTGCCAGCGCGCTCTGAATATCCGCACTCACGCGATCTCCCTCTCGTGTCGTGTGGTGGTACTATACTGCAAGCCTGGAGCCGGAAGACGGTTCTGACTGCTCGGAAGGAGCACCTCACGTGGCACTTTCAATCGGAATCGTCGGCCTGCCGAACGTGGGCAAGTCCACGCTCTTCAACGCGCTCACCCGCAAGCAGGTGGACGCCTCCAACTACCCGTTCGCCACCATCGAGCCGAACGTGGGCGTCGTCCCGGTTCCCGACGCGCGCATCGACCGGCTTGCCGAGCTTGTGAAGCCGAACAAGGTCGTGCCCGCCACGGTCGAGTTCGTGGATATCGCGGGCCTCGTGAAGGGCGCCAACGAGGGCGAGGGCCTGGGCAACCAGTTCCTTGCGAACATCCGCGAGACCGACGCGATCGCCGAAGTGGTGCGGTTCTTCTCGGATCCGAATGTGGTGCACGTGGACGGGAAGGTCGACCCGCTCTCGGACGTGGAGACGATCCGCACCGAGCTGGTGCTGGCGGACCTCGACACGATGGAGCGCGCACTGCCGCGGCTTGAGAGGGAAGCGAAGCGTGACAAGGCTCTCGAAGCCAAGGTAGCCATCGCAAAGCGCGTGCAGGCCTGGATGGAGGAGGGTCACCGTGCGGCCAAGATGCCGATGACTCCCGAGGAGCGCGTGCTCCTGCGCGACCTGCACCTGCTCACCATGAAGCCGATGCTCTACGTGGCGAACATCGATGAGAGCGCCATCGGGGCCGAGCTGCCCGAGATCGACGGCGTGAAGCCGATCCCGATCTGCGCGAAGATCGAGTCCGAGATGGCCGATCTTGACGCCCAAGAGCTTGCCGAGTACCTGGAGATGGAGGGCCTTGAGGAGCCCGGTCTCAACGCCCTCATCCGCGAGGCGTACCGGCTGCTCGGCCTGCAGAGCTACTTC
>CAZGNF010000239.1:0-2595 GCA_964527045.1 uncultured Coriobacteriaceae bacterium | reverse complement strand
CGTCGCTCGGTGGCACGCAGGCTGTGATCGACAACCTCGAACTCGCCTACCTCGCCAACCGGGACGACAATGTGCGCTTCGGGCTGGTTGGCGATCTTAAGGGCGGGGCCGAGGAGCGCATGCCAGGCGACCCGACCATCATCGACGCGGCGCGTCATGGCATCGCGACGCTGAATGAGACGTACGGCGAGAACGGAGTCGGCCCGTTCCACCTCTTCGTACGCGGCAGGCGCTTCAACGAAGCCGATGACGTCTGGATGGGCTGGGAGCGCAAGCGTGGCGCCCTGCACGAGTTCTCGCAGCTACTGCGCGGTGCGCCCGACACGAGTTTCTCGGTGGTCGTTGGTGACGACTCGGTGCTGCCAACGATCACGTTCGTCGTGACGCTCGATTCCGACACCGTCCTTCCGAGAGACGGCGCGCGCAAGCTTATATCGACGATCGCGCACCCGCTCAACCGCGCGCAACTCGACGACGCGCGTCGCAAGGTGGTGCGCGGCTATGGCCTCGTGCAGCCGCGGGTCGGCATGTCGCTCGAGGGCGCCGAGCGTTCGCCGTTCGCGTGGCTGTACTCGGGCGTGACGGGCGTCGACCCGTACGCCGGGGCTGTCTCGGACACCTACCAGGATGTCTTCGGCGAAGGCTCGTTCACCGGCAAGGGCATCTTCGAGGTCGACGTGATGAACGCGGTGCTCGATGATCGCTTCCCCGAGAACACACTGCTCAGCCACGACCTGCTCGAGGGCAGCTTCCTTCGAACGGCGCTTGCGAGCGACATCGAGGTGCTCGACGACCAGCCCGCAAGCTACATCAGCCATGTGGCGCGCCTGCACCGCTGGGTGCGCGGCGACTGGCAAACGCTGCCCTGGCTTGGGTTGACGGTACCGACCGCGAAGGGCCGGGGGCGCAATCCCCTCTCGGCACTGCACCGGTGGAAGATCATCGACAACCTGCGCCGAAGCCTTCTCGCGCCAACGATGATGCTCTTCGCGGGGGCTGGCTGGATCGCGCTTCCGGGTCGCGACTGGGTGTGGCTGGCGGCGGTTCTCGCGATCGTGTTCTTCCCGGTGTACTTCAGCATCGCCGACTCGCTGCTCTTCCGACCGCGAGGTGCAGACGTACGCGGCGACACCCACTCGATCGTCAGCGACTTCTGGCGTGACTCGGCACGAGCGCTGCTCAATCTCGCGGTGCTGCCGCACCAGGCAGTCATCATGCTCGACGCGATCATCCGCGCACTGTGGCGGATGACGGTATCGCACAAGAACATGCTCGAGTGGGAGACCGCCGCCGAGACCGAACGCCGTCTTGGTTCGACCTCGGCCGGCTTCCTGCGCCGCATGTGGATGGGCGAAGCCGCGCTTGCCGCGATCGTGGTCCCTGCTGCGGTGCTCGACCCCGTCTCGCTTGTCTCGGCATCGCCACTCGTGCTGCTGTGGGGCGCCGCACCGCTTATCGCCTGGCGTGTGAGCATGCCCACGCCACACGAGCCGCCCGTCCTTATGCCCGCGGACGTAGTCGCGATGCGGCGGGTCGCTCGCAAGACGTGGCGGTTCTTCGAGACGTTCGTGACCGCCGAGGACCACTGGCTCGCGCCGGACAACTTCCAGGAGGATCCGAAGGGCGTCGTGGCGCACCGGACATCCCCGACGAACATCGGCCTGCAGCTCATCTCTGCACTCTCGGCGTACGACCTGGGATATGTGAGCGTGCGCGGGTTCGTGAACCGGACACTGCAGACGCTCACCACCATGGCCGGTATGGAGCGGTATCGTGGGCATTTCTACAACTGGTACGACACCTCGACGCTGCAGCCGCTTCGGCCGAACTACGTCTCGACCGTCGACAGCGGCAATCTGGCCGGACACCTCGTGGTGCTGCGTGTCGGGCTGACCGAGGTCGCCGAGCGGCCGCTGCTGGACGCTCAAGCGCTCGACGGCCTCGCGGACACCGTGCTGTTGGCGCTCGAAGAGCTGCTCGGCCAGCGCGCCGCGATCGGTCCGGCGACGATGGCCGCCGAGCTTCGGACTTCGCTTGAGGAGCTGCTGCGGCGCATCCGGCTGGATCGCGCTCCGACCGACCTCAGCGAATGGCGGCAGCTCCTCTCGGGACTTGCGGCCGTTACGGAAAGCCTGCCCTCGCGAGCCGCCGCGCTTCGTGGCACGCCGACGTCCCTCGACCTGGTGCGGGCCGCCATCGACGCAGTGCGAAACTGCCTGCACGAGCACCTCTCGGACATCGACACCTACGCACCGTGGGCGCACATGCTGGGCAACGTGCCTGCGGCGTTCGAGACGCCGGCGCGGGAGGAAGCGCTCGCACCGGTCACGCGCCACACGCCGAGTCTCGTCGGCCTCGCGGAGGGACTCGAGGGCGTACTGGCGTGTCTCGACGACACCGACGGCCTCGATGATGTGGCCGCGGCTTGGGCGACGAGGCTCGCAGACAGCATCCAGGCACGACGCGCGACTGCCTCGGAGCTGCTCTCCGAGTTGCGGCTGTCGACAGAGATGGCGCGCGAGATGTGGGAGCACACGGACTTCGCGATGCTCTTCGACGAGAGCCGCATGGTGTTCTCGATCGGCTTCAATACCG
>CAZGNF010000238.1:0-2681 GCA_964527045.1 uncultured Coriobacteriaceae bacterium | reverse complement strand
CATGCGTCCCACAGTCGTCGAACGTCGCCTGCACCGCCGCCTTGAGGGCAGAAGAGGCAATCTCGGTGGTTTCGGCGATAAGCACCAGGTCCACAAGATCCTTCACTCGGCTGTTCTCGCGCTCTCCGTGCGGCCGCGTCAGCGCGTGAAGCTTCTCGGCTACATGTTGAGCGAGCGGGTAGCAGGGCATGAGCGTTGGAGATATGTCCGCGAAGTCGAGAAGCGTGGTGACGGTGAACAAGTCGGAGGCCCCACGGACCTGATCGCCCACGCCCACATCGACGTGGAAGGTCTCGAACTCTCGGCCATCGAGTCTGCACCGAACCGGCATTCGCACTCCGCCGTGCACGGGCGCGGAGAGGGGAACCGCAACTTCGAAGGCAAACCAGTCCCCCAGGTCGACTCGGGCAGCTTCCACCAGAAGCGCATGACTGTCTCTCCCCATCTCTAGCAGTAGGAAGTCGACGTCCTTAGTGGTCCTGGCATCACGTTGCAGCCTCAGCTGCAGCGCGAAACCGCCTTTGAGTACCCACGCCTCCGGCTGTGCGCTGACCATGCGCGCCAGAAGCCGATCGAAAGCCACGGTCTTCCTAAGCCTGGTGAGCGGCAGTCCTGAGCGGGACGCCTCGGCGCGCAAGCGAGTCTCAAGCGCCGTGCGGAACGCTGTTCCCGTGACGTACCTCATCGCGCGGCTCTCTCAGCAAGCGTCGAGATGACCACGTCCGCAACCCGGCCGCGATGCTTCTGTGCCTGCGCTCGCAGGTCGGCCTCCGTCACCATCCCACGGTCAAGCGCTTCGGTGATCGCTTGCGCAGCATGCTCCGACGACAGGCCGGAACGGATGACGTCTGCAATCGTCCGAGCTACGGCGGTCACTGGCAGACCATCGCGCGCGGTCACCTCTTCTGCCGCGAGCGCTGATGTGTGCATGCGGATTCCTGGACGCCTCCGCGAACTCGTCCGCGGAAGCGTGAGATGGATTTCGCTCGGGAGCACATCCGAGAGGTCGTAGACGGCCAGGGCGCTCTCGTGAGACACAACGGCTCGGGACCCGGCCTGAAGCCACGCTACGTAGAGGTCCTCATGCGCTGTGGCCGGGAAGCGAACGAGCCGGTAGACACCTGAGCGCACGCGAGCGAAGCTCCCGGACTTGGCGTGGTGAGCGACCAGGGCGCGCGAGTAGCCCGCATCGCCGGCCTGCGCCGTGGTGAAGTAGCCAGCCTGACTTTCGGCGACGGCATACAGCACGTTCTCGTCTGGCGATGTACTAGTGTGTGCGTTATGTATCATTCTGTTTGACATAATGCACACTTTGATGGGTCTTGGGGCCAATGTCAATGTTGGACGTGTCAAGCGGTCGCTTGACCGTGTCAGACCCCCGGCGTACGATCACTGACGGGTAGCACTTTACCTATTCGGTAAAGAGACATTCAATGACCGCACGGTAAACACTCGAGCTGAGGCGTGCCACCATGGCAGCTGACATCAGATACATCCCGGAACTGGACGCTCCTGTAGCGCCGGGCGACACCATACGCGAGATCCTCGAAGACCGCGGCATCACGCAGGCTGACTTCGCCACGCGTCTCGGCAAGAGTGAGAAGTTCGTGAGTCAACTCATCAACGGGAAGGCTTCGCTCACGCATGAAAGCGCGATCGAGCTGGAGCGCGTCCTTGGCGTACCCTCTTCGTTCTGGAACGCCGCAGAAGCCCAGTACCGCGATGCACTCGCACGGCGCACGCAGGCCCTGGAGCTTGAGTCTCAGGCAGAGTGGGCCGGATCGTTCCCACGCAAGGAGATGGCGTCGAACGGCTGGATTGCTCGCGAGGCAGGACCCGGCGAGCTGCTCGGCTTCTTCGGTGTGTCATCCGTGGACGCGTACACACAGTACTGGAGCGCGCCGCGCCGGCTCGCAGCTCGCATGAGCACTGCATACACCGCGAGCACGCCGGCCATCACCGCATGGCTGCGGGCAGGCGAAATCGCTGCCGAGCGCGTGCAGACGGAACCGTACAGCGAAGCAGCGTTCCGGCGCGTGGTCAGCGAGCTCCGCTCGGCCAGCCGGGAGCCCGTGGGCACGTGGCAGTCTCTCCTGCGCGAACAGTGTGCGGCCGCTGGCGTTGCGGTGGTATTCATCCGCGACTTGCCTAAGACCCGCTGTCACGCGACCAGCTGGTGGGCGTCACGCAGCAGGGCCGTCATCGTGCTCGGCCTGCGGTACAAGACCGACGATCAGGTGTGGTTCAGCTTCTTCCATGAGGTCGGCCACCTGCTGCTCGACGACCGGCGTCATGCAACACCGTGCGACCTCGACCGGGATGCTGCTTCGGAGGCGCGCGCAAACGCGTTCGCTGCCGATGCGCTCATTCCACCGGACGCGTATGCGGGCTTCAGGGCAAGCGGGCGACCGACGAAGGCGACCGTGAGCGCCTTCGCCGAGTCGCTGCGGATAGCGCCCGGAATCGTGGTTGGCAGGCTGCAACGGGATGCAGTGGTGCCTCACAACCAGATGAACGACCTCAAGGTGCTCGTGGACTGGGCGGACTAGGGACCGCGGTGCGGGCGCACTCGCAACCCCAGCGGGGCCCCCGAATCGGAGGCCCCGCCGTCACATCCCTAGCTCTTCGCTACCCGCTAGTCAGTCGTCGGCGCCGTCACCCGCACGCCCATGTACACTCCG
>CAZGNF010000237.1:2063-2691 GCA_964527045.1 uncultured Coriobacteriaceae bacterium | reverse complement strand
GGACATCACCCACGGCCTCCCGCGTGTCACCGAGCTCTTCGAGGCCCGCAAGCCGAAAGGTCAGGCGCTCCTCGCAGAGATCACTGGTGTGCTCAAGATCGAAGACGAGGACAAGACCCGCAAGTTCACCGTCACGGACGACAAGGATCACGAGAAGACGTACACCGCTTCTCGCAGGGCTCGCGTGCGTCCCGGTATCGTCGATGGCATGACCGTCGAGGCGGGCACCCAGCTCACCGAAGGTTCGGTCAACCCGCACGACCTGCTCGCGCTTCGTGGCCCGAAGGCGGTTCACGCCTACATCGTCCGTGAGGTCCAGGAGGTCTACGCGAGCCAGGGCGTCGATATCAACGACAAGCACATCGAGGTCATCGCGCGTCAGATGATGCGTAAGATCTCCGTCACCGAGGCCGGGGACACTGCGTTCCTGCCCGGACAGCTTGCCGATCGCTTCGTGTTCGCCGAGGAGAACGAGACCGTCATCGCCGATGGTGGCGAACCCGCCATGGGTCACGCGGTCCTGCTCGGCATCACCAAGGCGTCGCTTGCAACGGACAGCTTCCTGTCGGCTGCATCCTTCCAGGAGACGACGCGCGTCCTCACCGACGCCGCCATCGCTGGCAAGGAA
>CAZGNF010000237.1:0-2053 GCA_964527045.1 uncultured Coriobacteriaceae bacterium | reverse complement strand
GAACGTCATCATCGGTAAGCTCATCCCGGCAGCGACCGGCATGAAGCGCTACCGTTCGGTGTCGCTCACCTACAAGGGCCGCAGCGCCGAGTGGAGCAGCGAGAAGGGTGCAGGTCCGCTGCCCGAGTTCGCTCCCGAGGAGCTTCGCGAGATTGAAGCGATGCTGCCCGGTCCGTCCGCGATCGAGGACGGCGGCCTGACCGAGGAAGAGGCGGCGGCATTCTTCGCCGATCTGGACAACAGCCTCGCCGAGGAAGCCGTTGCCGACGTCAGTGACTTCGTGGGCCACGTATTTGACCCGACCGAGGACCTCATTCCGGCTGCGGCGTCTGATGAAGGCGAAGCGGCTGCGGCGGAGTTCGAGGGTCAGTGCGCCGCGACCAAGGGCGATGGCGACCGCTGCACCAACCATGCCATCGAGGGAACCCGCTACTGCGGCGTTCACGCGAAGCTGGCTGCGACGGACGGCATGTGCAAGGCCGTGCAGTCAAACGGTCACATGTGTGGCAACAAGGCGCATGAAGGCAGCGACTACTGTGGCGTTCACGCCAAGCTTGAGTCCAAGGCGTAGCGCACGAGGATAGAACTGCGGGTGCCCGTCGGTTTCGCCGGCGGGCACCCAGCATGAACGGAGCGGCGCGATCCCCGAAAAGGGGAGAGCAATGCGGGAAAGACTAGATACGCCCGGGTGCGTGGTTTGTTGACAGGTACCTGGTAGGTTTGCTAGAGTCCGACCTTGTGACTTTATGCTCGGTGATGTTCACCGAGAGAAGAACATTGTTCGAGGATGACCCGAACCAAGGAGGGTGCGTTGCCCACCATCAATCAGCTGGTCCGCAAGGGCCGCAAGCAGACCGCCGACAAGACAAAGACGCCGGCGCTCAAAGCGAACCCGCAGAAGCGCGGCGTTTGCACCCGTGTCTACACGACGACCCCGAAGAAGCCGAACTCGGCGCTTCGTAAAGTCGCCCGTGTCCGTCTGGTGAACCAGATGGAGGTCACTGCCTACATCCCGGGTATCGGCCACAACCTTCAGGAGCACTCGATCGTGCTCGTTCGAGGCGGTCGTGTTAAGGACCTTCCGGGTGTGCGCTACAAGATCATCCGTGGAGCGCTCGACACCTCGGCTGTGAACGGTCGCGCACAGGCGCGTTCGCGCTACGGCGCCAAGAAGCCCAAGAAGTAATAGGAGCACCCGTGACCGGTTCGCTCAGGTGAGCGGACCGGCACTGTGAGTGGAGGAGTGACAGTATGCCCAGGCGTGCAGCAGCGCAGCGTCGCGAGGTAATGCCGGATGCGGTCTATAACAACCGGCTTGTGACCCAGCTGATCAACAAGATCCTGCTTGACGGCAAGAAGTCCGTCGCAGAGCGGATCGTGTACGGCGCGTTCGACATCATGGAAAAGAAGACGGGCGGAGATCCGCTTGCCACCTTCAAGAAGGCCATGGACAACGTGCGTCCGACGCTCGAGGTCAAGCCGAAGCGTGTCGGTGGCGCCACCTACCAGGTGCCGATCGAGGTCAACTCACGTCGGTCGACCACGCTCGCCATTCGCTGGATCGTCGGTTTCTCGCGCAAGCGTCGCGAGAAGACGATGGCCGAGCGCCTTGCCGGCGAGATCATGGATGCCGCGAACAACACCGGCGCCTCGGTGAAGAAGCGCGAGGACCTGTTCAAGATGGCCGAGTCCAACCGCGCGTTCAGCCACTACCGCTGGTAACAGAACCCAACGCTGGATTAAGGACGAAGAGACTCAATGGCTTCAAAGCGATTCCCTCTCGCCAAGACCCGCAACATCGGGATCATGGCTCATATCGATGCCGGCAAGACCACGACGACCGAGCGCATCCTGTTCTACACAGGGAAGTCGCACAAGATCGGCGAGGTTCATGACGGTGCTGCAACCATGGACTGGATGGTTCAGGAGCAGGAGCGCGGTATCACGATCACGTCCGCCGCGACGACCTGCTTCTGGAAGGACCATCGCATTCAGATTATCGATACGCCCGGCCACGTGGACTTTACCGTCGAGGTCGAGCGCTCGCTGCGCG
>CAZGNF010000236.1:0-2747 GCA_964527045.1 uncultured Coriobacteriaceae bacterium | reverse complement strand
GGTCTCGACGGCCTTCTCGATGCCGCGCTTGATGGCAAGCGGGTTGGCACCGGCGGCCACGTTGCGCAGGCCCTCGCGCACGATGACCTGAGCCAGCAGCGTGGCGGTGGTGGTACCGTCACCGGCGACGTCGTTGGTCTTGGTCGCGACTTCCTTCACGAGCTGAGCGCCCATGTTCTCGATCGGATCGGCGAGCTCGATCTCCTTGGCGATGGTCACACCGTCGTTGGTGATCGTGGGAGCGCCGAACTTCTTCTCGAGCACCACATAACGGCCCTTGGGGCCGAGGGTGACCTTGACCGCGTCGGCGAGCTTGTTGACGCCGGCCTCTAGGCCACGGCGAGCCTCTTCATCGAACTTGATGTCTTTGGCCATTCGGTACTGTCCCTCCTTCTGTCAGTCGGAAACGGGCGGCCGATGCCGCCCGGATGGATTCTGTTACTCGGCCACGATCGCGAGGACATCGCCCTGCGACATGAGGAAGTACTCCACACCGTCGATCTTGATGGGGGTCTTGCCCCATTCCTTGTAGATGACGACGTCGCCGACTTTGACGTCCATCGGCAGGCGCTTCTCGCCCTTCTTGTCCCAGTTGCCATCGCCGACGGCGATGATCTCGCCCTTCTTCGGCTTCTCCTGAGCAGAATCCGGGATAAACAGGCCGGACTTGGTCTGCTCCTCGGCCTTCGCAGGCTTGACAACGATGTTGTCGAACAGCGGCTTCATGTTCATGCTCTACCCTCCTACGACTCGATCCTGAAGGTACTCGCACGTGGTTCTCGCAACGAGCGCCACGTGGCTTGTACCCATTCTCCGGTGGTGTTTGGCACTCTCGCCCTCCGAGTGCCAACAGCATCGAATTCTAGTGCTGCAACCGCCCGGACGCAAGGGTCCCTGGGCGAAATCTGACACAACCACACTCATATCACAGAAGCAGGGCCCGGCAGCGATGCCGGGCCCTGCTGTGCCAACGCGTGCGTCAGACTAGCGATCCATCGTCCAAGGTGCACCGAAAGCATTCCAGTCTTCGAAAGCGGCGTCGCTGACGGCAGACGATCCGCCGATGAGATACGAGATCTCGCTGAACGGACCGTACTCGTCCATGTAGTCCTCAACCTCGAGCGCCAGAGAATCCGATCGCGTCAGCAGCAGCGGATAGCCGGTCCACCACGAGATCGGACCCGCGGACATGCCATCCGGGAAGTTCTGGCCCGAAACGAGCGTCATTCCTGTCGGCGACATACCCGCGTTCATCACGCCCCACTCGGCAAGCGCGTACGCGGTCTGATAGCGGTTGTCTCCAGAGACGCGTTCGACGTTGCCCGCGCCCACAAGGGCCTCAAGCTCAGCGTATGCGGCGGCGTCGACGACCGTCTCACTGCCGACGACCACGACGTTGGTGATGCCGAGATCTGTGATGGCAGCAGTGGTCGATGCCGGAACGGACGACTTGGCGGTGAGCAGCAGCGCGGACTCGTTCCATGCGGCCACAGGCCCCGCCGCGAGCGTGTCAGCCCACGAGAGGCCGTTCACGACGAAGGCGGTCTCATTGAGGCCGTAGCAGAGGTCGGAGTGAGCCATGGCCATCGCGGCGGTGGCGTATCGGTTCGGTCCGCCCACCCGGATGACTCGCCCGACGTACGGGTTCGCCTCGATCTGCCGGACAACGTCATCGCTTACCACGTTCGACCCGCCGATGACGAAGACCGTGCCGCCGCCCGATGACGGAGCGGCCGTTGGCGCAATGTCCGTGACGCGCATGCCCCGGTAGAAGTACCCGCGGAAGAGCCTGGTGAGCTCATCGTACGTGTCGATCGGCAGTGCGTTCGGCGCGGTCAGAAGCAGCGGCGCGTCACAGAAGGAAGCGGTGGTGCCACCGACGAGTCCGTCAGCGAACGACTGCCCGCTTGCAATCACGGCATACGCCGGATTCGGTGGACCGCTACCATCCAGGTTCGCATTGTCGGCGCTGCTGAAGAGCAGTCTCGACACCTCTACCGCAGTCTCGTACCGATCCGCTCCGCCGATGCGCCGAGCGATGCCGGTTCCCCAGTACAGCCAGTAGGATCCGGTGCTGTTCCAGTCATCGGGTCGGACCTGCACGTAGTACGTTCCTGCGTCGACGACCGTCTGGATCCCGGCGTCGTTACACCAGAAGTCCTTGTCGTCGTTGTAGGCGATGACGCTGCCTTCTGCGTCGTACAGGTATATCTCGGGATCATGATTCTGACCGAGCGCCAGATCGTTCATCGTCTCGACATACAGAGGGGTACCCGAGGTCTCGATGGTGATCTTGAACCAGTCCTGGTCCGGCTCCTCGGTCGGCACATGCCATGTGTGATAGCTGGCCGCCGGGAGCACGGGTGCCGTGGCCGTGGTGTCATCTGGCTCGTACTCGTCCGCCTGCCAGACCGTGGTCGGGACGATCGGCTCCACGACCCCTTCGCTCTTCACGGTAGTGGGTAGCACCCTGCCCACCGCAACAACCGGCGTGACCGCTACGAGCACGGCGAGCACCAGAACAAGCGAGATCCTTGCACGAACACTACGATCCATAACGAATTCCCCCGTTCATGTCGCACCTGACAGCGACGCGGCGCTGCTTTCCCCAACAGCCATCATATTCCCAAACACTGACATGTGCCGGGCGCATCACCCTATCCCAGCGGAAGACTCGCCGTCGCCTCGGCGTCCAGGCCGAGAAACCCGCCGCTGCGCAGCCGGAAATGCGCCGCCGAGGCGATCAT
>CAZGNF010000235.1:0-2766 GCA_964527045.1 uncultured Coriobacteriaceae bacterium | reverse complement strand
AAAGAGGACGAGGTGCGCTCCCCCCGCGCACCTCGTCCTCTTTTCTCCGGCAGTTGTCGCACCGACGCCTGCGGGCGGTAGAATCGGATAGTCCGCTTCATCGACCACGAGGAGGAACCGTGCCGGATCCCGGCGAACGTCTCGTCAACCTGGCGCTCTTTCTCGCCAGGACGCCGCGCTTCGTATCGGCCGAGGAGCTTCGGGCTGAAGGCCTCGGCTATCCCGATGACCAAGACGACGCCGCGTTCCTCCGCATGTTCGAGCGCGACAAGGAGGCGCTTCGCGCCGCCGGCATCGCCATCGAGGTGGACGAGTACGAGTGCTACCGCATCGACCGCCCGGGCACGTTCGCCGCAGCTGTGACGCTGTCCGCCGAGGAGGCCGCCACGATTCGCACGGCGGTCGCCGCGCTCGCGGTGGACGAGGCGTTCCCCTTCGCCGAGGACCTCACGATCGCACTCGCGAAGCTCGGCCAGGGCGCTCCGGCGCCGGTGGCCGTCGCCACCGCGCTCGCCGATGAGGACCCGCGCGCGCAGGGTTCCTCGGCGGCCATCGCGGCCGAGGCGATCGCGGCGCGCAAGCTGCTCACCTTCGACTACACGAATGCTCGGGGCGAATCCCGGTTGCACGAGGTTGCGCCGTACGGCATCTTCTTCCGAGAAGGTCGCTGGTATCTCGTGGGGCTCGACACCTCGATCGGCGAGATCCGCGTTTACGCGCTGAAGCGCGCTGCAAACGTGCGGATGAACCCGCTGCAACCCAAGACGCCGGACTTCGAGCGACCCGATTGGTTCGCCGTAGCCGACTACTCGCTCCACCCGTTCCAGTACGGGCCCGAGCCGTTCGAAGCCGTGGTGCAGTTCTCGGCGGAAGATGCCTGGCGCGCGCCGAGGCTCTCCGGTGGCACCGGCGAGATCGAAGCACAGCCGGACGGCTCCGCGCTGTGGAGGGTGCAGGCTGCTGACGCTCGCGGGCTCGCGTCGTGGTGCGTCGAGCACGGGCCGGGTGTCGTGCCGCTCGAACCTCCCGGCGTCGTCAACACGTTCCGCATGGGACTTCAGGAGGTGCTTGCACGCCATGAGCGCTAGGAAGAACACAGCGATGCACACCCGCCGCATGCTGGCGCTGCTCCCCTACCTTAAGCAGGGCGCCACGCTCAAGCTCGCCGATCTCGCTGCGTCCGTGAGCGCGACGGTTGCCGAAGTGGCGGCCGACCTCACGGCGCTCTCATACTGCGGCGTCCCGCCATTCACCCCGGATGAGATGATCGATCTCGCCATCGACGACGACACCGTCACCGTCTATGTGGCACCACCGGCACTCGACCGCCCGGTGCGACTCGCTCCTCGCGAGGCACGCGCGCTCGTCGCGGCACTCGAGGCCGCCGGCTACGCCGCCGGGGACCCGCTCGTCGCGAAGCTGCTCGAGGCCGCCTCGGCGGAACTCGACCCGGCCGAGCTTGTCGCGACGCTCCGGGCAGGCGACGCGAGCGCCCCGGTCGCCGGCATCTACGCGCTCCTCGCCGAGGCGATCGAGTCCGGCACGAAGGTGCGCATCGGGTACTTCTCGGCGGGAAGCGGCACGCACTCCGAGCGCGTCATCTGCCCGCACGCGCTCGCGAACGAGCGCGGCGCGTGGTACGTGCATGCGCATTGCGAGCGCGCGGGCGAGGTTCGCACGTTCCGCCTCGACCGCATCCGCAATGCCGAGACGACCGCCGAGCACTTCGACCGGCCCGCGTCGGTCAGCGCCAGCGTCACGCCCTCGGGCGAAGGGCTGCCGCTCGCGGTGCTGCGACTCTCACCCGTAGCGCGCCACACCGAGGAGCGCGACTGGCCGGGCGCCACGTTCAACATCAAAGAGAACGGCGCCGTGTTCGCCGAGGTGCCGTACTCCTCGGCCACGTGGGTGGCGCGCAGAGTGGCAGCGGGACTCGGCACGATCGACGCGATAGAGACCGAGGAGATCCGCGCAGCGGTTCGCGAGGTCGCACAGGGAGCGCTCGAGGGGCTGGGCGCGAGCGAGCTCTAGCGTATCCGAAGCAGGCGAGCGTTCACCGCGACGATGACGGTTGAGGCCGACATGAGCAGGCCGCCCACGGCCGGACTGAGCACGATGCCGATGCCGACGAGCACGCCTGCGGCGAGCGGGATCGCGATGACGTTGTAGCCGGTCGCCCAGACCAGGTTCTGCCGCATCTTGCCGTACGTCGCACGCGACAGCTCGATGACCGCAGCCACATCGGCCGGATTGCTGCGCACGAGCACCACGTCGGCAGTCGCGACTGCGACATCGGTCCCCGCACCGATCGCGATGCCCACATCCGCCGAGGCAAGCGCCGGCGCGTCGTTCACGCCATCGCCCACCATCGCGACGGTCTTCCCTTCGGCACGTACACGCTCGACAGTGACGGCCTTCTCGGCAGGAAGCACGCCTGCGAAGTAGCGCTCGATGCCGAGGTCGGCGGCAACGCGAGCGGCCACCGTCTCGTTGTCGCCGGTGAGCATGATCGTCTCGACGCCCAACTCGTGTAGGCGGCTGATGGCGGCGCCGGATTCGGGCCGCACCACGTCGGAGAGCGCGATCGCGCCGAGAAGCCCGCCGTCGCGAAGCACGAACACGACCGTACGGCCGCCCGAGAAGAGCTCGCCCACGGCATCCGGGACGGCGATTCCGTTCTCGGCAAGGTAACCGGGGCTCACGACGGCGATGTCGCGTCCGTCAACGCGTGCGTGTGCGCCCTTTCCCGGAAGCGCTTCGAACCCG
>CAZGNF010000234.1:0-2793 GCA_964527045.1 uncultured Coriobacteriaceae bacterium | reverse complement strand
TGGAGCACCGCGTCGACGCCACTGAGATCGCGCTCCAGCTCGCGGCCGCCGGATTCGACGACATCACCGGGCACGATGTGCTCGCGTACCACAACGTGGTCACGGGAATCGCTGCGCGCTAGTCCTCCCAGACCGACGGCGTGTCGCGCTCCTCGGGCTCGGGCCGAGTGAGGCTACCCCTACCAGCGACCTTCCCTCGGCCGTACTTGAGACCGGTGAGAGTAGCCACCAGCAGTGAGATCGAGGCGATCCACAGCCAGGGTTGTCCAAACACCAGACCGAGGAAGTCGCCGGCAAGTCCGATGAGGACCGCGAGCACATTGAGCAGCCAGTAGAGCCATGCAGGCTTCTCACGAACGAGGATGCCGAGCCGGTATCCGCCGAACCAGCCGCCAACGAAGCCGCTCAGGCAGCCGAGCACAGCAAGCACGATGTCCACGCGTTCCTTCTTCCCGAGGGTGTCTGCCCATCGTGACAGAGCGTGCATGCCGGCGAAACCGCCGAATCAAACATCTTCTGTCGTGTGATCGTGCCATAGGGGTATTCTATTACTGTGATTCAATGAGCGGGCGCGTATGCGTTCGCGCTGCGAAACTATGCAAACCGAGAACGCACCGTTCAATCGACAGCAGTGACTGATTCGACGACGAAGGAGTTCGCATGGCTCGCACACGCACTGTCATCATGGGTGCCGCCGGTCGTGACTTCCACGACTTCCTCGTGCGCTTTCGTGATGACGAGACGACAGAGATCGTAGCGTTCACTGCGACGCAGATCCCGGGCATCGAAGGTCGTACGTTCCCGCCCGAGCTCGCCGGCCCCCTCTACCCCACGGGAATACCGATAGTCCATGAGCGTGAGCTCTCGGCGCTCATCAAGGAACAGGGCGTGGAGCGGGTCATCTTCGCGTACAGCGACATCGCGCACGTCGACCTCATGCACAAGGCGTCACAAGTCATCGCCGATGGGGCGGACTTCATGCTGCTCGGCGCAGATCCCACGATGATTGCGTCGACCAAACCTATCATCTCCGTGTGCGCCGTACGCACCGGCGTCGGGAAGAGCGGCATCTCGAAGCGGGTCGTCTCGGCGCTCAAGGCACGCGGACTGCGTGCGGTCGACATCCGACACCCCATGCCCTACCGCGACTTGCTCAAGATGCGCGTCGAGCGGTATGCGAGCATCGAAGACCTCGACGGCTACGGCGTGACGATCGAAGAGCGCGAGGAGTACGAGCACCTCGTCATCGAAGGAATCGTCGTGTACGCCGGCGTGGACTACGAAGCGATCCTCCGCGAGGCCGAGAAGGAAGCCGACGTCATCATCTGGGACGGCGGCAACAACGATCTGCCGTTCTACAAGTCGGATCTGGAGATCGTGGCGCTCGACCCACATCGCCCGGGCCACGAGCGACTGTACTACCCGGGCGAGTCAAACTTCCTGCGGGCCGACGTACTCGTCATCAACAAGGTGAACACCGCTGACCCGACTGCAGTCGCGGGGCTGCGTGACGTGTCGGCGAAACTCAACCACGGCGCGATCCTCGTTGAGACCGCGTCGACGATCACGCTCAACGATCCGGAGAGCGTACGCGGCAAGCGTGTGCTCGTGATCGAGGACGGCCCCACCGTCACCCACGGCGGCATGCCCTACGGTGCGGGCGCGATCGCAGCACGCGACGCGGGGGCTGCCGAGCTGGTCGATCCGCGGCCGGCCGCAGTGGGTTCGATCGCCGGGACGCTCGAAGCGTACCCGCATCTGACCGAGGTTCTGCCTGCAATGGGGTACTCGGCAGAGCAGCTTCGCGACTTGGAGCTGTCGATCGCCGGGACCGACTGTGACGTCGTCATCGTGGCGACACCGATCGACCTGTCGCGGCTGATCGCGATACCGCAGCCGACCGTCCGCGCGACCTATGCGGTCACGGATGTCTCGGAGCCAACGATCGACGACATCGTCGATGCGTTCTGCGAGCAGCAGGGCCTGCGCTAGAGACTGCGCGCCACGGCCGTCGCCCGGTGAGGAGTTCCCGGGTGGCGGCCGAACTGCGTCAGGACCCTACGCGCGCTCGGTCCCCCAGAAGCTCACAGCGACCATGCCCGGGCCCACGTGCGCACCGATGACGGGACCGATCTCGAGCATGAGGATCTCGGCCGTCGGGAAGCGCTGCTCCACCATCGCGCGCACCTTCTCGGCATCCTCGGGCGCGTCGGCGTGACCGACGATCATGGTGCCGACGGGCTGCTCGGCGCGCTCGGCCATGATGTCGATAAGCGCCGAGAGGGACTTCTTGCGCCCACGTACGCTGCGCTTGAGCGTGAGCTTGCCCTCGCGGTCGAGAAGCAGAATCGGCTTGATGTCGAGCATCGCGCCGGCAGCAGCGGCGGCATCCGAGATGCGTCCACCCCGCTTGAGCGATTCGAGATTGTCGAGGGTGAAGAAGCCGTTCACGCGCATCCGGTTTGCCTCGGCCCACGCCACGAGCTCATCGGCGGTTGCACCCGAGGCGAGCATGCGTGCCGCTTCATGCACGATGAGACCCTCGGCGATCGATGCCGAGAATGTGTCGAGGATGCGGATGTCGGCGTCCGGAAACTCCTCGAGCACTGACTGCCGCGTGAGGAATGCGCTGTCGAACGTTCCGGACAATCCTGATGAGAAGCCGAGGTAGATCGCGGTGCGGCCTTCCTTAGCTGCGAGGCGGAACGCCTCGGCGAACGTCGTCCGGGGTATCTGAGCGGTCGTCGACGGGCGGACCGAGGTCTTCGCCAAAGTGCGCACCAAGCACAAGGC
>CAZGNF010000233.1:0-2824 GCA_964527045.1 uncultured Coriobacteriaceae bacterium | reverse complement strand
GTCGGGGTCTATGTTCAGCAGATCCGCCGAGAAGACCTCGATCGCTCGCTCGGCAAGATCGAGGGGCGCGCCAGCGCGTGCTGCGCGGTGAGCGACCTCGCCGTCGACCTTGATCGCCGAGTAGGCAGGAGGGCGCTGCATGGACGCTCCGACGAGCTTCGACAATGCCTCTGCGGCGAATGCCGTGTCGAGCACTGCCGGGCTGACGGTCCCGGTACTCACGACCGAGCCCTCGGCGTCATCGGTGTCGGTGGCGGAACCGAACGCGATTCGTGCCTCGTACGCCTTCTGGGCGGAGCTGAGGTACGGTTCGAGGCGCGTGTATGGCCCGACGAGGATGACGAGGAGTCCGGTCGCCATCGGGTCGAGCGTGCCAGCGTGGCCGACGCGTCCCTCCCCTGTCAGGCGACGGATCCTGGCAACGACATCGTGGCTGGTCATCCCACCGGGCTTATCGACCGGGAGTATCCCGGCCAGTCCTGTCGCGCCCCTGCGCCCCATTTCAGCCGACCGAAGGCAGGAGCGGAAGCAGTTCGCCAAGCACGGTTTCGAGGCTTCCCGCTCGTGTGAACCCTGCGGCGGCCGCGTGACCGCCACCACCCAGCGTGCGCGCGACAAGGCCGACGTCGTAGCCGTTCTTGGCGCGCAGGCTGACGCGAACGGAATCGTGCGCGACCTTGAGCAGTGCGACTGCGTCGACGCCGCTCACGACCCGGATCTCGTCGATCAGGTTCTCGGTCTCCTCGGGCAGGGCACCGGTCTCAGCGAAGTCGTCGGTGTCGATCCAGGAGTACGCCACGTGTCCGTCGTTTGCGAATGTGAGCCGCGCAATCGTTCGACCGGCCAGTGCGAGTGCCCCAGGAGAGCGGCTCTCGTAGATGCGACGGTACAGATCAACCACGTTCGCACCCGCTTCGATCATCTCAGCGGCATGCCGGAGAGCGGCGGGCGTCGTGTTGCCGTACGAGAAGCGACCGGTGTCGGTCATGAGCGCGGTGAACAGACACGTCGCAGCGATCGCCTCAGGAGCGCATCCCAGATGCGGCAGAAGCTCCCAGAGCAGCTCACCGGTTGCGGCGGCGCGCTCATCGACGAGGTTGAGGGTCCCGTAGTACTTGTTGTCGGGATGATGGTCGATGACGACCAGTCGCCTGGCGTTGAGCGCTCCATCGCGAGCATCGCCGAGACGCGCAGGATCCGGGGCATCGAGAGCAACGAACACATCGACTTCCGGGTGCGAGGAGGCCGAGCGGAGCTCGTCGGCGCCCGGGAGGAAGTCGTACGTCGAGGGCGCGCGGTCACCGGATGCGAGAAGCGGCGTCGCCTTCACTCCGCAGCTGCGCAGCAGGTGTGTGAGGCCGAGGGTGCTCCCCATGGCATCGCCGTCAGGATCCACATGCGCACAGATGGCGACGGTCTCGGCAGCGAGCAGGGTGTCGGCCACCTGCCCCAGAAGCTCAGCGCGGCCGGACACGGCTACTCGTCCGTCTCGTCCGAGGCGATGGGTCGGCGCTCGGCTTCTTCGCGCAAGGCGACCGAGATGCGCATGCCCTCATCGACGCTCTCATCGATATGGAAGCGCAGCGCGGGAAGGAAGCGCAGAGCGACACGCTTGCCCAGCTCGTTGCGAATCCGACCCTTGGCCGACTCAAGTCCCGCCAGAAGCTCAGCGTAGCGTGCCTGGTCGCCGTGCGTGATTACGTAGATGTCCGCATAGCGCATGTCGGGGCTGATGCGGGCGCCTGTGACCGTGGCGAAATCGACGCGGGGGTCCCTGACCTCTTCGAGCAGGATCGAGGCCAGGGCCTCCCGAATCGATTCATTCAGTTTGCGAGTGCGAGGAGTGATCTTCATGAGAGGCTACTCTTCCCGTGCTACCTCTATGGTGCGGTACGCCTCGATGACGTCGCCTTCCTTGAGGTCCTGGAAGCCTTCGAGACCGATACCGCATTCGTAGCCAGCCTTGACCGACTTGACGTCGTCTTTGAACCGGCGCAGCGAGTGCAGCTTGCCGTCGAAGATGATCGCTCCCTGACGGACCACGCGTACCTGGTCGTCCCGGGTGATCTCGCCATCCTGCACGAGGCAGCCGGCGATGACGCCGACCTTCGGAACCTTGAACAGTTCACGAACCTCGATGCGGGCGGTGTCGTGCTCTTCGATAGTCGGAGCGAGCATACCGACGCGAGCGGCGTTGATGTCTTCGATCGCCTTGTAGATGACGCGGTACATGCGCAGGTCGACCTTCTCCTGCTCGGCGAGCGCCTTCGCCTTGGGCTCGGGGCGCACGTTGAAACCGATGATGATGGCGTCTGAGGCATCTGCGAGCATGACGTCGCTCTCAGTGATGGCACCGACGCCGGAGTGGATGACGTTGATGCGGACTTCGTCCTGGTTCATCTTGTCGAGTGCGTCCTTGAGGGCCTCGATGGACCCGCCGACGTCTGCCTTGACGACGAGGTTGAGGTCCTTGAGTTCGCCCTCGGCGATGCGAGAGAACAGGTCCTCGAGGGTGACGTGGCTCTTCTTCTCATGCGCGAGCAGACGCTTCTTGAGCGAGCGCTCCTCGGCGATGGAACGTGCCTCGCGATCATCGCAGACCACGCGGAACTCATCGCCGGCACCGGGCACGCTTGAGAGGCCGACGATCTCGACAGGATCGGCGGGACCGGCACTGTCGACGGTCTCGCCGAGCGGGTTGACCAGCATGCGTACGCGACCGTGGCTCGTTCCGGCGACGACCGCGTCGCCCACCTTGAGCGTGCCGCGCTGTACGAGAACGGTTGCGACAGGGCCGCGTCCGCGGTCGAGCTTGGCCTCGATG
>CAZGNF010000232.1:0-2881 GCA_964527045.1 uncultured Coriobacteriaceae bacterium | reverse complement strand
GGCATGTCGAACGTGGAGGATACGACCTCGCCGTGGATGGACCGCTCCATGTCGGTGACTTCCTCGGGACGCTCGTCCACGAGGAGGCACATGAGGTAGACCTCGGGGTTGTTAGCGGTGATCGCTGCTGCGATGTCCTTGAGGACCGTCGTCTTGCCGGCCTTCGGCGGAGAGACGATGAGACCACGCTGGCCCTTGCCGATGGGTGCCACCAGATCGATGACGCGAACGGTCATGAACTGCGGGCCGTGCTCCAGTCGGAGACGATCGTCCGGGTACACCGGCGTGAGGTCCTTGAAGTTCTTGCGCTGCTTGGCGGCCTCAGGATCGAGACCGTTGATCGCACTCACCTTGAGGAGCGCCGGGTACTTCTCGGACTCCTTGGGCGGTCGGACCTGACCTTTGATGAGGTCGCCGCGGCGGAGTTCGAAGCGGCGAACCTGCGACATCGAGCAGTAGACGTCCCGGTCACCGGGCAGGTAGCCGGCGGTGCGGATGAAGCCGTAGCCCTCGGGCAGAACATCCAGAATGCCGACGATGTCGATGAAGCCCTCGGCTTTGACCTTGGCCTCGTAGACGGCCTCGACGATCTCGTCCTTCTTCTTGAGGGCTTTGACGTCGAGGTCGATCTCGGCGGCCATCTGCCGCAGTTCCGGCACCGTCTTGCCGGCGAGCTCTTCCCGGGTGACCGAGGGTGCTACTTCGGATTGCGGGGCGCCGCCGCGGCGGCCGCGCTTGCGTGGACGAGCACTCATGCGTTCTTCACTTTCTCCCAGTCGGCCAGGAAGGACTCCAGGCCCCTATCGGTCAGAGGATGCTTGACCAGCTTCTCCAGAACCGAGAACGGTACTGTGGCGATATCGGCACCCATGAGGGCGGCCTTCGTCACATGGTTGGCACTGCGGATCGAAGCGGCGATGACCTCGACCTGGTGGCCGAAATCGTAGTTGTTGAGAGCGGCGACGACCTGCTCGAGCTGGTCGATACCATCCTCGGAAATGTCATCGAATCGGCCCACGAACGGCGACACGTACGCGGCGCCGGAACGCGCTGCAAGGATCGCCTGCGGAACCGTGAAGCAGAGTGTCATGTTCACCTTGATGCCCTTGTCGAAGAGCGCCTTGGTGGCGGCGAGTCCTTCGGGCATCGTCGGGACCTTCACGACAAGGTTGGGAGCGATCGCTGCAAGCTCGAGGCCTTCGCGCACGATCTCATCGCGCTTCAGGCCGACGGTCTCCCCGCTCACCGGGCCGTCGACGATGTCGCAGATGCGCTTCAGGTGGCCGTGAAAATCGGCGAGCTTGCCGCCCTCTCGAGCGTAGAGCGTGGGGTTGGTGGTGACGCCTGCAAGCACACCCCAGCTTGCGGCCTCCTCGATCTCGGCGATGTTCGCGGTATCCAGGAAGAACTTCATGTGCAGCTACACTCCTTCCGGCGCAGGAGCTACCTGCGACGACGCTGTCCGGTCATCACCGCGGATGGCCGCGTTGACAACGAGTTCGAGCACCTCGGCGACCGTGCGGTCGAGTTGGTGACTGTGGACGATCGGGATGCCGTGCTCTACAGCCAGATCCTCGATGTACCTGCCGAGGAGGCGGATGTTCCCGAAGTTCGCCCGGTACTTTTCAAACGGACGAGTGCCGTCCGTTTGGACTTCCCTGATGTAGAAGTGGCTCCGGTGGGCCTCTTCGTCATCGACCGTCACCAGCATCTGAACGACGGACGCGTTCTTGAACTGGGAAGGCTCGATGTAGCCCGGAACCATGTGAACGCCCTCGATGACGAGACTCTCGCCTTCGACCGATGCCCGCTCTATGAGCGACCTGATGCCGGTGATAACGGCGGCGGTTTGCTCGCGGAAGCCGACGATGACGGGATTCGCACCGTGGGGGACGGGAACCCTCAGTCCGCGCCACGCGTTGAACGAACTTTCGTAGATCGCTGGCATGAGGTCCCGCGTAAAGATACCACGCATCACCTCTCGAATGGAATCGGTAGAGACAATCCGGGTGATACCGAGCCGGTGAGCGATCTCGGTAGCTATGGTGGACTTGCCGACGCCGGTCGTGCCGCCGATGAGGATGACGAGCGGGCGATCGAGGTTCGCGAGCTCGCGCAGCTTCATGTAACGCCGCGCGAATTCGGGGCCTGCCTGTTCCTCAAGGACCGCCACGGCCATCGATTGAATCTCGTCAAGCGAGACCTCTCGAAGTTCACGTTCGCGCATCTCGTCCTGAATGCGCTGTGCGGCAAGGTATGCGCGTGCCGGTGACAGGCCCGTCGCCGTGAACGACTGCGCCATCAGGCCCTTGCTGTACGGAAGGCCGTGCTTCTCGTCTTTGATGAGAATCGGGGGGTTGGTGGTCGGCATCAATCGCTCCTCGGGCTCCCGCGCCGGAGCGCACGGTCAGCGGACATGTCGATAAGATCGTCGACGGGGATTCCGCCGATCGCTACCGGGACGTTGTCACAGAGCACCGTCGGGACGCCAGCTTGCACGCCCGCGGCCGCAACGACATCGATTGCCGCCGCCTTGAGCTCGCTCAGCAGCACGTCGAACGTCCCCGCCGCCGCATCGATGTCCGCACGCAGCAACGCGCGGTTCGAAAGATGGGGACTCGCGGAGATGACGCTGCACCCATGTTCGGTCTCGAGGTGACGAACAAGCCGGGGGAGCAACGCCGCCGGTGCTGTGGTCGCGAAGAACGCTCGATTTCCCGCGACCGACTGCAGCGGGACAGGGCGGAAACCCACGGTCGCCACCGGAAGATCCGGCCGCTGAACAGCGATCGCAGCAAGCATCGCTTCGACCTCGGCGGACGAAGCGACGGGCTCCTCGGCACCGGTGAGGACGACCGCGTCTGCGCGAGCAAGTCGGAAG
>CAZGNF010000231.1:0-2900 GCA_964527045.1 uncultured Coriobacteriaceae bacterium | reverse complement strand
GTCCTGGAATATGAACTGCACCTCGCGGCGAAACGCCTTCAGGGCCTTACCGCGAAGTGCGCCCACATCGGTACCTTCGAACTCAACGGTGCCCGCAGTCGGCTCCAGAAGTCGGATGACGCACCGGCCCGTGGTCGACTTGCCGCATCCCGATTCGCCGACCAGTCCAAGCGTCTCGCCCTGTTCAACATCGAAGGAGATGTCATCGACGGCACTAACGTGCGCGCCCAGCTTGGACATCAGAAGGCCCTGGCTGACCGGGAAGTACTTCTTGAGGTTCTTGACCGAGAGGATCGTGCTCATGAGGTCACCCCCGCGCATCCGCGGAAGAAGTCCGGGTCGCCCGCGAAATGGCACGCGGCGCCGTGCATTCCTTCGATATCTCGAATCTGCGGCACCTCGGTCCGACACCTGTCCTTTGCGTAGGGGCATCGCGGGTTGAAAGCGCAACCGGCGGGAACGTTGATGAGGCTCGGCGGCTGTCCCTGAATCGGACATAGGTCGCCCTTCTCATCGATGTCGTGCCTTGGCAGGCTGTCCAGAAGACCCCATGTGTACGGATGCTGTGGCTTGTAGAAGACCTCATCTGCAGTCCCGAACTCAACGGGGCGACCGGCGTACATCACGAGAACGCGGTCGGCCATGTCGGCCACGACGCCCAGGTCGTGTGTAATCATGATGATCGCCGAACCGGTCCGGCGTTGCAGCTCCATCATGAGCTCGAGAATCTGAGCCTGGATGGTCACGTCTAGAGCGGTGGTCGGCTCATCGGCAATGAGAATGTCAGGATCACACGCAAGCGCCATCGCGATCATCGCGCGCTGCCGCATGCCGCCAGAGAACTGGTGAGGATAGTCCTTCGCACGACTTTCCGGCTTCGGTATGCCGACAAGCTCGAGCAGTTCGATCGCCCGGGCGAATGAGTCCTTCTTGTTCATGCCTTTGTGGATGATGAGCGACTCGGCTATCTGGTCGCCGACCCGGAACACGGGGTTGAGCGACGTCATGGGATCCTGGAAGATCATCGCGATCCGATCACCGCGAAGATGCCGGACCTCTTCATCGTCCATAGCCAAAACGTCCTGGTCACGGAACGTGATGGAGCCAGCTTCGATCTTCCCTTGAGGCCCCTGGATGAGGCGCATGATCGACATCGCCGTCACCGATTTGCCAGAACCCGACTCCCCGACCACGCCAAGCGTCTCGCCTCTGTGCAAGTCGAAGGAAACGCCGTCGACGGCCTTGACGACGCCGTCGCGAGTCGTGAAGTAGGTCTTGAGATCTTTCACACTGAGTAGGGTTTCCATGGCTAGTCCTTCAGCTTCACGTCGAGGGCGTCCCGAAGGCCGTCACCGAGCAAGACGAAGGCCAGGACGGTCGTCAGAATTGCGGCGCCCGGGTAGATCATGAGCCACGGAGCCGTGAACAAGTATGCGCGCGCCTCGGCAAGCATGAGGCCCCACGACGGCGTCGGAGGCTGAACGCCCATACCAAGGAACGACAGTGCCGCCTCGGTGAGGATGGCGCCACCGACGCTCATCGTCGAGTAGACGATGATCGGTGCAACAGCGTTCGGCATGATGTGCCGAGACATGATCCGCAGATCGGATGCGCCCAAGGCGCGAGCCGCATCGACATACTCGTTCTCCTTGACGGAGAGAATCGAGCTGCGGAAGACACGCGCGATCGTCGGCCACCCGAGGATACCGATGGCGATGAAGACGTTGATGTACCCTCGGCCAAGAACCGCGATGAGCGCAATCGCGAACAGAATGTACGGAAAGGCAAGGAAGATATCCGCTAATCGCATGATCAGCGTGTCCCACCACTTCCCGTAGTAGGCCGCAAGAGCGCCCATGATCAGACCGATGATCACAGAGATCGACTCGGCAACGATACCCACGGCGAGCGAGATGCGCGCACCGTAGATGACGCGACCGAAGATGTCGCGACCAAGACGGTCGGTACCGAACGGATGCTCGAGACTTGGTTTGAGCAGCATCCGTTCAACGACCGTCGTGGAGTCGATGAGCTCCGGATCACCATAGCGCTGCGGTACCCAGAGGTCCGCCGACGCGGCGACGATCACGATAAGAATCGCCCAGACGAGGCCGGCCATCGCGAGCTTGTTGCGGCGCAGGCGTCGCCATGCGTCGCCCCAGAGCGTGCGGCTCGCCGTCGAGGAGAGGTCGGCGTTGGTGATGTCCTCGGACGGGGGCGTTCCCGGAACCCCACTCCGGTAATCCTTGATGGGGTGACCCTCCTCACGGAGGGGATCATGTATGTGCTTGTCAGTCATCGTCGACCCCTACTCTGCTGCTCCGCCGTACCTGATCCGCGGATCAAGGAAGGCGTAGCTGATGTCGACGAGGAGGTTGATGATCATGACGGCGAAGACAACGATGATGACGCCGCCGATGACGATGGGCCAGTCGCGCTGTCCGATCGCCAGGTAGATCTCGAGTCCCACGCCGGGCCAGTTGAAGATGGTCTCGGTGAGGATCGCTCCGCTCATCATCGCCCCAAGATCGAGGCCGATGAACGTCACGACCGGGATGAGCGCGTTCTTGAGCGCGTGCTTGAACACGACGCTGCGGTGCCGCAGGCCCTTCGCAGTAGCGGTCCGAATGTAGTCCTGACCCATGACCTCGAGCAGCTGGCTGCGCATGATACGGGCTGCATACGCCGTGGAGACCGAAGCGAGCGTCACTGCGGGGAGTATCAAGTGCACCCAGGCCGGGAACTGGTCGCCCGACATGCCTGAGATCGGCAGGAAGAACGCCCCGCCCGTCCACTTCTTCATCTCGATGCCGAAGATGACCTGAAGCACCATGCCCAGCCAGAAGACCGGCACGGACACGAGAATCGACGTCGAGAGGGTCACTAACACATCCCAGAAC
>CAZGNF010000230.1:0-2912 GCA_964527045.1 uncultured Coriobacteriaceae bacterium | reverse complement strand
GGCGCTCATCAACGCGCCGGCGCTGCTCATGCTCGACGAGCCGACCTCGGCACTCGACCCCATCGGTCGCAAAGAGGTGCTGGACATGATCGCGTCCCTCGCGGGCCGCACGACGGTGTTCTTCTCCACACACATACTCTCGGACGTGGAGCGCGTGTGCGACACGGTCGCGATCCTCGACCGCGGTCGCGTCGTCGCTCAGGCACCGATCGACGATCTCAAGAGCCGCTATGGTGCGCAGAAGATCGTGCTCGACGTCACGTCGGCAGCCGATGCGCTCGCCCGGCGCTTCTCGGCAGAAGCGTGGGTGAGTGCGGTCGAGCGTGAGAACCACTCGGTCATCCTGACCGTGAACGACATCGATGCGGCGCGCCGCGCCATCCCGGTGGCGGTTGCTGCCGAAGGCGCCGGACTCGTGCGGATGGAAGGCGGCGAGGTCTCCCTGGAGGAAGTCTTCGTGGAGCTTGTGGGAGGTGAGCGCTGATGCGCGGCTTCGGTGCGTTCCTCGGCAAGGAGCTTCGCGAGATCCTGCGGACCTGGCGTATCTGGGTGCTGCCAGGAATCGTGCTGTTCCTTGCGCTCAGCGGCCCCATCCTGGCGAAGCTCACCCCCGAGCTCATCAAGTCCGTTTCGGGCTCGCAGCCAGGCGTGGTCATCACGATGCCCGACCCGATATGGCGCGACGCGTACGCGCAGTGGACGAAGAACATCTCGCAGATCGTGACGTGGGCGCTCGTCATCATCCTCGGCGGTATGGTCTCTGGCGAGCGGCGCTCGGGCACCGCGATCCTCGTGCTCACCAAGCCCGTCTCGCGACCGGCGTTCATCCTGGCGAAGTTTGCGTCCAACGCGGTCTTCCTCACGGTGACGACCGTGATCGGCGCGATCGCGACGTGGGGCGTGACGTACGCGGTATTCGCCGAGGCGCCCGTACGCGTGCTTGCCGAGGCGACAGGCGTGTGGCTTGTGTTCGCACTCTTCGTGACGGCCGTGATGACGCTCCTCTCGGCGCTGATCGACTCGCAATCGGGTGCGGCCGGGCTTGGGTTTGGCGCGCTGGTGCTGCTCTCGATCGTGACGCTCTGGGGTCCTGCCGTGGAGTACAGTCCTGCTGGTCTGCAAGTCGCGCCCAACGCGGTACTGTTGGGGACCGAGGTGAGCCTTGCATGGCCGCTTGCCACCGGGGCGATCGCGATCGTGCTCCTCGTGGGCGGTGCGGTGCTGGCTTTCAGCCGCAAGGAACTCTAGTAGCACACGCAACGACAAGGCCCCGGAGGATTCGTCCTCCGGGGCCTTCGTGCGTTCGCGCGATCTAGATGTACGTCATCGCCAGCTCGTCGAGCGTGATGTGGTCCGCCTCGACCGCGCTCACGGCCTCCCAGACCTCGCGCAGGCGCGGGCTTGTCGCCCGGGCTGCGAAGTTCGCGTAGAGCGTCGTGGCGCGATTCTCGCGTGCGAGCGATTCGGCGATGTCACCCGCCCACGAGCCGGTCGTCTCGCCGGGTTCGAGCAGGTCGGCTGGCTTCGGTACTCCCGCGAGCTTGCAGAACACCGAGCAGTGCTCGGCCTCGACCTTCGCAAGCCGTTTGTACGCCGAGCGGAGCGTGTCGTTGTCCTTGCGCTCGGCCATGCCGAGGTAGAAGCGCGTGTTCGCACGCTCGAGCTCGATAGAGGACTCCAGGTCGCCACGCTCGGTCTCGGTGAGGTCGATGCGGTTGATGGAGGCGTCATACGCCGCGGGGTCCACGAAGAACTCGACGTGCGCGCCGCAAAACGGGCAGTTGCCCGGCTCTTCGTAGCCCAGGTACGTCTCACCGCAAATGCGGCAGCGGAACATCTTGAGTTGCACGGATGGCTCCTCTCGGGTGTGTTCTCGATTGGCACTGACTGCCAGGTCACGACTATACTACCCCTGACCGGTCGGCAGCTCCGCTGTCTCAGTGCTCACGCGAACACGAAGGGTCCAATGCATGGGAACGCGCGCGCTTGACGATGCCCCCGTCGGCAGCCGAGAAGATCGTACTTCTTCCGTGCGCCCGCTCACTCCGGTCGTTGTACTCTGGCTGATATGCTGCGGACTGTACGGGATTCTGTTGTCGGTGCCGAACCGCTCCTCGGCGCTCGAGACCGTCCGCCAGCTCGCCTACCTCGCACCGTTCTTCCTTGCGGCACTTGCATCCTTCCTTGCGTATCGTCGCGCAAGCGATCGAGAGCGTCGGCTCTGGCGAGGACTGACGGCCGGCCTGCTGCTCATGTCGCTCAGTGAGGCGTACGTGAGCGTGCTCGTCCTCATGGGACGAGCGCTGACTGACGACGCCTCGGCACTACCGATGGTCGTAAGCATATTCGCAGCGTTGGTGCTGATTTCTACGCTGTTCAGGCTCACCGACTTCCGTACGCTGTCTCGTGCGGTAGGTGCCCGTCACATCACCGATGCCGCTGGCGCGAGCTTCCTGTTGTTCGGGACGGTGCTCGTGCTCTTCGTCGGCCCGATTCTCCAAAGGTATCCGACAACCGGAGCGCTGACAGGCATAGCCGCGGCACTCTACTCCGTTCTTGGCATCTTCATGCTCATCGCCACAGCCGTGAACTTCGCGACTCGTGGCTGGAGCCACTGGCGTGAGTGCGAACGCCGCGTCATCGTCGGTGTGGGCATCTACGGATTCGCCACTGCGATGTGGCCGCTGTGGTATCTCGGATCCGTCCTGAATCGTCCGCTGGCGTGGGACAGCATCATCGAGATCATGTGGATGACCGGAGCGTTCATGGTGTTCTCGGGTGCGGTGTCGCGCCTCCATGTGGAGCGCGCCGAACCCAGGTTCCTGACGCTGCCCCGTATGCGCCCGAGGCGACACGGATCGCTCTCGATCACCATGCCCACGCTCTACACGTTCGGAATCCCGGTCTTTGGC
>CAZGNF010000229.1:0-2946 GCA_964527045.1 uncultured Coriobacteriaceae bacterium | reverse complement strand
GTCTGGCGGCGTACTACATCATCGGCCCCGCCGAGGCGAGCTCCAACCTCGCACGCTTCGACGGCATCCGCTACGGTCACCGTGTGTCCGACCCGTCCGACGTCGTCGACCTCTACATGCGCTCACGCGCCGAGGGATTCGGTCCCGAGACGATCCGACGCATCATGCTCGGGACGTACGCGCTCTCGGCCGGCTACTACGACGCCTACTACGGCACCGCCCAGAAGACACGTACGCTCATCACCCGCGAGTTCGACGCCGCGTTCGAGAAGTACGACGTGCTGATCACTCCGACCACTCCAACGGTCGCGTTCAAGATCGGCGAGAAGGCCGAGGATCCGCTCTCGATGTACCTCTCGGACGTCTACACGATCCCGCTCAACCTTGCGGGTTTGCCTGGCGTGAGCATCCCATGCGCCAAGAGCGGTACATCAGGGTTGCCAATCGGCGTGCAGATCATCAGCAAGCACTTCGACGAGGCGACAATGCTCCGCGTCGCGGCCGCGCTGGAAGGCGCGCTCGACCTGGATATGACGCCACCGGTGGTCTAGCGGGTTCGCGCTGCCTCCGCCCAAGGGTATAGACTCCCCATCAGGGATGGTTACCGGACGTTATGTCCGTGTCTGACGGGGGGTCCACTACAATGCGCGTCCGAGCATACAAGTTGATGGCGTCGATGCTGGTTCTGGCGATGCTCGTGGTAGTGATGCCTGCCACCGCCTTCGGTGCGGTCTCGATGACATGGGAGCGCAACTGGGGCACCAGGGGGACGCTTCCCACGCTGGCAAACGGCGAGTTCCTCTATCCCACAGATGTCGCCACCGACAAGTGGGGCAACGTGTTCGTCGCCGGTGGGTCCGACGGTGATCACCGGATACAGATGTTCGGACCGGACGGCACCTTCATCGACGCTGTGGGAACGACAGGATCCGGCTCGACGGTGCTTGAGAATCCCTTCTGCGTTGCCGCCGACCGGTGGGGCAACGTGTATGTTGGCGAGCGTGGCAACAGCGGGCGAATCCACATGTTCAATCCCGGGCTCTATTCGAGCAGCCGTACCTGGGATGGCTCAGGTACGAGTGCGATTTCCGCCCCCCTGAGAATCTCCGTTTCGCTCGATGGAACCGTGTATCTTGCCGAGAACGGCTACACCGTCCAGCGCTGGGACACGTACGGTAGCTTCAAGGACTACTGGTCGACAATGGGTGTCTCGACCTGGGGTGTGGCTGCCTCTCATGATGGTCCCGTTTACACGACGACTTCCGACATTTCGGGCACCGTGAACTCGGTCATCAAGTACGATCCCGTCGGCAACTACCTCGGTTACTGGGGCGGCACCGGATCGGCAGCCGGCTACTTCCGGAGTCCCTATGGTGTCGGTGTCGACCCCCTCGAGAACTCGTTCGTCATCGAGTCGGAGGGTATTCGGGGGCAGGCATTCGATTCGAGCGGCGCGCACCTTGCGACGTTCGGTTCCTTGGGGACCGGCGATCAGCAGTTCTCCTTCCCGTACGGCATCGGTGTTGGACTCGATCGCACGGTCTATGTCGCTGACACGTTCAACCACCGCATCTCCAAGTGGAACGTGACGACGGCGACAGAGTCCACGCAAGTCGCTGGTGGCGATAGGTACTCGACCGCAGTCGAGGCCTCGAAGCGCGCGTATCCCGACGGATGTGACACGGTGGTCATCGCCACTGGCTCCAACTGGCCCGACGCACTGGGAGGTGCTGCGCTTGCGGGAGCGGCGCATGCGCCGTTGCTCCTCACGGCCAAGGACTCGCTGCCTGCTGCGGTAGTCGCGGAGATCGTACGGCTCGACGCTCACTACGCCTACGTGCTCGGCAGCGATACGGTGGTCAGCGATGCGGTGATCACCCAGCTACAGAGTATGCTGATGATGACGAACCGCCTGGGCGGAGCCGACAGGTACGCCACCGCGAACCTGATCGCAGCCGAGACGATAGACCTCAAGGGTGACGAGTACGACGGCACGGTCTTCGTCGCGACCGGTGAGAACTTCCCGGATGCGCTCGCCGCTTCGCCGATAGCGGCCGCGAACGCCTGGCCCATCTTCCTCACGCGCAAGGCGGGGCTCCCCGCGACCGTGCGCCAGGCGATGATCGACAATCTGGCCTGGCACGGCTACATCCTCGGGAGCGATAGCGCCGTGAGTACGGCCGTCGAGACAGAACTCAACGCTGCGCCGTTCGTCGGCTTCGGCCGGTATGGCGGGGTGAACCGCTATGAGACAGCCGCGAAGATCGCGACCATCGGCTACGACGGCATGGGCATGCTCTGGTCGCGCCCGGCGCTCGCAGTTGGCACGAACTTCCCGGACGCGCTTGCAGGAGGCGTCTTGCAGGGGAGCGACTACAGCGTGCTGCTGCTAACCCCGAAAGACTCGCTCGACCCCTACGCGGCCGCTGCGCTCACAGAGAATCGTGACATGGTCTACGAGATGCGTTTCCTCGGCAGCACTTCAGCGCTTGGCACGGTGCCGAGAAACGCCGCCATGGCTCTGCTGCACTAGCGCGGATTACCCGCCGAGTGCGGTAGAATCAACGGAGCGCGGACGACACCGTCCGCGCTCCGTGACGTTTCGCCTTCTTCGAAGGAGTTCCAGACGTGGCCAAAGACCGTCTTGCCGGTGTGCTCGAGAAGTATGAGGCCGTGATCGGTCTCGAGATCCACACCGAGCTCACCGCGCTCAACTCCAAGATGTTCTGTGGCTGTCCGGTCGAGTTCGGCGGCGAGCCGAACACGAGGGTGTGTCCCGTGTGCCTCGGCATGCCGGGCGCGCTGCCAGTGCCAAACGCGGCTGCAGTCGAGTCCACCGTGTTGGCGGGACTGGCGTTCAACTGCGAGATCGCGCCGTTCTCGCAGTTCCATCGCAAGCAGTACTTCTATCCCGACATGCCCAAGGACTACCAGATCTCCCAGTAC
>CAZGNF010000228.1:0-2966 GCA_964527045.1 uncultured Coriobacteriaceae bacterium | reverse complement strand
CTCAATATCGGCATGTATCGCATGCAGATCTTCGATAAGAGCACCACCGGGATGCACATCCACGAGCACCATGACGGTGCCAGGAACATGCGCGAGCAGTTCGCGACAGGCGTGAAGCGAGTGCCTGTTTCCGTGGCGCTTGGCGCTGATCCGGTGACGATCTTCTCGGCAACAGCGCCCGTGCCGCCGATCATCGACGAGTACCTCTTCGCCGGCATACTGCGGGGAGAGAGTGTCGAGGTCGTGAAGTGCGTGACCAATGACCTGCTTGTGCCCGCACATGCGGAGATCATCCTTGAAGGATATGTTGAGGCGGGGGAGACCCGGTGGGAGGGTCCGTTCGGCGATCACACCGGCTACTACTCGCTCGCAGATGATTTCCCGGTCTTCCACGTCGAGGCGATCACCATGCGCAAAGACGCAATCTACCCGGCGACTATCGTCGGGCGGCCACCGATGGAGGACTGCTACCTCGGGAAGGCCACCGAGCGATTGTTCCTGCCCGTAATCAAAGCCATGATGCCCGAGGTCGTGGACTACGATCTCCCACTCGAGGGCGTCTTCCACAACTGCGTCATCTTCCAGATCAAGAAGGAGTTCGCGGGCCAGGCATTTCGGGTCATGAACTTCGCGTGGTCGATGGGGCAGATGATGTTCACCAAGTTCGTGATCGTCGTGGATGAGGATGTCGATTGTCACGACTACTCACAGGTAGCATGGCGGTGCTTCAACAACGTCGATCCCAGTCGAGACGTGCTTATCAACAAGGGGCCGCTCGATCGGCTCGACCACAGCAGCAACTACCAGTCATTCGGCTACAAGATGGGCATCGACGCGACACGGCCACTGCCCGGCGAGGGACACGATCGCGGATGGCCGGACGCTCTCGAGATGGACGCCGAGGTCAAGGCGCGCATCGACGTTCTCTGGGAGCATCTCGGACTGTGAGCAAGCTAGCCGAGAAGCTCAAGGTCCTACTGGAACTCGTGAAGTTCGAGCATTCGGTCTTCGCGCTGCCGTACGCGTACATCGGTGCGCTCTACGGCGCGGCAGCCGTGCTCTTTGCGGTTCCGGCGATCTATCCGGCGCCGGCACCGCAACCGACGCCGTGGGTTACCTTGTCGCACTGGCCAACGCTGGCCGCAATGGTGTGGATCACGGTTGCCATGGTGGGTGCGCGCGCATTCGCATTCGTGCTCAACCGCGCCATCGACAAGGAGATCGACGCGAGGAACCCGCGCACCGCAGGGCGAGCAATACCTGCGGGTCTCATCAAGGCCTGGGAGTTGTGGTTGTTCGCCGCATTCATGCTCGCTGCATATCTACATGCGGTGTTCCAGCTCGAGCCGATCACACATGCGCTCTGGCCGATTCCGTTGGCTGTTTTCCTCGCGTATCCCTATATGAAGCGGTTTACTCCGCTGTGTCACTACTGGCTGGGGCTCTGTCTTGGATTAGCCCCGGTGGCCGGCTGGGTTGCAGTGGGTGGTTCTATCCGGGCCGTCGCCCCCTGGGTTCTTGGAGGCGCGGTCATGCTGTGGACGGCGGGATTCGACATGATCTACGCGACTCAGGACGTCGAGTGTGACGTTCGCGATGGCGTGCATAGCATGCCTGCCGACCTTGGAGTGCCCGCGGCGCTGCTGCAGACACGCATCACTCACGCACTCACCGTGGCGCTCCTTGTCGCGGGTGGAGTGCTTGCGGGCGCCGGCTGGCCCTGGTATGCCGGGGTCGGTGTGGCAGCCGCGTTGCTGTGGTATGAGAACAGCATCGTGAAGGCGGATGACCTGTCCCGCGTCAACGCAGCGTTCTTCACGGTCAACGGCGTCATCGCGATGGTGGTATTCGCAGGAGCAATCGTTGATCGTCTACTTGGGTAGGAGACGGCTATGAAGCACTACGTGGTTGTGATCACCGGCGCGTCGGGTTCGGTCTACGGGCTGCGCGCGGTCGAGCAGCTGCTTGTCTCAGGCACTACCGTGTCATTGGTGGCAACGCCAACGGGCGCTGAAGTCATGGCGTACGAGACGGGGCTGCGTCTCCCGGAGTCAGCCGCCAAGGAGACGGTGCTCCGGTTCCTCGACCTACCCCCGGACGCACCCCTGCGCGTGGTTGCTGACAACGACCTCTTTGACGCCGTGGCGAGCGGGTCCAGTGCCGTAGACGGCGTCATCGTGATTCCGGCGTCGATGGGATTCGTTGGGTCGGTTGCGGCCGGTCTTGGAAGCGACCTGGCCGAGCGGGCGGCAGATGTCGCACTCAAGGAACGTCGGCCGCTCGTGTTCGTGCCTCGAGAGACACCGCTCAACTTGATCCATCTTCGGAACCTCACAACGCTTGCGGAGGCTGGTGCGATCATCGTTCCGGCGATGCCAGCCTTCTATCAGCGCCCGGAGACCCTCGATGACATGGTCAACTTCGTGGTAGGCAAGGCACTCGATGTGCTTGGTGTCGGGCATCAGTTGTTTCCACGATGGCGGGAGTAACCTGCATCACTGCTTGACGAGCGGTCGTGTGCAGGAGCAGAATCGTACGCATAGCAGGGGTCTTTTCACACCACAGTCGCAGTAGTAGTCGTAGAAGGAGACAGCCATGACCCTGGCGCAGGCGCGTAAGCGCTATCCGCTCGTACCCCGCGAGATCCTGAAGTGGGCGATCGACAATATCTCGAACCCGCAGGATCTTGAGCGCGGCCTCCATCGTCTCGAGCAGGCGAAGCAGATTCAGGTGAAGTACGGCGTCTAGTCTCTAGGCGTCCTTCGCACCACCCCTCACCCCTGCGTGCGGCCGCATGAGACGCCCCCTCGCCTCGCGCGACCCCCAGCCGCACGCGACCGCCACGTGCATGCCGGTGCATTGGCGGAAACGAAACGGCCCGTCCGCACGCTGCGGACGGGCCGTAATCGTATCTGGAGGCGACGCCCGGATTCGAACCGGGGATAAAGGCTTTGCAGGCCTCTGCC
>CAZGNF010000227.1:1413-2983 GCA_964527045.1 uncultured Coriobacteriaceae bacterium | reverse complement strand
CGCGTCGTGAGGCGCCACCGGCGAGGATGTCGTCGCGCACGCGCCCGAGCACCTTGAGCGCGCTCTCGGCGCTCGCGATGACGCCGTTTGCGCCGACGGCACGCGCAAGCCCGGAGTCCGCCGCGAACGGGCCGCCAGCCACAAGCAACACCACGTCCTCGCGGTTCTCGGCGGTGAGCAGGTCACGCACGCCGGAAACGGCGCGGGCGGTCGCGAGGATCTCGGCGAAGACGATGACGATGCGCGAGCCGGTCTCTTCTAGCCGCTCGAGGAAGTCGGCGGCGCGCACGTCCACGCCGAGGTCGTTCACGCGGTAGCCGGCCTCTTTGAGTGCCGAGGCGACGATGTCCTTCATCACGCTGTGCCGGTCGCGGTGGATGCTGCCGATGACGACGGTCACGCCGGTGTCCGGACGCGCGACGGGCGGCATGACGAAGCTGCCGATCTGCTCGGCCACGACGGACGCCTGCGTGAAGACGATCTCGTCGATGAGCCCCTCGGCCCATGCCCCGCCGAGGAGGGACATCGCGGGGACGTAGAGCGTGTCGAAGAGCTGCGACTGCGGGACTCCCGAAGCGCGCACGCGCTCTACGACCTGGATCGCCTTCGCGGGATCCTGGCCGACGAACGCCTCGTAGAGATGCGACGCTTCTTCGCTTGCCACGCGCCTGTGCCCTCCTCCCGCGACTCGTCCGCCGACTACTGCAAGTATCGCAGACCTGACGGCTGCTTAACCACGCGATGCCGACGAGTGGTGGCCCGTCGGAGCCGCGATTCATCATCTGGTAGCGGCGGTGGGAGTCGAACCCACATAGCCTTTCGGCTAGAGGCTTTTAAGGCCCCCTCCTGTGCCAATTCGGATACGCCGCCCTAGTGGTCCTCAGTCAGTGCCCCACCTGCGATGCCGGCACGGTCGAGGACCATCCCGTAGAGGATATCGTGCTCACTCACGAGCGTCGAATCGAGACCGGCAAGCGCGAGCACCGTCTCGAGGATGAGCGCGCCCGCCACGATCACGCCCGCACGCGCGGGTTCAAGGCCGATGACGCCACGGCGTCGCTCGAGCGGCATCGCTGCAAGCATCTCGCGCATGTCCGCAAGCGCGTGCGCGCCGAGGCAGTAGCCGTGCACACGGTCGGGATCGTACGGGTCGAGTGCAAGGTCGATCGCCGCGAGGCTCGTCGCCGTGCCCGCGACGGCGATCATCTCGCGGGGCCGCGTCCGGAGGCCGTCGAAGTACGACCGCAGTTCGTCGGTAATGTACGCGGCCGCCGCGTCAAGCTCATGCCGGACCGGCGGATCGCCGTGCAAGAACAGCTCGGTCACGCGCTTGGAGCCGATGTCGATCGAGCGCGCCGACTCGGTGTCGATCACGCCCTCCTCGTCGATGCTGCCAAGCACCAGCTCCGTCGAGCCGCCGCCGATATCCACGACCAGGATGTCCTCACCGGTCCGGCCCCACGTCGCGCCGAGGAACGACAGCTGCGCTTCGGTCGACCCCGGGATGATGTCGGGTTGCATGCCGGCACGCTCAAGCGCCGCAAGGAACTCCTCGGCATTGCCCGCATCA
>CAZGNF010000227.1:0-1403 GCA_964527045.1 uncultured Coriobacteriaceae bacterium | reverse complement strand
CATCACGAGACGCGCTCGTGGCCACACCGAAGATATCGGTCGCGCCAAGGTCGCGTGCCTCGGCAACGAAGGCGGCGACCGCGGTACTCACGCGCGTGATCGCCCCGGCCGAGAGAAGCCCGGTCTCGGTCCAGCCGTCGCCCAGGTGCGAGATGACCGAGCGGCGAGACAGCTCGGCAACGCCGTCGGGACCGACGTCGGCCACAAGCAGACGGCACGTCACGGTGCCGATATCGATGGCGGCGTAGCGGGTGGTGGGTGACATGCGTCAGCGCTCCAGGGCTCGTAGTCGGTCCACATCGAATTCGGGCAAGAACGGGTTCTCGGCGATGATGCCGTCGTAGTCGGTGCCCGCCGAGAAGTCCTCAGAGAGGAGTGTGCCCACAAGTCCCAGTCGGGCGGCGGCGAGGACCTGCGCGTCCCAGAGAGCGATCGTGTAGCGCTCCTTCATACGCAGCGCCTCGGCGATCGTGACCGGGGTGACCTCGATCACGCGGAACGCCTCGGCAAAGCCGCGCACCCACTCGGCCGCGACGCTGGATGTCAGCCGGTCCGGCACGCGCTCTGTCACCACGCGCGCGAACTCGGAGAGAACCTGCGTCGAGACGACGCCCCTACCGGTGGTCCGCAGCAACTCGATAACGCTCTGGGCGATCTCGGCGCGGGCGCGGTCGGCACCCTCGGCGGCATACACAAGAACGTTCGTGTCGATGAAGATGTCAGCGGCCACGAGGTGCATTCCGTTCATGAGCATCCTCACGCGTCCACGTCCTGGGAGCCTCGGGAACCGTGACGCGGCGCTCCTCGGCGAACGACATGAGCGTGCGCCAACGACGGTCGGCGGATCTGGAACTCGTGGTGCCGGACAGAAGCGCATCGAGCGCCTCGCGCATCAGGTCCGACTCGGAGACGCCCTGCGCGGACGCACGGGCCTTGAGCAGCGCCTCCTGCGAGGCATCTATGTAGAGTTGCTTTCGTACCATACGACCCATGATAGGGTCACCGCCTTACACAGGACTGAACCGGTGCTTGCCTCTGTGATGTATGATTATACATCACTCGTGCACCGAGATCCGCACAGGTCGTCCTCGCACTCGTGCGCAAGCGAGCCGAGAATCGACTCGCCGATTGGGTCTTTGATACCCGCAAGCGCCGTCGCGACGTGCGCGTGCAGGCATTTCGTGCCGAGCGGGTCGCGCTGTCCGGCGATTCCCACGGTCGCGCAGGCGTCGTCGTCCCCGCTCTCGGCGGCCCGCGCCGAGCGGTACGCGGCGTCGGCGTCGCACATGCGCTGCGCGAGGTCGGGCTCAGCGGCGAGCCGTACCGCCCACGCCTCGATCTCGCCGGCGGACTCGAGGTGCCCGACCGCATCGATAAGGTGCGGGCACGTGAGCCAGTAGAGC
>CAZGNF010000226.1:0-2990 GCA_964527045.1 uncultured Coriobacteriaceae bacterium | reverse complement strand
GCACAGGAGCGACGACTGCCCAGTCGACGCGATCCGCAGTCGCGCGAAGCTGCTCTGCAACGAAGATGCCTCGGAACGGCTCGTCGTCGTTGGGGAACAGCTTGGCGAAGATCACGCCGCCGAGGCGAGCGCGGCCGTGGTCGTCGATGGCGGCAGCCGACACTCGCTCGCCTACTGGATCGCGAACATGAGCTCGCCCGTGCAGGCCAGCTCGCCGTCAACGGTTGCGCGCGCCGTACCGAAGCCGATCGGCCCGCGGGTCTTGGTGATCGCGCACTCGAGGCGCAACGTGTCGCCCGGGCGTACCTGACGCTTGAAGCGCACCTTGTCGATGCCCGCGAAGAGGGCGATCCTGCCCTGGTTCGCGGGAAGCGACAGCAGCGCGACCGCACCCACCTGCGCGAGCGCCTCGACGATGAGGACCCCCGGCATCACAGCGTAGTCGGGGAAGTGGCCAGGGACCCAGAAGGCGTCATCGCGCACGTCGAGATAGCCAACGGCGCTTTCGCCCGAGACAAGCTCATCAACGCGATCGACGAGCAGGAATGGATCGCGATGCGGGATGATCGCCTTGATCTGCTCGGAATCTAGCATGGTGGCTCCCCTACTCTTCTTCGTCGATGAGCGATATATCGGCGCCGAGCGCCGCGAGTTTGTCTACGAACCGTTCGTAGCCACGCAGGATGTGGTGGATATCGCTCACGGTCGTTGTTCCGTCGGCCACAAGTCCGGCAAGCACGAGTGCTGCGCCGCCGCGGAGATCGGGACTCTTCACGGGCGCTCCCGAGAGACCCGCGACCCCGCGTACGAGCGCGCGATGACCTTCGATAGTGACGTCTGCGCCCATACGACCGAGTTCGTCAGCAAACATGAAGCGGCTCTCGAAGACGTTCTCGGTGATGACGCTTGTGCCGTCGGCGACGGCCATGAGCGTCATGAACTGTGGCTGCATATCGGTTGGGAAGCCAGGATACGGCAACGTCGCCACATCTACGGGACGCAGCGGCCCGGTGCGACGGACCGTGACGGAATTCGGACCCGTGGTGACCTCTGCGCCAGCTGCGGCGATCTTGGCAAGCACCAGCTCGAGGTGCTCCGGTTCGACGCCGTGGACGGTAATGGGACCGCCACAGAGCGCGGCCGCTGCGAGAAACGTGCCTGCCTCGACGCGATCACCAACGACAGCGTGATCGGTAGGGTGGAACGAACTCACACCCTCCACGATGACGGTGGAAGTCCCGGCACCCTCGATGCGGGCACCCATGCCGACCAGGAATGCGATGAGGTCCTGGATCTCCGGCTCGCGGGCCGCGTTCTCGATGACGGTCGTGCCCTGGGCGGCAGCGCCGGCCATGAGGAGGTTCTCGGTGGCGCCGACGCTTGGGAAGTCGAGCACGATGGTCGCACCGCGCATGCCGTACGGAGCCGAGGCTTCGATGTAGCCGTGACCGCTCGTGATCTCCACGCCGAGCTGAGCGAGGCCGCGCAGGTGCAGGTCGATCTTGCGCGAGCCGATGTTACAGCCGCCGGGCATGGCGACTCGAGCGCGCCCGAGCCTGCCAAGCAGCGGGCCGAGCACGATGATGGACGCACGCATCTTGGCGACCATCTCGTAGGGCGCCTCGTACGAATCGACGTTCGTGGCATCGATGATCAGCGCGTGGTCTTCTCGGCGCACTACGGCGCCAAGACCGCCGATGACCTCGGACATCGTGTCCACATCGGCGATATCAGGCATGTTGCGGATGGTGCTCACGCCCGGCGCCAGCAGCGCGGCCGCCATCAGCTTGAGCCCGGAGTTCTTGGCGCCAACAACCGTGACCGAACCGGCCAGCGGCTTGCCGCCTGTCACACGAATCGACTGCATGAAGTAGGAGTTCCCCTTTGGAGCGGTTTCGGGTCGCAGATAGCGTAGCCGAGGAGACCCCGAGCGGCAACGCGAGCAGCGCTCCGTCACCGGAACGTGACCGGGAAGCGCGAACGGGGCGGCCCTTTCGGACCGCCCCGCGTCATTCACACACGCGAAGGAAATCAGGCGCGGCTCTCGGCAACCTTGACCTGGGCCTCGAACCACCTGAGATCTATCTCGCACGCATCGCATTCGGCCTGAGCGGCGGACTGCTCCTTGAGCTCGGCCATGCGCTGCGCGTGCAGGTCACGCGCCTGTCGTGCCCGCTCGACGTCGATCTGCGACGCGATCGCGGCGTTCTCGGCAAGGATGATGACCTTGTCCTCGTGCACCTGCATGTAACCGCCGGAAACGGCGAACCACTCGACGTCCTTGCCGTCGTTGTAGCGCACGCGGAGCTCGCCGGCTTTGAGCACAGTGACGAGCGGGACGTGGAGCGGCAAGATGCCGACCTCGCCCTCGACCGTCGGAGCGATGACCATCTCCACCTCGTTGGTGTAGACGATCTGCTCCGGCGTCACGATCTCACAGAGTAGGGTGCGTGCCATGTCCAGCAGCCTCCTACGCCGTTGCCTTCATACGCTCGGCCGCTTCGAATGCCTCTTCGATAGCACCGACGTACCGGAAGGCCTGCTCGGGCAGGTGGTCGCACTCGCCCTTCACGATCATGTCGAAGCCACGAATCGTGTCCTCGAGCTTGACGTACTTGCCGGACATGCCCGTGAACTGCTCGGCCACGAAGAACGGCTGCGAAAGGAACTGCTCGATCTTGCGGGCGCGAGAAACCGCCAGCTTGTCGTCCTCGGAGAGTTCGTCCATGCCGAGGATGGCGATGATGTCCTGCAGGTCCTTGTAGCGCTGCAGCACGCCCTGAACGGCACGAGCCACGCGGTAGTGCTCCTCGCCGACGACATCCGGGTCGAGTGCACGCGAGGAGGATGCGAGCGGGTCGACGGCCGGGTAGATGCCCTTCTCGGCGATACCACGAGAAAGAACGGTGGTGGCGTCGAGGTGGGTGAACGCCGTTGCCGGCGCCGGGTCGGTGAGGTCGTCGGCGGGAACGTAGATCGCCTGGACCGAC
>CAZGNF010000225.1:0-3029 GCA_964527045.1 uncultured Coriobacteriaceae bacterium | reverse complement strand
CTACGAGTTGCTTGCCGAGAACTACTAGCAACGATTCGGCGCCCTGGCGAAACACCCGCACCGCCCGACGGTGGTGCGGGTGTTTCTCATCTGCGCCGTTCACCGGCTCCTGGCCGCCGCTTACCCGTTGTTATGTTTTCCTGCGCTGACCCGTTTGGCAGACTGCCTATAGCGTGCGGCGGCCCACTGGGGGCTTCGAGGCCGCGCCATCATACGCATGCGACCCCTGGGAGTTCCCATGACTCATCGCGCTTCCGCGCGTGGCTGGATAGTCACGCTCGCTGGCCTCGGCATCAACCTCGCGCTCGGCGTCCTCTACTCCTGGAGCATCATCGCCAAAGCACTCACGGCCGAGTGGGGCTGGTCCGCCGGGCAAGCAAGTCTTCCGTACGCGACGGCAGTGGGAACATTCGCGCTCTCTATGGTGTTCGCCGGACGCGCGCAGGACACGTTCGGCCCTCGCATCGTCGCCACCGTGGGCGGTGTGCTCACCGGCCTCGGCCTGCTCGTCGCATCGTTCGCCAGCGCCGAAGTCGCATGGCCGATGATCGTCGGTTTCGGCGTGCTCGCCGGAGCCGGTATCGGTCTCGGGTACGCCTCGGCCACACCTGCTGCCGTCAAGTGGTTCCCGCCCGCACGCAAGGGCTTCATCACCGGGCTCGTGGTAAGCGGCTTCGGTCTCGCGTCGGTCTATATCGCGCCGCTCACGACAGCACTCATCCACGGCTCCGGCATCGCGGTGACGCTGCGGATCCTGGGCGGGTCGTTCTTCGTGGCCATCATCGGGCTCGCACAGATGCTCGTGAACCCGCCGGCCGGTTTCGTGCCGCAGGCGAAGGTCGCCGCCGTAGCGGCTGCAGCGGTTGCGGAGACGAAGCCGATGCGTGCGGAGCTCGACTGGCGCGACATGCTCAAGACGAAGCAGTTCGCGCTGTTGTGGCTCATGTACGCCTTCTCGGCGTTCGCGGGGCTCATGATCATCGGTCACATGGCGAAGATCGCCGTCGCGCAACTGCCCGGTATCGACCTCGGCTTCGGCTTGGTCGCTGTTCTCGCAATCGGTAATGCTGCGGGCCGCGTGGCGGCGGGCACCGCGGCGGACAGGTTCGGCGAGACGCGCACGATGTTCGTCGTGTTCGTGCTGCAGGCATGCATGATGGGCGCGATCTTCTTCGCCCGGACTCCGCTGTCGCTCATTCCGGTCGCGGCGGCCGTCGGCTTCTGCTATGGCTCCAATCTCTCGCTCTTTCCCTCGGCCACTGCGGGCTTCTTCGGCACGAAGCACCTGGGCGTGAACTACGGGCTGGTCTTCACCGCATGGGGCGTCGGTGGCGTATTCGGCTCGATGACCGCCGGGACGATCGTGGACTCGACGGGATCGTACGCCGTGGCGTACGGCGTGGCGGCTGTTCTCTGCCTGCTCGCAGCCGCGACGACGTTCGTGACGAAGGCGCCGGAGCCGCTTGCCGCGCCGGTCACGATCAAGATGAAGACACGGAGCCACCGCGCGGCCTAGGCACTGCCGCTTGACTCGAAGCCCGGGTAACCTTACTCATGGTAATGAGAAGTACCCGGGCTCTTCATTCTTTGGGGGAACCGTGAAAGCCGTTGTCGTGTACGAATCACTGTGGGGCAACACCGCAGCGATAGCGCAGGCTATTGCCGAGGGACTCGGCGGCGACACGAAAGCACTCAGCACCGCAGAGGCGACCGGCGTCGAGATCGAGGGCGTCGACCTCATCGTAGCGGGCGCGCCGATTCTTGGCTTCGCGCTGCCAACCGAAGGCATGCGCAAGAGCATCGATTCGAACCCGCGCGAAAAGACGCCGACGCTTTCCGTGCCGACGATGCGGTCGTGGCTCGCATCGCTGCCTAAGGGCTCAGGTCGTGGCGCAACGTTCGAGACACGCATCTGGTGGTCACCGGGTAGCGCGGCAGGCGCGATCGCGCGCGAATTGAACGATGCCGGCTACTCGACGCCGCCCAAGGGCGAGAAGTTCCTGGTGACCGGGCGATTCGGCCCGCTCAAGGAGGGCGAACTCGAGCGCGCGAAAGCGTGGGGCGCGATGCTCGGTCGGTCACTCGGCGCATAGTTTTATCCGGATATTATTGACGTCGTTGGTTTTATCCGGATAGAATACGCTCCTGGCGCACGGCGGACAGGAGCCGTTCATGGGAATACCGACCACACAGCAGTACATCGCATTCGCGGGAAACGCGAGGATCGCCACGGGCACCCTCGCAGACGTCGCCGTGGCAGTCATGCGGTCGGCGGACAGCGCGTCCGCCGTTCTGCCCCTCATCTTCGATGCCGAGACTGGCGGCCAAGTCGATGTGGACCTTCGCGGTACCGAGGAGGAGGTTCGCCTGCGACTGCAGCCTGCGCCGCCAGCGCCGCGCGCACCCGGACGCCCGAAGCTCGGCGTTGTAGCGCGCGAGGTCACACTGCTTCCCCGCCACTGGGAATGGCTGGCGTCGCAGCCGGGAGGTGCATCGGTGACACTGCGCAAACTCGTCGACGCCGCGCGCAAGGTAAGCGGCGACGCGGATCAGGTGCGCCGTTCTCAGGAGGCGGCATACCGCTTCATGAACGCACTCGCCGGCAACGAACCCGGATTCGAAGAGGCTACGCGGGCCCTGTTCGCTGGCGACGCCGTCGGCTTCTCGGCACTGACGGAGTCGTGGCCGACCGACGTACGGGATGAAGCGCGGCGTATGGCAGCAGGAGCACTTGCTGGAGCCACGGCATGAGGCGCGACCGGAGATCGCTCATTCGCGAGTACAAGGACACGCCACGTCCCGCAGGGGTGTACCGCGTGCATAACACCAAGAACGGTCGCTCACTGGTCGGCTCAAGCGCGAACCTCCCGGGCATCCTCAACCGGCACCGCTTCGCGCTTGAGAACGGATCGCACCTGGACAAAGAGCTGCAGGCGGACTGGAACAAGCACGGTGCGGCGACGTTCGAGTTCGAGGTGCTCGACGAGCTCGACTTGCATGACGACCCCGGCTTCGACCCGACCGATGAC
>CAZGNF010000224.1:0-3030 GCA_964527045.1 uncultured Coriobacteriaceae bacterium | reverse complement strand
ATATCGGGCATCTCGGTGCGCTCCGGGTTGAGGAAGCGCTCGAAGAGCAGCCCGTGCTCGATCGGATCCAGGCTCGTGATCCCGAGTGCATAGCTGATGATGGAGCCGGCGGCGCTTCCTCGGCCGGGACCGACACCGATGTCGTTGCCTTTGGCCCACCGCACGAAGTCCGACACGATCAGGAAGTACGCCGAGAGGCCCTTATCGGTGATGACCTTGAGCTCGTCGGTGAGGCGCTGCATCGGCTCATCGGGGATCGGGTCGCCGTAGCGCTTCTTGAGGCCTTCGATGCACTCCTCGCGCAGGTACTCGTCTTCCGAGAAGCCTTTGGGCACCTCAAAAACGGGCAGGATGATCTTGCCGAACTCGAGGTTCACGTCGCACCGCTCGGCGATCTCGAGCGTGCTCGAGAACGCCTGCGGATACTCAGGCAGCGCGCTTTCCATCTCCTCGGCGGATTTCAGGAAGAACTGATCCGAGGAGAACTTCATGCGGCTCTCATCGTCGACCGTCTTGCCGGTCTGGATGCACACCAGCATGTCTTGCGCCTCGGCGTGCGCGGCCTTGACGTAGTGGATGTCATTCGTGGCGACGATCGGCAGGCCGAGTTCGTTCGCCAGACCGACGATCTCGCGATTGAGCTCCTTCTGCGACACGCCGTTATCGGCGACGATGCCCTGTTCTTGGATTTCCAGGTAGAAGTTGCCTTCACCAAAGATGGACGCGTACGTCTCGGCCCAGTGACGGGCCTCCTCCGGCTGGTGGTGCTCGAACGACTTGCTCACGATGCCGCTCATACACGCCGAGGTGGCGATGAGCCCTTCCGAGTACTGCCTGAGCAGATCCTCGTCCACCTGCGGCTTGTAGTAGAAGCCGGTGGTCCACGCCTCGGAAACCATCGCCATGAGGTTTCGGTAGCCGGTGTCGTTGCGCGCGAGCAGGAGCAGGTGGTTGAGCCGAGGCTTGCCGTCACGCTTCTTGCGAGAGTCCGGTGTGAAGTAGATCTCGCAGCCGATGACCGGCTTGATCGGCTCTCGGCCGGTCTTGGGGTTACCGTGAGTAGCGGCCTTGTAGAACTCGACGGCGCCGAACATCACGCCGTGATCCGTGAGTGCAAGCGCAGGCATATCGAGCTCGGCGGCCCGGTCGAGCAGCCCCTCGATCTTGGCGTGGCCGTCGAGCAGGGAGTACTCCGAGTGTGTGTGCAGGTGGACGAACCGCGACATGAAGGCTACTCGCCTGCCTTCGGCGAACCGTCGGCCGTGCGGTCGATGACCCTGCGGTAGCCCTCGGCACCGTAGTTGAGACAACGGCTGACACGGCTGATCGTCGTGGTCGACGCACCGGTGGCTTCCTGGATGTCGGTGTAATGCTCACCGGCGTCGAGCATCCGCGCAACCGCGAACCGCTGCGCCATGTCCTGTATCTCACGAATGGTGCACAGGTCCTGCAGGAGTGCGTACGCGTCCTCGTCATTCTCAAGGGTGAGCAGTGCGCGCAAGAGGGCCTCTACCTCGGGCGTACGGAGGCGGTCGGAAGACATGAGCGGCTGCTCCCCGGATCGTGGCGGACACACAAGATGATGTGCCAATCCTACCACTCAGAGACGACATACTGGGTCCGTTGGAGCCGAGCGGATAGAGCTTTCCGACAGGCGGCGGGGGTCGACGGAGCGCTGTGATCGATCGAGCTAGAGCACCCCTACCGAGCGAACGAACGAGCCGACCAGCGCATAGGCGGGGATGTACCACAGCACGCCACCAACGAGATACGAGACCTGGTCCTTGCGAAGCAGCTCCTGCAATGTGCCCTGCTGCGTGAGGATGACCCAGCCGATCCATATGAACGCCGTCAGGGCCGCGACAAGCACGACCGCCTCGGCAATGGCGCCCGGACGCAGCGTCCTGGCCCTGCCGACGGCGGACAGCACGAGCGGTGTCGCGAACCCGAGCATGATGACGGCCACGCCTATCTGCAACGGCCCGAACGCATGCGATTCGAACGCCGGGCCAAGGAATGCGAGGAAGAAGCTCGAAGTGAGGAACAGCGCTCCTCCGCCAATCATGCTCACAACGCCGAAGAGCAACGCCTTTCCGGCCGTGCGAAGCGGTGTCGCCGAGGGCTGGTGCACGAAGACGAGCACGAGCATCGCCAGCAACGGCGGAGCGACCATGAACCCCAGGTAGCCGAGCGTGTACGAGTAATACGGCTGCGTGCCAAGACCGATGATGGCAGGGATGAAGATCGCCAGCGTGAAGGCGTAGAGCAACGCGTATGAGTCACGAAAGCGGAGTGGGGGTGCGGCGGCGTCCATGATATCTCCTCGGCGGCTGGTTGCTCTGGAGACATCATGCGGCTGCCAGCGGGAGAGCGCCTTGACCGAGGTCAAGCCAGCCGGATCATTCTTCGAACAGCCGGGCCGCGATCGCGTTGGCAACCTCTGGCGAAACCGCCGCGTCGGCCCCAAGCACGTACCACCTCAGCGTGTCTGGCCTGGGATAGAGCAGACCGGCGGTCGTGGGTGTGAGCCGGTCCCGCTCCGTGAGGAGCAACGGTGCGTTCATGCGGGCGGCGAGCACGCCTCCGGCAAGCGCGTCGGGGAAGTTCTCGCCCGTGCACACCACGAATCGCTCAAGCGACAACCCTTGCGATAGCGAGTACTCATCGATGATGCGGGCGGTCTGCCACCGGTCGTCGCCGCCGAAACGCGTGACCCATGGAGCGAGTGCCGTGACCGACGCCTCAACGGCTTCGCTCACCGCCGCAGCACTGCCGACGATGATCGCGCCTGTCGCGCCGCTTGCGACTACTGCGTCCGCAGTCGCCGTCACGAGCTTGGAGGGATCGGTCAGCAGTATCGGCATGTTCTTCCGAGACGCGAGTGGCGAGATGGCGAGCGCGTCCGGGAAGTCCGCTCCCGAGGCGACCACGACCCGTTCCGGCACGCCGCGAGTCTTCGCGAGTTCCCGCTGGATCAGCACCGACGTCTCGTAGCGATTGGCGCCGCCAAGACGCTTCACGGTTCCGGGG
>CAZGNF010000223.1:0-3120 GCA_964527045.1 uncultured Coriobacteriaceae bacterium | reverse complement strand
TCGCCAAGCTGCGAGTCTTCTTCTTCGCCGATGGGCGTCTCGCTCGAGACGCCCATCGGCGAAGAAGAAGACTCGCAGCTTGGCGACTTCATCGAAGACTCCGAAGCTGTCGTTCCGCCCGACGCCGCCAGCTTCTCGATGCTGCAGGAGCAGCTCACCCGCGTGCTCGACTCGCTCTCCGAGCGCGAGCGCAAGGTCATCGAGCTGCGCTTTGGTCTGGATGACGGGCACCCTCGCACGCTCGAAGAGGTCGGTCGGGAGTTTGGCGTGACCCGCGAGCGCATCAGGCAGATCGAGAGCAAGACGCTCTGCAAACTGCGGCACCCGTCGCGGTCGAGCAAGCTCAAAGACTACCTCGAGTAGGCGCAGGGCTTCCTAGCGATTCGATTCGCGCTCGGCGAGTTCCTCGTTGAGGCGCCGTATCAGCGTATCTTTGACGCCGACTTCGTCCGTGAGCAACTCGATCGCGGTCCGAAGCTCGGCGTTCGCTGATTGAAGGTCGCCCACCTTCTTCTCAAGCTTCGCAACGAGGCGATCGTTGTACTCGCGCAGTACGCCTGACTCGTCGGCGGACTTGGGCTTGCCCCCGCGCTTTCCGGGCGTCTTCGCCCGCTGGATGTCTTCGATCGCGTGCACGAGCGAAGGGGAGTCCATCGGCTTGCGCAAGAATGCGTCTGCGCCGAGGGTGAGTGCGAACGACTCGTCGGCGTCCTCCGTGTAGGTGGCCGTGTAGAACACGAACGTGATGCCGCTCAGACGCGAGTCCTGGTGCCATTCGATGCACAGCCGGTAGCCGTCCATGCGGGGCATGAGGATGTCGGTGATGACCATGTCAGGGGGATTGGCCCGGGCCTTCTCCAGCGCCTCAACGCCGTCGGAGGCCGACTCCACCTGATGGCCGCGCGCCGAGAAGATGGACTCCATCAAGTACCGTGACGGCGAATCGTCATCGACAACAAGCAGTCGCATCGTGAACCCCCCAGGCTCAATTCTCGTTTGCGTGGCGCCCCGAGTATGCGCCGATAAACCCTCCTGAAACAAGAGCACCCCCCGCTGAGCGGAGGGTGTCTGAAGGTCTATGGCTCCTCGGGTAGGACTCGAACCTACAACCCTCCGGTTAACAGCCGGATGCTCTGCCAATTGAGCTACCGAGGAATCTGAGCGTCGCTCGTTCGGAGCGGGCGCACCGACGCATTATAGACGGAGCGTGCGTCCGGACGCAACGCCGCACGGACCGATGTTTCCGTTGGTGGGGTGCTCGCTGCTGTCGGCACAATGGCTCATTGCGGGATGCGCGGCAGATGTATACGCTTGCCCGTGAACTACATGCATTATGGGGCGGGGGGATCGGTGTCACCGAACTTGGCAGATGATCGACCAGCACAGAAGCGCTTGCTCGGCTCCAAGACGCTCCGCATCGTCGTCGCGGGCCTGGCGCTCTCCTTTGTGGCGCTGTCTGCCGTCGCCTTCTGGGCATACATGGAGCAGGTCGATCGCGCCACCGAGAACGCTGCATCGCACGCGCAGCGCGTTGCAGACGGTAATGCGGTCGTCATCAAGTACTGGTACGCCGAAGGCGAATCCGACATTCGCGTGATGGGCTCTACATCACGGGTGAGAACCGAGTTCGAGCAGTACCTGCAGGGGGAGGCCGCCGCCGATGCGTGGCTGCGCCTTCGCCTGGAAGCGGAACGCGATGCGCGTGACTACGTGAACATCACACTCTTCGATACCAGCGGCAAGGCGCAGCTTGTGCTGGGGGAGACCTCGCCGGGCCACGTACAGGAGCTCACCAAGTATGCCGTTGAGGCGGCGGCACTTACCACGGGCACCGTAGTTGGCTCGCATCCCGCGGAGGACGGGTCGTACCACGTGTTCTGGCTGGCTCCCTTGCGGGTCCATGAGATTCCGGGACGGGAGCGCACCACCGGCGTCGTCATGTTCGAGTCGGATCTCAAAGCGTACCTCGAGAGCGTAATCGCACACGTTGATGATCCGTGGCCCACAACGATCGCCATGCGCTTCGTCGCACGCGGCGACACCTACGTTGCCGACACCACGTCCGACTTCACCTTCGGAATGGTTCACGGCACCACATACCCGGCGACCGATGCCATCGGCGCCACCGCGCCCATCGACGACGGCAGGACCGGCGTGATCGCCTGGGTCGCTCGGGAGGACGTCCTCGACTCGCTCGCATGGGAGCGCTGGACCATCGCGGGGATCGATGTGCTCGTGTTCATCACCTTCGCGTCGTTCCTGGTGGCGTACGTTCGCTCGGATCGAGACCGCCAGAAGGAGATGCTCGCCAAGGAGGCCCTGCAGGATGCGCTCAACACGCAGGATCGGTTCCTCGCCAACGTGAGTCACGACCTGCGCACGCCGCTCAATTCGATCATCGGGTTCTCGGGGCTGCTCAAGAAGGGCCTTCCCGGACCGCTCAATCCCGAGCAGCTCCGCCAGGTCAGCATGATCGAGGCCTCGGGCAAGCACCTGCTCGCGCTTGTCACCGACGTCCTGGAGCTCTCCAAGCTCAAGGCCGGTGCCGAGGATGTCGATCCCGAGACGGTCCGCGCACGCGACCTGGTGGACTACGTGACCGAACGCCTCGCGCCGCAGGTCGCCGAGAAGGGCCTCAGCTGGGAGACGGACGTGCCCGACTCGCTCGAACTCGTCACCGACAAGCATCTCGCGCAGCGCGTGCTCCTCAACCTGGGAGCGAATGCGGTCAAGTTCACGGTGAACGGCGGTATCACCATCACGGCGAAGCGCCGCCCAGGGAACATGATCGCGTTCTCGGTGCGTGACACCGGTCCCGGCCTCGACCACGGCACCCATCGCGAGATCATGCGCGAGTTCAGCCAGCTGCAGCGACCGGGCGCCACGAAGCCCGAAGGCACCGGTATCGGACTGCCGCTTTCCAGCAGGACCGCAGCGCTGCTTGGAGGCGAGATCGAGGTCGACAGCACTCCCGGCGAGGGCGCGACGTTCACGTTCGTCTTGCCCGCAGATGGTGCGGTATCATAGGGACTCGCTGTTCGGCTGGCTGCATGGCCCGTCGTCAGTCGGGCCCGTAGCTCAATGGTGGAGCAGGGGACTCATAATCCCTTGGTTGTAGGT
>CAZGNF010000222.1:0-3122 GCA_964527045.1 uncultured Coriobacteriaceae bacterium | reverse complement strand
CCACCTGCTATCGGGTGCTTGGCGGTCACCATCCGGACGTGCACATCGTTCGCCCGGAAGGCGCGGCCACCTACATCGTCGATCAGGTGCGAGAGATCATCCACGACGTCAACCTGAAACCGGTGCAGGCGTCGCACAAGATCTACATCATCGACGAGGCCGACCGATTCAACCCTGAGTCGGCGAACGCGTTCTTGAAGACGCTGGAAGAGCCTCCGGACAACGTCATCATCGTGCTGCTCACGCGCTCGTACGAGACGGTGCTGCCCACGATCGCGTCGCGCTGCCAGGTCGTCCGGTTTCGGCCGGTTCCGCCGACGGTGGCTGCTGCCCTGCTCGTGGAGCGTCTCGGCGTCGACACCGCACAGGCGCGTGCGGCGCTTGCGGCATCCGGCGGCGTGGTGCCCCGTGCCGAGGAGCTCCTGCGCTCGCCCGGACGTCTCGCGGCCCGGGACCTGTGCCTTGAGACGCTCAAGCGCCTGTCACTCATGGACGGCTACGACGTGCTCGAAGCTGCCCGAGCCCTGCTCGCTGCTGTGAAGGGGCCGCTCGACGAAGTGAAGTCGGTCCAAGGTGATGAACTTGAGGAATACCGTGCTATCCTCGGCAAGACCGTTTCGACGAAGCCGCTTGAAGAACGTCACAAGCGCGAATTGACGGCACGTGAGCGCGAGGGTGTGGGCGAGATCCTTGGCGTTACGCAGAGCTGGCTTCGGGATTGCTTGGCAGTATCACAGGGTGCGGGCGTGTATGTCGCCAACACCGACGTCGCCGATGCGATGGATGAGGTCGCCGGCATCATCACTCCAGCTGCCGCGCTGAGGGCTCTTGAGGCCGTCGATACTGCGCGGAAGCGAATCTCGTATAATGTGAGCCCCCAGCTGGCCATCGAGGTCATGCTGTTCGACATCCGGGAGGTCCTCCGATGCCCACGATAGTGGGAGTCAAGTTCAAATACGCAGGCAAAGTCCTGTATTTCGACCCGGCCGGCTTCGAGCCGACCGAGGGCGATCACGTTGTCGTCACCACCGAGCGCGGCGAGGAATTCGGCGAGGTCGTGCTAGCCACCAAAGAGGTCGAGCCGTCTGAGGTTCCGCCGGGCCTCAAGCCGGTGCTTCGCGTTGCCGATGAGGCCGACATCGAGCGTGCCGAGAGGCTTGCGGCGCGTGAGCCTCAGGCGATGGAGACGTTCCGTCGCCTCATCGCCAAGTACAAGCTCGACATGAAGCCGATCGGCATCGAGACGCTCTTCGACGACAGCAAGACGGTCTTCTACTTCGTTGCCGAGGAACGCGTCGACTTCCGCGACTTGGTCCGCGACCTGGCCGCAGAGTTCAAGACGCGCATCGACATGCGTCAGATCGGCGTCCGCGATGAGGCGCGCCTCGTGGGCGGTCTCGGCCACTGTGGCGAGCAGCTCTGCTGCGTACGCTTCGGCGGCGAGTTCCAGCCGGTTTCCATCCGTATGGCCAAAGAGCAGGACCTGCCGCTCAACCCGCTCAAGATCTCCGGGCTCTGCGGTCGCCTGATGTGCTGCCTGCGCTACGAGTTCGAGGCGTACAAGGACTTCAAGAGCCGCGCCCCGCGCAAGAACGCGATCATCGACACGCCGCAGGGCCTCGGCAAGGTCATCGATATGAACACCCCGAAGGAGATGATCACGCTCCTCATGGAGGGTGGCGCTCGCATCGAGGTGCCTCTCTCGGCGATGGATTGCTCGTGCGGTAAGGGTTGCCCGTGCCGCGTGAAGGCCGATGCGTTGCCGGTTCCGGAAGAAGACCCGGCGTTCGCGCCCGTCGAGTTGCGCAACTTGCCGAAGCCAAGTGGGTCCAGGGCGTCCTCGTCGCGATCATCGTCGCCGAAGTCGACGGCCGAGCCTGCAGCAGCGCCCGCCGCTGAGGAGCCGCGCTCCGAGCGCAAGCGTCGCCGTCGTGGCGGTCAGAAGAAGTCCGCTGATGGCGCTGCTACTGATACGCAGAAGCAGACGCCCAAGCAGGGCGCTCAGAAGCAGAATCCGCCCCGTGACAAGGGCGCGCAGGGAACGCAGCAGCCGAAGCCGGCAGGGGAGCAGGGGACCGACGCCACGCGTCCGGCCGCATCTCGTCGCCGCCGTCGCAGAAGGCCTTCGGGACCATCTGGCAAAGCTGAATAGCGTTCGCTATACTTCGTACTCGCGCCGACGTAGCTCAGCTGGCCAGAGCACCGCACTCGTAATGCGGGGGTCAGGGGTTCGAATCCCCTCGTCGGCTCCACAGTGACACAAAGAGGGAGCCCATGGGCTCCCTCTTCTGTTGCTTCTGACAAGCCGGTTCTAGACGCGGAAGCCGCGCATGCCTTCTTCAAGCGCACGGGCCTGGCCGTCGATCTCGCGCACCGCGTTGGCGACCTGCTTGGCCGCGGCGGCGGTCTCGGTCGCTGCAGTGCTCACCTGGTGCATCGCCGAGAGGACCTGCTCGGAAGCGGACCGCTGCTGCGACGCGGCGCCCGCGATCTCGCGGGCAGCACCAGCGGTCGAGGATGCCTGGTCGACGATGGTGCCAAACGAGTAGCCGGAGCGCTCCGTTTGCTCCACGCTTTCTGCCGCAAGGCGTGCCTGCTCGTCGGCATCGTGTGAGAGCTCGGTCGCCGCACTCTGGATGCTGCCGATGAGCGCGTCTATCCGGTTCGTGGATGCCGAGACGCTCTCAGCGAGCTTCCTGATCTCGCCGGACACGACGCCGAACCCCTTGCCGGCAGCACCGGCGCGTGCCGCTTCGATCGCCGCGTTGAGCGAGAGTATCTTCGTCTGCTCGGCGATGTTGTTGATGAAGGCGAGGACCTCGCCGATGTCGAACGTCGCGCGTTGGAGTGCGCTCACAGAACTGGCCATAGACTCAGCGCTCTCACGGAGGCGACCGGCGCTCGACATCGTCTCGCTCAGCCCTCCCTGGCCGGTTTGCGCCGCCTCAAGCGTATCCTCTGCCAGGCGCATGACGGTCTCGGCCGACGCTGCTACCGCTCGGTACGATGCCGTCATCTCTTCGAGCGTCGCCGTGGTCTCGGCAACAGCCGAGGCCTGCTGCCCGGCCATCTCGGCCTGGTGATCGGATGCACCGGCGATCTCCCCGGACGCGCTCCTGAGG
>CAZGNF010000221.1:0-3131 GCA_964527045.1 uncultured Coriobacteriaceae bacterium | reverse complement strand
GTTCGCCACCTCGTGCTTGACGAGGACGATATCGCACGTACCCTTGCCGAGCAGAAGGGCCTTGAGTACGTCAGCCTGACGAACTACAAGATCGACAGGGAGGCCGTCGCGCGCATCCCCGATCGCGTCGCGCGTCGATGCCTGGTGATCCCGATCGGCTACGACCGCGGCGCAATCGTCCTTGCCATGGCGGACCCGCTGGATATCGAGACGATCGACGACGTGAAAGTCCGCACCGGCATGGACGTCGTGCCGGTTGTCGCCACTGCCACCCAGATCCAGTACGCGATCGAGAAGTACATCACCTCGGCCGATGCGTTCCAGGACGTGATGGTCAATGCCGAAGAGGATGAGGCCGAGGCGGAGATCGGCGATGGAGACGAGGACGTTCCCATCGTCAGGATGGTGAACCAACTCATCCGCGAGGCTGTGATCGAGAACGCCAGCGACATCCACATCGAGCCGGGCGATAAGTCAATCCGTATCCGCTATCGTGTCGATGGTGTTCTCCACGAAGTCATGCAGCTGCCGCTCTCGGTGAAGGCCGGCGTCATCAGCAGAGTCAAGATCATGGCCGAGATGAACATCGCAGAGCGACGTCGCCCTCAGGACGGTCGCATCAGCATCGTCATCAACGGTCGCGGAATCGACCTTCGCGTTGCAACGCTCCCCACGCCGGCGGGCGAATCGATCGTCATCCGCGTGCTCAATCACGACATGGAGATGCTCACCCTCGAGATGCTCGGCATGGCGCCGGAGCACCTGCGGACGATGGAACGGTTCCTGGCACGCCCGTACGGCGCGGTTCTGGTGTCGGGGCCGACCGGCTCGGGCAAGTCGACGTCGCTCTATGCGGGTCTGTCCCGGATCAACTTCCCCTCTCGGAAGATCATCACCATCGAAGATCCGATCGAGTACCAGATGCCGGGTGTCACCCAGATGGCTGTCAACCCGATCATCGGGCTCACATTCGCCCGGCTCCTGCGTACCGTGCTGCGTTCCGACCCGGATGTGGTACTCGTTGGAGAGATCCGCGATGCCGAGACGGCGGAGATCGCAGTTCGCGCCGCGCTAACGGCCCACCTTGTGCTCTCGTCGATTCACACGAACGATGCGCCGTCGGCGCTGACGCGGCTTGTCGATATGGAAGTCGCCCCGTACATCACGTCCTCGGCTCTCGTGGGTGTTGTCGCTCAACGGCTGGGCCGGCGCCTGTGCAAGAAGTGCCGGAAGCGCGTGAAAGTGAGCAGCGAGTTGTTGCTGGGTGCCGGATTCTCAGCAGACGAGGTCGAGGGTGGGCTTAAGCTCTACGGTCCCAAGGGTTGCGACGATTGCGCCGGAACGGGCTATAAGGGCCGGATCGGACTCTTCGAGGTCATGGAGATGAGCGACGAGCTCGAGCGACTGTTCTTGCGTGAGGCCCCATCCGAGCAGCTCCGCGAGGTAGCCGTTGCCGCGGGTATGAAGACACTGCGCAGAGATGCGCTTGACAAGGTCGGTGCAGGAATCACCAGTCTTGAGGAGATCGACCGGGTCGTCATCTAGACCAGGCGGTCAGAAGGAGGCAGCCGTGAGTGACTCGGCAACGAGAGCACCGCGGGCGATCGTACTTGTCCTGGACAGCGTTGGAGCAGGCGCGCTTCCCGATGCCGCATCCTATGGCGATGCGGGTGCCAACACGCTGGCACACACCGCGCACGCCTGCGGCGGACTGAAGATGCCGGTTCTCGGCCAGATGGGCCTTGGGAACATCACTGACGTCATGGGTGTCCCGCCGACAGATGCCCCGACGGCGTCGTGGGGGAAGAACGCCGAGTTCTCGGCGGGCAAAGACACCACGACGGGGCACTGGGAGATGATGGGGCTCGTCCTCAAGACGGCGTTTCCCACGTATCCCGACGGGTTTCCGCAGGAGGTCCTCGACGAGTTCATTCGGCTGACCGGCGTGCCCGGGGTTCTCGGCAATTACGCGGCGAGCGGCACCGTGATCATCCAGGACCTTGGTGACGAACACGTGGCGACCGGCAAACCCATCGTGTACACCTCGGCCGACTCGGTCTTCCAGATCGCGTGCCATGAGGAGACGTTCGGCCTCGAACGGCTGTACGAGGTCTCAGAGATCGCTCGTACTATGCTGACGGGCGAGCACTGCGTGGGTCGCGTGATCGCGCGCCCGTTCCTCGGGCCGGACGCCGAGGGGCACTACCAGCGGACGCATCGCAGGCGCGACTACGCCGTGAAGCCGTTTGAGCCAACGGTGCTCGATCTGCTGCAGGACGGCGGCGTCCCGGTGTTCGGCGTCGGCAAGATCGGCGACATCTTCGCGTGGCAGGCGGTAACGTCGTCGCCACACGTGACAGACAACATGGACGGCTTCACGAAGCTCGTTGAGGAAGTCTCTCGCCCCGAGCAGGGCTTCGTCTTCGCCAACCTGGTGGACTTCGACATGCTGTGGGGACATCGTAACGACTACCGTGCATATGGAGCCGGGCTTGAGGCTGTTGATCGCCGCATGCCGGAGCTGCTCGATGCGATGATGGACGGCGACCTGCTGATCGTGACCGCCGACCACGGATGCGACCCCACAACGCCGTCGACGGACCACAGTCGCGAGTACACGCCCCTCGTTGCGAAGATCAAGGGCGTCGACGCGGGCGTCCCGCTGGGTATCCGAGCGACATTCGGCGATATCGGAGAGACCGTTCTGGACTTCTACGGACTGCGCGATCGGTGCGGGCGCGGCACATCGTTCCTTGAGGAGGTGCGTGGCGCGTGAAGTCGATCATCGAGCTCATCGAAGCCAAGCGTGATGGTGAGGAGCATTCCGAGGAGGACGTGCGGCATCTCATAGCGTCGTACGTCTCGGGAGAGATGCCCGACTATCAGATGGCCGCATGGCTGATGGCCGCGTTCCTGCGAGGGCTCTCGAGCGCCGAGACCGCGTGGCTGACCACGGCCATGGCCGAGTCAGGCCGCATGGTGGATCTCTCGGCGGTTCCGGGCGTGATCCTCGACAAACACTCCACCGGAGGCGTTGGGGACAAGACGACGCTCGTGCTGGCGCCGCTCGTGGCGAGTTGCGGCGTGCCGGTTGCGAAGATGTCGGGGCGCGGTCTCGGCCACACCGGCGG
>CAZGNF010000220.1:0-3142 GCA_964527045.1 uncultured Coriobacteriaceae bacterium | reverse complement strand
CGCGGAGACGGCGGCATGCAACTCGTCTGCAGTGAACGCCCCGCCGAGCGAATCGATCGCCCCGGTGATGGCACGCCGCGCCGCGCTCACACGCGCCCCGCCGAAGAGGGCGTTTGCGCATGGTGTCGCAGCGATGTGATGGTGCGGGGACATGGCGTTCCTTAGTGAGAATGATTCTCAGATACACGATATACCCGGGTCGGATGCGGCTCAACCGTCGCTACTACTCATGGTTTGGCGTAGCATAAGGAAATCCGATAGCACTCGTGAGGATGATCAAGGGGGCAGCGTGAACCTTTCTCAGCTCCGAACGTTCGTGGCCGTGGTTGAGCATGCGTCGTTCTCAGCAGCAGCGCGGGTGCTCGGACTCTCGCAGCCTGCGGTCACCATGCAGGTGCAGGCGCTCGAATCCGACCTTGGCGTCACGCTCCTTGATCGCCGCTACCGCAAGGTCGAAGTGACCGAGGCAGGTCGCGCCCTCCTGCCGCATGCCCGCAAGCTCATGCTGGGCGTAGAAGAGGCGCGGTTGGACCTCGAGAACCTCTCGGGCACTGTGTCCGGTCGCCTGACTGTGGCGGCCAGCACGACGCCCGGACAGTACGTGCTGCCGAGACTCCTCGGCGGCTTCCTCAAGCAGTATCCGGACGTCGGCGTTACCCTGCGCGTCTTCGACACCAGCGACGTCGTCGCCCACGTCGAGAGCGGGGAGGCGCACCTGGGGATGACCGGTGCCGAGATCTCGGGCGCGCGCGTTGCCTCTGAGGTGCTCGGCAGCGACGATCTCGTGCTGGTCTGTCCGCCCGGACACGAACTCGCGTCTCGCAAACGGGTGCTGCTGCCGGACCTGGTCGACGAGCCGTTCATCGTGCGCGAGGGCGGCTCGGGCACGCGGATGGTTGCCGAGGACATCATGCGGCGTGCCGGCGTGGATCCGACCGAGCTGCGCGTCGTTATGGAGCTTGGCACGAACGAGGCGGTGCTCTCGGCGGTCGAGGGTGGTATGGGTATCGGCATCGTGAGCATGTGGGTCGCCGAGAAGGCGATCAAGCTCGGCACGGTCGGGCTCGTCCCGGCTGCCGAATTCCCACTTGCCCGACCGCTCTTCCTCGTCACCCCGCGCACCACGCCTACGCGTGCGGCGGATGCGCTTGCGGGCTATTTGAGGACGGCACTGTAGGTGAAGGTTCCGAGCGCTGTGCGTTCGGGAATGTCGTGCATCGCGATGAGAACGGAGCGTGCTATGGGGGCACATCGTTGGGCTCGCTATCTGACAGTCTTGTTGGTCACGGCTCTGGTGACACCGCTGATAGGCGTTCCGACGGCATTCGCCGCTTCAAGCTTCACGGGAGGACCGACCGACACGGTTCTGTATGTTCCGAACGACCACACGCCGATCGGATTTCGGTTCAAGGCAACTGCTGGACTTCAGCCGAGTACTCAGTACTACGCCAAAGTGCGGTTCACGGTCGGCACGTCGCCGAACCCCACGACCAACCGGGGATTCACCTGGAACGGCACCTCGGGGCAATGGGTTCCTGATCTCGGTGGCGGCAACTGGACCGACTTCCCGGTCGTCACGAGCAACTCGGATGGCACCATCACCGAGCAGTGGATCTTCGCGAAGTTCGGTGACGAGGCTGTGTCGGGCTCGTACCACGTGATGATCTCGCTCTATGCCGATGGGACGACGTACAACTCATTGGATGTCCCCGCGGTCACCGTCATGGACATGGCCACACAGGGCGGCTGGATCCACAACGGGACCACTATTGCCGCAGGATCCGCCGGCAAGCGCGTGGAGTGCTCGTCGGTAGCCTCGACCGCGACCGTCTTCGCGCTGGCGAAGACCGAGCTCGATGCGGTAGACAGCGACTCCGATGGCACTGTCGACAACGAAGACTACGGCCCCGCAGGTGTGTCAGCTGCCGACTTCCGTCTTGGCGTGCCGGTAGACATGCCGCTCAACACGTACATCAACCGCACCACGCAGATTATGACGTCCTTCACCTTGACCGTGGCGGACACCGATATCGCGCACAATGTGGCCGACCAGGTCGCGCCGAGTGCCCCCGGCTCATTCGCAGTGAATGCTGGCCTACTGGCGAATGAGCTGTCCTGGACGGCCGCTTCCGATCAGGTGGGTCGGGCCTCGCGAGCTACCGCATCGTCCGTCGGGTGGCGGCGGAGACCGATAGCTTCAGCAACCCGTGGTCCCTGATAGCGACGCCAACAGCGGGCACAACCTCGTACACGGACGACGATCTTGAAGCCGGTGTCGAGTACTTCTACGAGATCCGTGCGGTCGATACAGCGACCAACGTCGGTCCGCGCGCATCGGGAAGCGGCACGCCGCTCGCGGTGGCGCCCGAGATGGTTCGCACCTCGGGTGCCGATCGCTACGCGACGGCCATTGCGATCTCGGAGAGCACGTTCTTGCCAGGCTCGGTCTCCACGGCCGTCCTCGCGACGGGCATGAACTTCCCGGATGCGCTCGCGGCCTCTGGTCTTGCCGGTGCGGTTGGTTCGCCAGTGCTCCTCGTCGGCGCATCTGTGACCGCGTCGCTCACCGCTGAACTCGACCGGCTTGGCGTGACCGACATCGTGATCGTCGGCGGCGAGAGTGTCGTCTCGCCAAGCGTGGCGACCGAACTTGCCGAGAACTACACCGTCGACCGGATCGCGGGTAGCGACAGATACATCACCGCGGCGTACGTTGCATCGCGCATCAACGAACTGACGGGCAACACGAGCTTCGCGTTCTTCGCCCGCGGCGACAGCTTCGCAGACGCGCTTGCGGTATCACCGATCGCTTACAGTGGAGCGATACCGGTACTGCTCGTCCGGCCCAGCAGCGTGCCAACGATCACGAGTGGCGCCATCGGTGTCCTCGGCGTCACGGATGGCGTCGTCGCAGGTAGCGAGGCAGCCGTCTCCGGTGGCGTGTACGCCGCGCTCGATGCGCTCCTGACCGGCAGCATCCAGCGCGTTGGCGGTACGAATCGCTACGAGACCGCACGGCTCATCGCTGACTATGCGGTGGACGAGGGCTGGGCCACCTACAGCTACGTCGGCCTCGCGACCGGTCTTAACTACCCCGATGCGCTCGGTGGCTGCGCTGCCACCGAGCGCATCGGGGTAGTTA
>CAZGNF010000219.1:0-3149 GCA_964527045.1 uncultured Coriobacteriaceae bacterium | reverse complement strand
TGCCGGAAGGCGGTGACAGCTTGCCGGAGTGCCGAGGAGCTAGCCCGTCTAACGTACTTGGGCGTCAGCTGCGCGCCGATGCCTCGCACTCAGTCTAGCGCTTGTCGCGTCTGCTGAACGCCCGGGTTAGGCGCGCTGCATGGCAGACGGACTACTTCTCCTCGCCAACAGGCAGCTTCTGCTGACGGAGACCGAGGAATGCGTCCACCTCGTCTGCCGTCATCACAATGCCCCAGTCAGAATGGACGTTGAGCGCACGCGCGCCACCGGGCAGCAGCTTCCCACCCGCGTCTGCAAACGCGACGCTGACCACGGTACGACCGCGATCCTTCACGTGGCTGACTGCCGGACAGTAGTCTTCGTCACCGGTGACCAACACTGCGACATCGTACGAGTCAATCAGGACGATCATGTCGGTGGCCAGCTTGACGTCGACGGCCTTCTCTCCAGAGAACTCATTGGTGAACAGGTTGCACCTCAACGCTCCCGCGCGACGAAACTCAACGCGGTCGTTGGCGAGCGCGATCTCGTCCTGCACGTCAGTCCAGCCCCGGAATCGATCCTGTTTCGAACGCTTCCGGTCCTTCATCTGGCGGGTCAGCTCCTCAACCTTCTTCTTGAGGTCATCACCGCTCAGATTCGCCAGTTGCGCCTTTGTGCCAGCATCCCACTTCAGAACCTTGTGGGCGGTAGTGAACTTCCGTGGGTCGGGCACGTCTCGCGGATAGAAATCGATGGACTGCACCACATACCAATACGTGCGCAGACGCTCACAGTCGCCGGCCTTGTCTGCAACCTGATCAACAAGATGATCGAAGAAGCCGTCCCAGTTTGCCTTGGCGGGGAGATAGTCCTTCGACTCGTAGTCATCCGGAAAGAGAGCGCCAATCGAGTGGCGGAAGTTCTCGCCATCGACAAAGATGCAGATACGCTTCATCGAATTCCCCCCAGGAATAGCACAAGGCGGGAGACAAGCTCCCGCCAAGAGTCTAGGCCCAATATGTTGTTGCGGGCCAACTACATCCTACCGACTCTGCAGGAAAAGTAAACACTCTGCGATACTTTGCAGCACCTTGCAGCACTTTGCGACACTTTGCAGCACTCTGCGACACTTTGGCGCGCTTTGCGGCACTTTGCGACACTTTGGCGCGCTTTGCGGCACTTTGGCTGCGCCTAACGCATTTGCGCATCAGCGGACGCTGAGCGCTCTCCTGTCAGTGTAGCTCCTGGCGTTCCGCTGGATGCGCTTGTTAGACCGCCGCGTGCTACCGCCGATCGATCGATAACACATCCCAGTCCGCCGTCGTGGACTCTCCCGGTGAATCTGCGGGCTTCGATTTGTTCCATCGCAGGGTAACCCGGAACTCAAGGGGTGAGGCAGGTTCGACCATATCCTGTCGCACGATGACCTGGACTGTGTCGTCCACCTCAGGATTCGCTCCGGCGGCAAACGTGGCGCTGTACATCTTGGGGTCCGCCCCCAGGCTCGACGGGACCGTCTGTTGAATCTGAGCAATCGCCGCGTCATCGAAGTCCCGGCCAAAGCGGAAACTGAGCTCAAGGGCCTCGCCCCTGGCTGCAGCGGCCACCACGCCTGTCGCTGCCTCCCGAGCCAAGGCCGTCCGCGACAGGGTAGGCGCAGGCGCCTCAGCAACAGTACACCCCGGCAAGACCATCGCGATGCCGAGCACCAGGATCACGAGCAGTCGCCTGGTCACCCAATGCCTCCTCAGTCGGTCTAACGCATTTGCGCATCAGCTGCGCGCCATTAACTTCTCTGCCCAACCGATGACTCCTGCGCGTCTGCTGAATGCGCTTGTTAGGTAGGCGACGGATGACTCACAGACCAAGCGCTGCCTTTCGAACAAAGTGCGGAAGGCCCACTGAGCTGCTGAAGAAGTAGATCACGCCCAGGGTCGTGGCCAGCGTGAACGGGACGAGTATGTAGAAGACCGGGTCGGCGAAGTAGCCCATGAGAGAGTAGACAACCGTCGCTATCGCCGTCATTGCGAGGTATCGCCCGAAGTAGAATGCGTATTGCGCGACGGTTTGCGGATCCTCGACAACTTCGATTTCTCCACGCGAGACGACCGATAAGGGCCCGTGTCCCCACGACCCGCGGAAGTCTATTCGACTCTCTGAGCGAGCCACCGACCGGGCTTTGGCCGTCTGCAACGCGCCCTCCAGACGATCCAACACGGCCGGAATCTGCGGCTCAGACGCCGCATCAATCGCAATCTCGCCGGTGCAGCTCAAAGGAAACATCTCGCCCTACCTAACGCATTTGCGCATCAGCTGCGCGCCATTAACTTCTCTGCCCAACCGATGACTCCTGCGCGTCTGCTGAATGCGCTTGTTAGGTAGGCGACGGATGACTCACAGACCAAGCGCTGCCTTTCGAACAAAGTGCGGAAGGCCCACTGAGCTGCTGAAGAAGTAGATCACGCCCAGGGTCGTGGCCAGCGTGAACGGGACGAGTATGTAGAAGACCGGGTCGGCGAAGTAGCCCATGAGAGAGTAGACAACCGTCGCTATCGCCGTCATTGCGAGGTATCGCCCGAAGTAGAATGCGTATTGCGCGACGGTTTGCGGATCCTCGACAACTTCGATTTCTCCACGCGAGACGACCGATAAGGGCCCGTGTCCCCACGACCCGCGGAAGTCTATTCGACTCTCTGAGCGAGCCACCGACCGGGCTTTGGCCGTCTGCAACGCGCCCTCCAGACGATCCAACACGGCCGGAATCTGCGGCTCAGACGCCGCATCAATCGCAATCTCGCCGGTGCAGCTCAAAGGAAACATCTCGCCCTACCTAACGTATGAGCGCATCAGCAGCGCGCCCATTCCCTGCCGTTCAGTCTATCGCTTGCCGCGCCTGCTGGATGCGCTGGTTAGACGGATGGACGCGGTGTCGGGCAATCGTTCACGAGGCAACCGACAGAGGACCAAGTCTCTGCTCCAGCGCTGAGACAAGAACTGGGCGCTGCGCTGATGGCATGGCGTTGATATACAGTTTCACCATCTTCCCGTCCACGGTGTAGATTTCGACAAGGTTCTTGGTGCGTCTATTCGCTCGCTGTATCGCTGTCCAGGGTATGTCGGTGAATGGACGAATCGGGGCGATATTCACAGAGAGCACCTGGTTCGTG
>CAZGNF010000218.1:0-3198 GCA_964527045.1 uncultured Coriobacteriaceae bacterium | reverse complement strand
CCGTAGCACCTTCGATCACATCCGCCTGTGTGAGGATGTGTGCGGCTGCATCGGGCTCGCGATGCCGGGCGACGATGCCTGCAAGCGTCTGCTCGATCCCATGGTCGCGCATAAGTGGTCGCCCAAGGGCACGAGAGGCCGCCTCGCGGGTTATATCGTCGTGTGTTGGTCCGAGTCCCCCGGTGACCACGACCACCGCACAATCGGCCGTAAGGCGCGCGATGTGCCCTGCAAGCCGGTCGATATCGTCGGCTACTGAGAGCATTTCGACCACATCAAGGTTCGCCGCCAGCAACGCCGAGGCAATCTCGGCACCGTTCGTGTCGAGGCGCTGGCCGGTAACGAGTTCGGTGCCTACCGTGATGATCGAGGCATGCGCTCTAGCCGGCATCGCGCTTCCCCGACCAGGGACCGGTGATGATGTCGCGAGCGTGATAGAAGTAGTCGATCATCGACACGATCGTAAGAAGGATCGCAGCGGTCATGACGATCCACGAGCCCCACACGAGCGCGGAGGCTGCGGCGGTCCCCGCGACCTGGGATGTCACAGGACTGTCCTTCACGATGAAAGCCACAATCGCGATGATCTGCAGAATCGTCTTGATCTTGCCGTATGAAGACGCCGCTATGACCTTGCCCTCGGCGACGGCAACCATGCGCAGTCCGGAAACGATGAGTTCTCGGCTGATGATGACGAGCGCGATCCAGGACGGGAGCCGGTCCAGGTCCACAAGCGCCACGAGCGCCGCGGTCACGAGCAGTTTGTCTGCGAGCGGGTCTATGAACTTGCCGAACGTCGTGACCTCGTTGCGCGATCTGGCCAGATAGCCATCGACCGCGTCCGTGGCCGCGACAAGCGCGAAGATCGCTGCCGCTATCCACGGCTTCGCCGCGCTCCAGAACTCCGAGGGTGGGATGAACTGTGGCCACTCGCCCAGAAGGACCACCAGGAACACAGGGATCAGAAGGATCCTGGCGAGGGTCACGCGGTTCGCCGCATTGTTGATGTCGTTCATCAGGTGAGCTCTCCGATGAGGTCGTAGCCTGCGTTCCCGATGATACGCGCTTCCCGGGTCTCGCCGACAGGGACACGCTGTCCGACAACGACCTCCCCGTCGATCTCGGGAGCCTGACCGCACGATCGACCGACGCTGTTGCCGTCTTCATCAACCGATTCGAAGAGCACGGTCAGTACGTCGCCCACGCGCGCTGCGGCACGGGCGATGCCCGTGGTGTCGCCGATGTCCCGGAGCCTCTGGGCGCGAGCAAGCCGGGTGCGACGCGGGACCTGGTCGGTACGGTCGCCTGCCTCGGTCCCCTCTTCTGGCGAATACGCGAAGACGCCGACATAGTCGAATGCCGCGTCACGCAAGAACTGCTCGAGGATACGGGCATCGCCGCGTGTCTCGCCGGGGAAGCCCGCCATCACCGTGGTGCGAAGCGACACATCCGGCAGTGCAGCACGTATGCGCGCAAGCAGGCCGAGGAACGCCTCGGCATCTCCGGAGCGGTGCATGGCGCGCAGCACGTCACGAGAAGCGTGCTGGAGCGGGATGTCGAGGTAGTCGCACACCTTCTGGCTGCCGGCCATCACCGAGAGCAGCTCATCGGTGACGCCGTCAGGCTGCACGTACATGAGGCGAATGCGGAAGTCGCCCGGAAGCGCGACCAGCGCGCGCAGAACATCCGGAAGCCCGTGCGCCGAGGAGAGATCGCGACCGTACGCCGAGATGTCCTGCCCGATGAGGACAAGTTCGCGTGCCCCGTGCTCGAGGAGGAAGCGTGCCTCATCGACGATGTCGTCGAGCGGCGCACTGCGATACGGGCCGCGGATCGACGGAATGGTGCAGTACGCGCAGCGACGATGGCAACCATCGGCTATCTGCAGGTATGCGGTGGGTCCAGGCGTCGTGCGCCGTGCTCCCCCACCGCCGTGCACGCTGGTGCCGGTGAGCGTTGCGAGAACTGCCACGAGACCGTTCTCCTCGGCAACAGGTACGAATGCGTCGACTTCGGGGAACTCAGGTACCACCGTGTCTCCGTAGCGTGACGGCAGACAGCCGGTCACAACGAGGGCACGCCCGGAGACGGCCGCTTTCCACTCGGCCAGCTCCAGGATGACGGCGATCGCTTCTTCCACAGCGTCAGAGATGAACGCGCATGTGTTGAGCACCGCGACATCTGCGACGTTGAGGTCGTCGATGACGCGGAAGCCCGCAGCGTGAAGCGACGCGCTCATACGGTCGCTGTCGACCTCGTTCTTGGGGCAGCCGAGCGTGATGAAGTGGATTGCGGGTGTGGTGGTCACGCTCGTCCTAGCGGTAGTTGTTGAACTGCAACGGAATGCCGTAGTCGGCGGCCTTGAGGAACGTGATGACTGCCTGCAGTTCGTCTCGGCTGGCGCTGAACACGCGCACCTTGTCGCCCTCGATCTGGACCTTCACCTTGTACTTCTGATCGCGAACGTCCTTGTTGATCTTGCGGGCGATCTCCTGGTCGATGCCGTTGACGATGGTGCCGGTCACGCGGACCGAGTCGCCTGATGCAGCTTCGACCTTGCCCCACGTGATCGCCTTGAGCTCGATGGAACGCCGGACGAGCTTGGAGTCCAGCACGTCTCGTACCTGCTTGAACACGAAGTCGCCCGGTGCCGTGATGGTGATTGTCGCTTCGTGCTTGTCGAGCGTAATGGTCGAGTGAGTGTCCTTGAGGTCGAAGCGCTGGACAAGCTCCTTGGACGCCTGCTGGACAGCGTTATCCACTTCTTGCAGGTCGACCTGGGAGACCACGTCAAAACTCGAATCCTTAGCCATTTGGATGCTCCTTTCCGAGGGCGCAGCGCGCGCCGGTCATTCTCCGGATGTCGTGAGGTTGATGACGCCGATGCCGTCGACTGACTTCGAGGGAACGGTCACGCCGTCTCGCGTGACGGTGACCTCACTCGGCTTGCCGATTCGGACCTCGGCGTTCTGGGTGACCGTCCATTCCTTCGCTTGTCCGCCTGCAAGCGTGCCTTCGTACGCTTTCAGGCCGTCGACGGTGACTCGTAGCCACGACGCCGCGCCATCGGCGACGCTGACTTTGAGGACGAATGCGTCGCCTGTTGGCAGAATCGACGTACCCGACGTGTCGGTCGTAGGGTCGACGGTTCCGGTTCCGGGGACAGTGTCGGTGGTAACCCCAGGCACGGTCTCTGTC
>CAZGNF010000217.1:0-3276 GCA_964527045.1 uncultured Coriobacteriaceae bacterium | reverse complement strand
GGACCTCTCTCGCATGCTGGAGCGTCAGGTTTACGGCGTGTAGGAGATCTCGGCCCCCTTTGCGAGTAGCAGTTTGTTCCGGGCTATCCAACTCACAGGCCCAACCGGGTGCTTCAGCATGTCAAACCGTGCAGTGCCGATGAACGCACACGAACGCGTGCAGGCATCGACCTGCTTCCTCACTTCGTCTGCTTGTGCGCTGGTCCAGATCTCGTCAAACGTCTGATCCTTGAGGTTCCCCATGGTCCAGGGTTCGCGAGTGCCGTTGCACGGTGTGACATTGCCCCATGGATCCACGAAGAACAGGTCTCGACCTGCACAACACGCGGACATCACATTAGGTCTATCGTCCAAATGGTTGAGAATATTGAGGTTAAAATACGCACGAAGGTAGTCTTTGATCTTCATTCTCAGGCCGCGACGCTGCGACGTGAGCAGTGCCTTGATGAATTCCTTCTCGGCGGCGGTCGCCTTTTCGAGGTCTGCTACGGCGTTGTCTTCCTTATGGAAGTACCAGGAGTTGTGCATCACCGAGTTGCCGAATTCGACGCCGAGGGCGACGCACAGCTTGTAGAGAACCAGCAGGTCGTCGGCGTTCTTGTCACAGATCACGACCGAGAAGCCGATGTCGCGCGCCGGCGAGTCGATCAGGCCGAGCATGGTCCGAAGCGCGTGATCGAATCCGTCCTTGGTACCCCTGAGTCGGTCATTGAGCTCTGGCAAACCCTCAAGGCTGACACGGAACATCGTCTTGGGATAGGCGTGTGCGATCTCAAGGATTCGGTCGGTGTAGAAGCCATTGGTGGACACCTCGATGACCTTGGCCTTCTTGGACACGATACCGATGATGTCCATGATGTCATCCCGCAGCATGGGTTCGCCGCCGGTGACGTTGAGGCGTCCCAGGCCGTCCGGCAGCTTCTCGTAGTAGCGCGCTGGCAGTTCCTCAGCGGCGTCACTTTGATGCTGCCAGATGTTGCACATGTGGCACTTAGCGTTACATCTGAAGGTGGTGATCACGCAGCCGTTCATGAACGCTCCCCCGTTGCCCGTGCGTACACCTCAAGCAATCCCGCCAGATGCCGCTCCGGAGTGAACAGCTCGTTCACCCGCGCGCGGCCTGCGCGTCCGAGCGAGACACCCAGTCCCGGCTCAGAAGCGACCCGTACAAGAGCTGCTGCCAGGCCGGCAGCGTCGCCCGGCGCAACGAGGAGCCCGGTGGTCCCGTGCTCGATGAGCTCAGGCACTCCCCCGACCATCGATGCGATCACCGGCACACCTGATGCCATGGCCTCGAGCACGCCCAGCGGGGCGTTTTCGAGAGACACCGAGGGTACCACAGCAACCAGGGCCTCGCCGAGCAGACGGGTCACCTCACCTGCGTCCACATGGCCGGTGAACCGGACCTCGGGGAACGCTGCACGCAGTTCATCGGAAAGCGGACCGTCGCCGGCGACGACCGCCGGCACGCCTGCCTGGCGCGTCGCGCCGAGGAAGACGGCAACCCCCTTCTCGGGACTTAGTCGACCTGCGTAGAGAGCGTACGTGCCCTGCGCGTGATCGCGCGGCGGCCCGAGGGAAGTTCCGGGAGGAACCACATCGATCGGGGTGTGCGTCCATCCGCCCTCGACCATCAGGTCGGCGAGGAAGTGGCTGGGACTGATGAAGCGATTGACCGTCCGCTCGTAGACCCGGGTGACCCGCTGGAACGAGAGTTCGCTTGCGGCGATGGCGGACGCCGCGAGGCTGCCGCGCGTGCAACGGTTGCGAATGGCGGCGGTGCAGTCGATGCGCTTGCATGCCCGAGGCAGGCAGGGCACGTCGCCCGCACGGAGCATCACATCGCCGGGACAGATGAGATGGTAGTCGTGCAACGTGTGGACGACCGGGATGGAGCGCCTCGCGGCCTCAAGCAGGATCGACGGCGAAAGCTGCCGGTGGATACCGTGCACATGCACCAGTTCTGGCCGTGTGTCGTCAAGGAGCGCGCCGAATCGTGCGGCCGCCACGCGGTTGCGGTACATCCGGGCCACCGCCTGGACGCGCTCGGTAGCGCCCAGCCCCGAACCCGCGCCAATCTCAAGATACGGCGCGAAGTAGCGCTCGTACGGTGACGGCAGGTTCTGGGGGTGTTGCGCCGAGAAGTGCAGGATGTCGTGACCTGCGCTCTCGAGGGCCGCGATCTCATCGAACATGACACGCTCGAGGCCACCTCGCGGGTAGAAGAACTTGCTGGCGATCAGGACGCGCATGCGGCATCCTCCTCGGACACATCGGCGCCTTCCGCCTGCGACTGCCATGCGGAGAATCCGATCACTGCACCGAACCACACCCACATCATCTCGGTACGGAATGCGTTGAGCGTCAGGTTCATGGCGACGTACGCGCCAGTGGCGACCCAGACAGCGAGGACAGGCAGCGGTGCATCCTTCATGCGGCGCCACCCGAAGACGAGAATCGTGCCGATGAGCACGACGACGACCACCCCGCCAACGACGCCCGTCTCGGCGGAGATCTCGAGCAGCCAGTTATGCGGCTGGTCGGCCGAGATATCGGTGGCCATCCATGAGTTGATGGCCATGGCATCCGCCTTCTCGGCATACATGCCTGGACCCCATCCAAAGACCGGGCGTTCGCCGATCATGTGCGCGGCGGTGACCCACATACGTGCGTGCGCTTGATACGAGCCCTCACCGACGTTGGCGAAGTCCTCGACGCGCGATGCGACGCTTGGAAGGCTCCCGAAGACCGCGAGTGCGAGCGCGAAGAGGGAAAGGGCAATGGTCGCCTTACGGCTGCGCGCCGCGAGCATGAGCATTGCGGCCGCCACGATCGCAAGCGCCCAACCCGCACGAGAGTACGTGAGCAGCAACACCGCGCCACCGCTGGCCATCACGAGCCATGCGAGTCGTGCGTCCTTGCCGCGCGCCTCGGAAAGGGCAAATGCGAGCGCGACGATGAGTATGCTGACAAGTGCAGCAGCGGTCCCGACGGGTCCGAGGTTGAGCACGCTCAACCGTGATATCTGCACCTGGGCAGCACCCGAGCCCTGAACCAGGACGGCGTTCTGAGCGTACTCCACGCTCATGTCGGGCACCTTCACGATCGTCTGCGCGACGGGAACGAACCCAAGCACGTACCCGCCGAGGGACAGCACGAGCACGAGCGCCATCACGACGGCCCACGGGCGGAGCCAGCGTCCAAGTTCGCCGGGTGTAGTGCCCGAGACGACCCCCGCCACAAGGTACGCGATCACGACGAGGTACCCGGTCTGTA
>CAZGNF010000216.1:0-3290 GCA_964527045.1 uncultured Coriobacteriaceae bacterium | reverse complement strand
GCGCATGGGCAAGCACCGCGTCATCGCCGAGACCGGCGCGGGTCAGCACGGCGTCGCCACGGCGACCACAGCCGCGCTCATGGGCCTCGAGTGTGCCGTCTTCATGGGCACCGAGGACATCCGCCGCCAGTCGCTGAACGTCTACAAGATGCGTCTGCTCGGCGCCGAGGTCGTGCCCGTCGCCGAGGGCACCGGCACGCTTGCCGATGCCGTGACCGCCGCGCTCCGCCACTGGGTTGAGCGCGTCGAGGACACCTTCTACGTGATCGGCTCGGTGGTAGGTCCGCACCCGTATCCGGCGATGGTGCGCGACTTCCAGGCCGTCATCGGCACCGAGACCATCGCGCAGATCGCCGAGAAGGCGATCCCGCGTGTGGACGCCGTTATCGCGTGCGTGGGCGGCGGCTCCAACGCGGCCGGAATGTTCTTCCCGTTCCTGCGCGATGTTCCCGCCGAGAAACGCCCGCTGCTCGTGGGTGCCGAAGCTGCCGGCATGGGACTCGAGAGCGGCAAGCACGGCGCCGCGCTCACGATGGGCTCGCCCGGCGTGCTGCACGGCTTCTACAGCTACCTGCTGCAAGACGATGCCGGCAACCCGCTTGAGGCGTACAGCATCTCGGCGGGGCTCGACTACCCCGGCGTCGGCCCCGAGCACAGCTTCTTCAAGGATGAGGGCCTCGTGCGCTATGAGGCGGTCACCGACCAGGAGGCCGTCGACGCGTTCGCGCTCTGCACGCGCACGGAGGGCATCATCCCGGCCATCGAGTCATCACACGCGCTGGCGCTTCTGCCGCGCCTCGCCGCCGAACTCGGTCCCGACGCCGTCGTGATCGTGAACGTGAGCGGCCGAGGCGACAAGGACATGGACATCGTGCGCGAGGCAGGCCTCGGCGTTGACTGACGGCCCTCGCGGACTTGCGCGCGCCTTCGCGCCCGGACAGCCGGTGCTCGTCGCGTACGTGATGGCGGGATACCCGGACCGCGCGGGCTCGCTCGCGGCGCTTGAGGCGGTCGCACGCGGCGGCGCGGGCGTCATCGAACTCGGCGTGCCATATGGCGACGCTGTGGCCGACGGACCCGTCATCGTCGAAGCCGGCAAAGCAGCGCTCGCGAACGGCTTCGGCCTTGCCGAGACGATCGCGCTTGCTGGTGAGTTCATCGGCGCGCACGCCGACGCACCGCCTGTCGCGCTCATGACGTACCTGAACCCGATGATGCGCCTCGGCTTGCCGCGCGTGGCGACACTCGCCGCCGAGGCAGGCGTGAGCGGATTCATCGTGCCCGACCTGCCGCCGGATTCTCCCATGGCCGATCGCTGGCTTGCCGAGAGCGAGCCGCTCGGTATCGACACCGTCTTCCTGGCTGCGCCAACGTCCACGCCTGCGCGTCTGCAGGCGCTCGGCGCGCGATCGAGAGGCTTCGTGTACGTGGTGTCCGCGCTCGGCGTGACGGGGGAGCGCGACGAACTTGCCGCCGACCTCGCCGGGCTTGTGGCGCGCGTTCGCGAGCACACCACCCTTCCTGTCGCCGTCGGCTTCGGCGTCGGTACGCCACAGCAGGCCGCCGAGGTCGCGAAGATTGCCGACGGCGTCGTGGTGGGAAGCGCGATCGTGCGTCGGCAGGCGCACGTGGCCGAGCTCGAGGAATACGTGCGCGGGCTGGTAGCCGCGATCGACATCGCGCGGAAGTAGCGGCTAGCCGAGCGCCCGCACGTTGCACGCGCCGCTTGCGGCAAGCTGCCGGTCGTCTGTGACGAGATCGGAGTCGAGCGACTCGGCGAGCGCCGCAAAGACGGCGTCGTAGATAGTGAGCCGGTGGCTGACGGCGAGCTCAGCCGCTCGTTGGAGAAGAGCCGCATCAGGCGGAATCAGTGTCATCCGAAGCCCGAGCAGCTGACCGAGCGCCTCATGGAGCCGCTCGGCCGTCGCGTGATGGGACCAAAGCGCGTTCATCGCCTCGAGGAGCAGATGGGTGGGGGCCGTCAGCTCGATCTCACCGATTCTATGCGCTTCGAGGAGCGCGAACGCTTCGTCCACATGTAGCTCGCCCTGCGGTTTGAGCCACTTGACCGCGATTGATGAGTCGATGACGACCTGTCGCGTGCTCACTCGTCGCCGGCCTTCCGGCCACCGCGGTCCCGATCAGCGCGAATTGCGGCGGTCGAGTCGAAAGGCTCCAGATGCTTCGCAATCTCCCGCATCCCGGCGATTGCCTCCTCGATGTCCCGGCGCCGCTCCGCGGCTGCCTGCTCTTCGCGGACGCGCGCCACATAAAGCGCCGTCGCCTCCTGGACGAACCCACTCCGCGAGCGCCCGAGCGATGCAGCAAGCGCGTCAACGTCTTCAAGCAGCGCATCGGGAAGTGAGACGTTCACTTTCGCCATGGTAGTCCTCCGGAGTAGTGCCGATGGGTAGTGCTCAGTTGGAGTATAGCACCAAGACGATGCCGACGGTGAATTGCGCTCGGACCCACGGACGCGATCGACAGCGTCGGAGCCAGGGGCTGGCGAGGTCCAAACCGCACACTGACTGGGAAGCGAACTCATTCGCCGGGAGTTCGTCCCACCAATCCCAGGTAACCGCGCGAGTCTGATTCGCCTGAAGGACATTCCTGATCTCTATCGAAGACTTACGGTGAGTTGCGCGCGACCAGGTGTGGCGCGTGGAGCTGCTGCGGGGGAACTGCATCCATCTGGGGGGATGGTCATGACTCAAGTCCGGGGTTCATTCTTCAGGTCCGTGGCGTTCGTGGCGTCATTGGCGCTGTTCGCGACTGCACTGCCAAGGGTCGGGTATGCGGTCGACGTTGAATTCGCGGCTCCATCGCCATCGGTTGACGTGGCCGCTGCGTATTCGAAGTTGCCCGAGCCCACCGTTGTGCGAGAGCTCACGGAGAGGCGCACCACCACAAGCAAGGAGTACTTGCTTTCAGATGGGACGATTCGAGCCGCTTACTTCACGGAGCCTGTCAATTACCTCAGCGTGAAGAGCGGCAAGCTCGAGCCAATCGACGCCTCCCTGGCGGACACCGTGGTTGCCGGGCAGGCGGTCGCAGCAAACCGGGCTAATTCGTTTCGTCTCGCGCTCCCAATCAAGCTTCAGGAGGATGCGCCAGTCACCATCGAGACGAGCGAGTGTCTGATTAAGATACGACCCGCAGAGAGTGCTCGCCCCGGAGAGGCGCTGCCCGCCGATGGGGCTGTCACCCTGGCGCGCGCAGGTTCGTCCGCCGGATTCTACGAGGAAGCCTTCGAGGGGACCAGGCTGGAGTACGAATCACGAGGCGGAGGC
>CAZGNF010000215.1:0-3313 GCA_964527045.1 uncultured Coriobacteriaceae bacterium | reverse complement strand
GTTGATGAGCTCGACGAGCCGGTCCGAGTTCTCCTTCACGATCGAGAGGAACTCCCGCTGGATCTCGTTGATCTCGCCAGCTTCGCCATCAAGGATGAGGTCGATGTACCCCTTGATTGAGGTCAGCGGCGTTCGAAGCTCATGCGAGACGGTCGAGACGAACTCGTTCTTCATCTGGCCGACCTCGCGCTCCGCGGTCACGTCGTGCAGCGTCGCCACATAGCCGAGGTACCCGCCTTGGTCGTCGAGGACCGGGTCGGTGCGGACGTCCATGATGCGGTGCTCGGGCTCCTCAAGCCGCACCTCGCGAACTTGCGACCCGTCGATTGCGGGGGAGAAGCTATCCTCGGGCATCATCGAGAGCATCTCCCACAAGGGGGTCCGCTTGCCGAGTAGCTTCGAGGGCTTGAGGCCTGCCAACATCGTGGCGGCCGGATTGATGTACGTGATGACTTCTTCGGGGTCGAAGACGATGAGGCCGTCTCCCGTGCTGGCAAGGATCGCCTCGGCACGCCTGCGGTATGCCTCAAGCGCGGTGTCGTCGCGCAGCGTGATGACCGCGGCCCGGCGCCCGGAGCAGTCGTACGGCGCGACGGTCGCAGCGATGACGCGGTCCCCCAGGACGAGGCGGATCGCATGAGGCTCCTTGCGCGCCTTCGGTCGCAGCAGGCGTTCGACCGCGACTTCGAGCTTCGGCTGCTGCAGCGACGTGTACAGCTTCCCGTGGACCTTCGACCGGGGGACGCCGAGCAGTTCCTCGGCGGTCTCGTTGAAGACGCGGACGTCGCCGTCGGGTCCGACGGCGATCAGTCCTTCGCTCGTCGTGGCCATGAGCGCGCGGATGTGCAGGAACGAACGGCGTTCGTCAGCTTTCTGCGGCAAGTCGAGCCACCCCCTTCAGGGCATACCTCTACATCGGGACGTATTCGCTTGCCGAAGGTTAATCCCTGCCGAGCTTGTGTGGATTCCCTGGTGCCGTTGGCTGCGTCGATCATGAGAATAGGTCGTGACCCGTGAAGCGTTCGAGCGTACCCTAGAGATGGTTTCACGTTTCCGGGGAGCGAGGCGCGTGTTGAGCGCCAACGAAGGGGGTTCGTTATGGGTCACGTTCTGGTCGGAGCGCGGCGTCGACCGTGGGCGCGGGTGTGCAGTCTGGCACTTGCGATCGCGATGTGCGCGACGCTCGTGGGTGTTCCACTGACTGCAGTAGCCGCTCCGGGAGTGCCAACGTATGAGGTCGAGCCGAACGATTCGGCAGCGCAAGCGAATGTGCTTGCCGTCGACGGCACCATCATGAACGGCACGTATGCGACGAGCGCGGACGATGACTGGTATTCAGTGAGCTTGCTGGCCGGGCACACGTACGGATTCCAGATGGGTCCGAACACGGATCAGATGGACTACATGTCCGACGTCTGGCTCGAGCTCTGGGACCCCACGGCGTCGATGCAGATCGCCTCGAACGATGACTGGAACTCCTTGTTCTCGTACATCGAGTTCACCCCAGACTCGGACGGGACCTACTACCTGAAGACCAATTACCTCAGCCACTCCACGGACGGCCCCTACGGGATTCGTGCATTTGATGCCGCGTTGTTCAACGTAGGCGAAGCTACGATTTCCGGTACGGTCACCGACATGGACGACGATCCCGTTGAAGGCGTGGAGGTCGTCGACTGGGGACTGGATCCCTGGTTCGCCGAATGGCCGGACCTTTCGACGGAGATCGGCATCACGACGACCGGGGCTGATGGGACATACATCCTTTCTGCTGCTGTCGGCGACAACATCGTGGGCTTCTTCGCCGATGGCTACTACGATGTCTACTACGACCAGCAGCCCAACTACGATTCCGCAGATGCGGTCACCGCTGTAGCCGAGGATGCGATCACTGGTATCGACGCTCAGCTCGAAGAAGTTCCGCCGCTCCATACCTTCGTCACCGACACGATGCGCGTGAGCAGTGACGCGGATGGTGAGCAGGGGATGGATGAGGATGAGAAGTACCGCGGAAGCCGCACTGCGGCGATCAGCGCCGACGGGGAGTTCGTAGCCTTCTACACGGGCAACTCGTTCGTCGAAGAAGACACGAACGGCTATCGCGACTGGTATCTCAAGAATCTCAGCACCGGCGACATCACGCTCGTCAGTGTGGGCGATGACGAATCGCTCGCCGACGATGACTACGACGAGGGTGACGGTCGCGCGTCTGTCAGCGGCGATGGCCAGTACGTGGCGTTCGATTCCGATGCCTCGAACCTGGTTGGCGTCGAAGAAGACAGCAATGGATATGAGGACATCTTCGTGCGCGACGTCGTCAATGGGACGACCGTTCGCGTGAGTGTCGCTACCGACGGCACTGAGGGCAACGACGACAGCTGGGAGCCGTCAATCAGCGACGATGGGCGATTCGTGTCGTTCACGTCTGATGCAGACAACCTTGTCGAGGACGACACAAACGGGCTCACGGACGTCTTCGTCCACGACATTGAGACCGGCGTCACGACCCGGGTGTCCCTTGATGCCGAAGGTGCCGAGGGCGATGGGTACAGTCGGACCTCCGAGATCAGTGGCGACGGAAGCACCGTGGCGTTCCTTTCGTCCGCCGCGCTAGTTGAGGACGACACGAATAATGCCGAGGTCGAGGGGTGTGACGTCTACGTGAAGACGCTCTCCGACGGTTCGATCGCTCGTGCCAGCGTCGCCTCAGACGGCACCGAGGCGAATGATGACTCAAGCACAACGGATTTCCCGACGCTGAGCGAAGACGGTCAGCTCGTCGCGTTCATCTCCGATGCCGACAACCTCGTTGAAGACGATGCCAACGAAGAGCGCGACGTCTTCATGCATGACTTCGGGACCGGCGAGACCGTGCTTGTGAGTCTCAACGCCGAAGGCGAGCAGACGTACGACTATCCTGAGGATCCCTCGATGAGCGCCGACGGACGGTTTGTCGCGTTCGAGGACGAGGCCGAAGACATGAAGCCGGTCTCAGTGAGCGAGATGAGCCTCATCCCGGGAGACGTCAACGATGAGGACGACATCGCGCTCAAGGACATGCTGACCGGAGACGTGAGCCTGGTAAGCGTCTCTGGCGACGGATTCGCCGCGGATGATGCCAGCTACGGCCCCGCGATCAGCGCCGACGGTATGGTGGTTGCCTATACCTCGGATGCCGGAAACCTCGTGGAGGGCGACACCAACGGCGAGGGCGAGGGCGGAGAATCCGACGTCTTTGCAAGCTTCCTCAGCTTCGAGGACCTCACCGAGACCCCGCTCGAGGGCGAGGACCGCTACGGCACCTCCATCGAGA
>CAZGNF010000214.1:0-3349 GCA_964527045.1 uncultured Coriobacteriaceae bacterium | reverse complement strand
CGGGCATCGACTTCGGCCCTGGCGGCGAAGGCTTCCTGAGGTTCAGCTATGCGACTTCTCTCGACAGGCTCACTGAGGGTGTGAGTCGCTTGAAGTCGTGGGCGCAGAGCGGCTAGTCTCTATCAACACGGCGGAAGACGGGGTGTAGGCATGCGCTTGGGGTCAGATGGCGGCTCGATCGCCAGGTATCAGGACGGGGATGTCATCTTCGCTGAAGGCGATGATGGCCTCTACCTCTACATCATCATGAGTGGTGCCGTGCGCATTCGAAAAGAGGGGGACATCGTCGCCACGGTGGTGGCCGAGCTTGCCCAAGGCGAGATGTTCGGCGAGTCGGCGATCATCGAGCACCGTCCTCGCTCCGCGACCGCTGTCTCCCTCGGCGACACGGAGCTTGCCTGCTACGATCGCGAGTCGTTTCTCTCTGCGCTGGCCGACGATCCTGAGCTTGCGCTCCGTGCGATGTCCGCTTTGATCGAGCGCCTCCGGGTAACGACCCAGCAGTTGCAGCACCTTGCCACGCAGCATGTGCTTGATCGCGCCGAGATGGCGCTCACCGAGCGCGCTATACTTGAGAGCGAGCTCTCTTGAGCCGATATACGTATAGCGGGGTTGCATGCGGTACGGAAGTTGCTCTTTCATCCCCGTCCGGCATTTCGCACACACCAGGGGGTACCACGTGACTGAGGTCTGGAGCAAAGCGGACCTGCACATACACTCGAACCACAGTGATGGTCTTGCGAAGATTCCTGAGATCATGGAGTACGCCTCCACGCACACGGATCTCTCCGTCATCGCGATCACGGATCACAACACCATCGAAGGCGCGCTCTTCGCGCAGTCCTTGCAGGAGATGTATGGCGTAGAGGTCGTTATCGGCGAGGAGATCTCGTCGAAGTCCGGGCACATCATCGGTCTGTGGCTGCAGGAGGCTATCCCGCCAAACCTGTCGGCAGCAGAAACGGTGTCGCGGATCAACGAGCAGGGCGGTATAGCTGTTATCGCCCATCCTTTCGCGAATCGAGCGTTCGGTCCCTTCGGACTCGAGAGCGTCGGTCAGGCGATCTACGACGTCGCGTTCCACGCGCTTGAGGTGTACAACTCCTCGCCGTACCTCATCTACGCCAACAGGCTTGCCGCCAAGGCGTTCGCGGGCGGTCAGGGCGTTGCCGCAACAGGCGGTTCTGATGCGCATGTCTTGAAGGCCGTCGGCAACGGCTACACGCTCTTCAGAGGCACCACCGCAGCGGACCTGCGACTCAGTATCGAGAACCTGGAGACTCGCGCCGAAGCAGCGCGGGGTGGACTCTCGGTCGCGCTCAGGTATGCGTTCCGCTACCCGCAGATCCGACGCCTGCAGTCGTGGAACTGGGAGCGCTGCAAGGCTACCAAGTAACGGGTGACCTAACGCTCTTCTCCGAGCCGATCAAGCGCCCAGGTGATGACATCTGCTGACGCTTGCACCATTGCGGCGTCATCGCCCCACGGTGTCAATGTCACCACGCGGACATCCTCCGCGAGCCGTGCAGACTCGATCGCGTGTTTCAGGTCGAGTGCGCTTGCCAGTGTTATGTAGGGAAGCGTCGCCGGCGCGACTATGATTCGACGGCAACCAAGCGCGGCGAGATGGCGGGTCGTCTCGGTCACATCAGGCGTTTCCCATTCGAGCCAGCTCATGCGGATGCTGGATTCCCTGATTCCTCTGTCCACGAGCATCAGCCGTACGCGCTGATTGAAGTAGTTCTCGTGCTCGCGCCATCCGCATTCGATCTCCGACCAGGCAGTCGGCTCCCCTTCGCCCATGAGGACCACGCCGACTTCATCCAGCGTCGCACCGGTCGTCGATTCGATGATGCGGTCGGCAAGCCGAGAAGCGAGCACGTCCGACCGCCAGATGCTCGGAGCGCGCACAAGGCGCACGCCGGCGGCATCGGCGACGTGTTGTGCCTCATGCTGCGATTCGAGCGATCTGAATGAGTGATCCGGCCCGAGTGTCACCATGACGACATCGTGGTGTCCGACTCGGCCGAGTTCGCCGATGAGGGCGGCGAGGCTCGGCGACCCGTCGCACCACGCAACAGAGACGCTGCTGACCCGGGTGCCGAGCCGCGCGGAAACCCCGTCTCGGACGGTGGTCACGGTCGCGCGCGCAGGATTGTAGCCGCCGAGGGCTCGGTACCGGGTCTTCTCGCTCAAGAATACGAACGGGAGTGCGCTGGAGGGCAATCGCAGCGCGCCGCTCGACACAAGGCGCTCGATCACGCGTGCGGTTGAGGCTATTCGATAGTGCGGGGCCTCGGCGCAGGAGAGAATCGCCACGGCCGGCTTCTCGGATTGGCACGTCGGAGCATCGATTGCGTCGAGGCGCTGACGCCCTGCAGCGTGCGGGAGCGCCGCCGCTGCGCTCCAGTACCCGCCAGCGACGCCTGCAGCAACGAAGAAGATGGCAAGGCCGATCGCCTCGGAATTGGTGGTAGTTGCTATACGCGAGAATGTTCGAAGCGCCAGTAGCGTGCCGCCACCCATACCCACGACCGCGATGAATTGGCTTCGGCGGGGAGCCACAAGGGCACCGTCGAGGCACGCCCCGAACGCGATGCTTCCCGAGAGCAGCCCCAGCCACAACGCCACGAACATTCCTCTCACCGCAGACGACCGTTCGACAATAGCGGCACAGGGAGGTGAATCGCAAATCGGCTTGCTTCAGGAATACCCCATGGGGTATAGTAGATTCGAAGTCTACCCGAACAAGGAGTCGAACATGAGCGCAGGTGTGAAGGAGATAGCGGAGTCGGAGTTCCAGGCCGAGGTACTTGAGTCAGCCCAACCGGTTGTCGTTGATTTCTGGGCTCCCTGGTGCGGACCGTGCCGTATGGTCGGACCCGAGATCGAGAAGCTGGCCGCCCGGACCGACGGTGTCAAGTTCGTGAAGGTCAACGTCGATGAGAGCCGCGAGGTCGCTATGAAGTACGGTGTCATGAGCATCCCGACCATCGCAAAGTTCGAGAGTGGTACTCTGGTTTCGCAAGTTGTCGGTGCTCGCAGCGCGGACGCCCTTGGCCGCGAGTTCGGTCTGGTCTGACGCTGTCGTGCCAACGTACGATTTGAAATGCGCTGATTGCGGGAGCCGCTTCGAGCGATTCCTGATGCGTCTCATCCGTGAAACGGACAAGGTGTGTCCGGTGTGCGGGTCGCAGAACGTGTCGGTGGGCGTGGGAGGCGGTATCGTTGGACGCAGGTCGGATTCGAGCGCGTCGTGCGGTCCGATCGGCGGTTTCGGCTGAGGATAAGGAATCGACCCGGCGGGTCGGATCACCCGGATGGTGGCGGATGGACTTTTCCTATAAGC
>CAZGNF010000213.1:0-3356 GCA_964527045.1 uncultured Coriobacteriaceae bacterium | reverse complement strand
GCATGATGAGGTGCGCGTTGCAGCTGATGAGCAGGCGGTGCGTGGAGATGTCGTCTGCCTCAAGGCGGTCCATCTCCTCGATGAGGACCTTGGGGTCGATGACGCAGCCGTTGCCGATGATCGGCGTGATGTGCGGATACATGATGCCCGAGGGAATCAGGTGCAGCTTGAGCGTGCGCCCTGCGTGGATAACGGTGTGACCTGCGTTGTTGCCGCCCTGGAAGCGAACGACGAAATCGAAGTCGTCCGCGATGAGGTCGGTGATCTTACCTTTGCCTTCGTCGCCCCACTGGGCGCCAACAAGCACGATGCCGGCCATGTGATTGGCTCCTTGCGAAGATCGGTCCCGCGGACTCATCTCTGCCGCTCCCGGACCGGGCGTCCCGCCTACCATGGCGAAACCCCAGCGCCCGCTTCCCAACGGGCACGCGGGTAAGTATGCCGCACGAGGGCGTGAAGCGCTAGGGTGCAGGCACCGTCGTCAACGCGGACATGACCGCGCCGCTTGCTACGACACCTCTGTTCGGGGCGCAGCAGCCGCGATCATGAGCAGCAGCAACCGCTGCTTGATGTCGTTCACGATGCTGGCGGCCACGCCCTCCTGCCACGCGACTGCCGACGCTGCGCTGAGTGGCACCGGCGGCTCAGCGAGCTGCGCCGTGCGACCGGCCATGAAGACCTGCCCGAGCGGCCTAACGATCTCCGGAGAGCCCGCGGCATACCCGAGCGCGATCTCAACTACCCGATCGCGACGCGCGGGAGCAAGGTCCGCAAGTGCGATTGCGCTGCTCAGGCACATTGCCGCAAGCTGCTTGTCCGCGAGCCGCAGGGTGATCTGCGTATTGCCCTGCTGCCACGTGCGACCCTTCACCACAAGCTCCTGGTGCAGCCACGGCAGCACGTAGCTTCCGAGGACTTCAGGATCGGCGGATAGAACCTCGATTGAGCGCTTGATGATGCCGTCACGGAGCACGTTGTCGAGCAGAACATCGTCGGAAGGCTTGATTGCCTCCCACATCCAGACCATCGCGTTACGCGCCGGCTCCCAATCACGCTCGCTCCATGCAACGAGTGCAGGCAGAAGCGCCGCGTCGATGACCGGGGCGCCATACTCGGCCAGGCTGTCCATCCATACCGTGAACTGCTGCTCGGGCAACACGTTCACCGACACGACCAGGTACATCGGGTTGTGTTGGATGTACTCGGCGGCCGATTCCTGCCTCGGCGCGGTCTCCTTCGAGAACACCCCGCCGACGCGCACCTGCGGCATGGCCTGTGCCGCATCCATGTCGCGCCACAGACGGCCGGGTATCGTATGCGCTCCATTGCCAGTCACGCGCGCCAGGTACTCGGCGCGCCTCTCGACCGTGCCAAGCGCGAGGAAATGGTCGACCGAACCATCGGGGAACTGCTCGGCGGACAGAAGTGCACGCGCCGCCTCGTCGGTTCCCGACAGGAGCGTCGTCACAAGGACCGTCCTCGATGTCTGATCGCCCAAACGTGCCGCCAGATCGAGCGCTTCCTGCGCCATCCCGCCCTGCGCGACTCTCGCGAGGTACAGTCTCAGGGCCGCTGCCCGGTGTCCCGCGTCGGCAAGCTTGGCGGGGTTGCCGCCGTGTTTGAGCTGATATCCCATCGGCCGACGTAGCGCCTCAGGCGAGAGTTCCTGCTCAAGGCGCCGATACGTGGCCTCGACGGCCCCGGGCATGGTGGTCTTCGCGCGGTAGAGCGCGCGAACATATGCCTGGAGGTACACCGGCGTCTCTTCCGCAAGCGCCGCGAACCGCTCTTCCGAGACACAGTGATGCGCAACCGCCTCGTTGATTGCACGCTCCAATACCGGGAACCGCGCAATCCAGCCACCTCCGTCAGCGAGTTGTTGCGTCGTCGCGATCGTCCCCCAGTTGTAGACGCGGCTGACCTCGTTCCATGCCTCGTCGCAACGCCCTCCGCCGGCCAGAGACGCAACGAGACGTTCGTGCATGGTGAGCCGCTCGGGCAGCGGCACAGGCGTCGCCAGCGACGAGCTGATTCCCGCGAACAGGGCGATACCCACCTTCTCGACGAGTTCGGCGGGGAGATCGACGTGTGCCTCGGACGAGCGTATGACGTCGGCTGCAAGATTCGCGGCGGTCGCAGGCTTCGTCACCGTGGCAAGCGAGCGCCACTCGTCCTGCGTCAGCGGAGCCACTCCGTGCATGCGCGTCACCAGACTGGAACGTGCGTTGGCCGACGTGTGCGCCACAAGTCGGATAGTCTGCCCGCGATCGATGCCAAGCCAGGCGTCGGCAAGCGCTGCGTACACGCGCTTCTTACCGAACGGCACCTTCCGCTCACCGAGTCTCGCTTCGATGCTCGCGAGGTTGCGCGCAGCGCCGTCACGATCGGCCGCAGCCTGGGTCTTTGCAGCGGCGACTTCGGCGATCAACCCGGGAATCACACCCGTGTCCGCCTTCTCGGTTGACTCGCCGAGCTCCTGGGCTGCTTCGTTATAGGCGTCGGCGTGCTCTTTCGGCAGGGACGCCTTCACTTGTGCGAGCTGCATCCAGTAGCCATCGAGTCTCTCGGGAGCGACGTTTTGAGCGATCTGACAGAGTTCAAGAAGCAGAACGGCGCGCACCTGGGGTGAAAGCGACGGGTTGCCGAGGATCGCATCGACGTCGCCGAATACGAAGGGGCCCGGTGTGGACTCACCTGCGGGTGCGGGTGTTGGCTCGGCCATTGGCTCGGGTGCCGGAGCGAGTTCGGGTTCGGGCGTTGGCGTCGGTGCGGACTCAATCGGCGATGGAGCTACCGGCTCTGCTGCGCGCTCGGGGGCCTGATGGGCGCTGATGAAGCTCGCGACTCCTGCGGCACTGTCCGACAGCGGACGGTCGAATGCGACCTGATCCATATCGAAGGTGTTGCTGTGCCACTGCACCGCCTGCTGGAACGCAGTCACATCACCGGCGATTGCGGCGGTGTCCAACTCACGCGCCATCGCTTCGAGATGCGCTTTGACGTGTGCCGGGAACGCGAACCAGCGGTTGTAGAGTACGCGGCTCCCATCGGCAAGCACGATGAAACAGCCGTCGGCGCTGGCGAGCTGTCGCACCAGCCAGTACCCGCCCACACGAAGCGCCTGGTCCGAGTGGAAGAGCGGCAGGAAGCCCTCTGCTCTGTACGGGTCGGTGGGGTCGTCCGCAACAACCACGTAGTGCGCGAACACCGCACCCAGCGGCGTCTGCGACCATACCGGCTCCCACATCGACCGGGTCTGACTCCCGAGACCGGGTGCCATTTCTGCGGCCCGCACAGGACGAACGATGGCTATCGCTGCCTTCACGCCCACCCGAACGACTTGAACCGAGCGCGCC
>CAZGNF010000212.1:0-3363 GCA_964527045.1 uncultured Coriobacteriaceae bacterium | reverse complement strand
CGGTCTCTGTCGCCTCGATCGTGGATGTGGTGGTCGCGGGCGGGATGGGCGGCGGCGAATCGTTACGATTGAGCACGCTGCCGACAAGCCAGAGCACCAGGCCGATTGCTACAAGCGCGACGACGATCGTGAGTAGCGCCTGGGTCGGTATGTGGTGCAACTGGTCACGCATGGGCACGACCGTGCGCTCCGGGACCTCTTCGAGTCGCGTGCGGGGCTTTCCAGCGCCGAGATCCTCTTCGTACTCTTTGAGCAGCGGCGATGCTTCGAGTCCGAGGAATTTGGCGTAGCTCTGGATGTAGCCCCGGACGTAGGCCTGGCTCGGAAGCTCGTCGTATCGGGCGTTCTCGAGTGCGTCGATGAGCCGCGCCATGATGTTCGTGGCCGCGACTACCTCGTTGATGCTCTTTCCTTGTTTCCGGCGCTCTGCTGCGAGCTTGTCACCGACGGGCATGGCATACCGTCCTTCCCATGCGTTCGGTCACTGGGCTTCCTCTCGATCCTTGCGCTCGAAGGCCTTGATCGACTCCAGCTCTTCGACGTCTGCGAGCACCTCACGAGGGCGGCTGCCATCTGGTGCGCCCACGATGCCCTTGCCCTCGAGCATATCCATGATTCGCCCTGCACGCGCGTAGCCGACCTTGAGGCGGCGCTGCAGGAGCGAGGTCGAACCCATCCCGCTCGTCACGACGATATCGGCGGCCTCCCAGATCAGCGGGTCGTCGTCATCGTCGCCTATGTCGGTCCCACCGCCCGTGGCAGCGAGCTTCAGGTGGAGGATCTCCTCGTGATATTCAGGTTCGGCTTGCGCCTTGAGGTGCGAGACAACGGTGTTGATCTCGGCCTCGGTGACAAGCGCGCCCTGGACTCGTTTCGGCTTGGGCCATGCTGGCGTCGAGAAGAGCATATCGCCCATGCCGACGAGCTTGTCAGCGCCAGGCTGGTCGAGGATAACGCGACTGTCGATGCCCGAGGAGACCGCGAACGCGATGCGGTTCGTGATGTTCGTCTTGATGAGGCCGGTGATGATGTCCGTCGAAGGCCTCTGGGTGGCGACGATGAGGTGGATACCCGCGGCCCGCGCGAGCGCAGAGAGGCGGCAGATCGAGTCTTCGACCTCGCGCGCAGCCACCATCATGAGGTCGGCGAGCTCGTCGATCACGATCACGAGGTACGGCATCTCCGTGGCGTCTTCGGGACCCTTCCCCTCGTGAAGCAGCGCGTTGTACTGCGCGATATTGCGCGCGCCGGCCTTTTGGAGCCGCTTGAGCCGCGCGTCCATCTCGGACACAGCCCACGCTAGTGCCGAGGCGGCTTCTTTCGACTCGGTCACGACTGGCACGTAGAGGTGCGGGACGCCGTTGTAGAGGTTGAGCTCGATGCGTTTCGGGTCGATCAGTATCAGGCGCACCTCTGCGGGAGTAGCGCGCATGAGAAGCGACATGATGAGTGCGTTGATCGCGACCGACTTGCCCGTGCCGGTCGCGCCGGCGATGAGCAGGTGCGGCATGCCGGCAAGGTCAGCGGTGATCTGGTCACCGCTGACGTCCTTCCCGATGCCGAGCAACAACGGGCTCGGGTGATTGAGCGGAGCGCCGTCGAGAACATCAGCCAGCGTCACCGTGGAGCGGCGCTCGTTCGGGACTTCGATTCCCACGTAGCTCTTGCCGGGAATCGGCGCGAGGATGCGGATCGTTGGCGCTGCGAGCGCGAGTGCGAGGTCGTCTGCAAGTGCCGTGACGCGCATGACCTTGATGCCGCGGGCCAGTTCGACCTCGAACATCGTGACGGTCGGCCCCGAGATCCAGTCGACAACGCGCGCCGTGATGTCGAACGTCGCGAGCGTAGCCTCGATGAGCGCCCCGGTCGCCTTGAGCTCCTTCTCGCTTGCGCGATTGCCGGCCGCGCTTTGCGGGCTCTTGGCGAGCATCGAGATGGATGGTAGCTCGAATCCCTCAAGCGCGCGGGGAGCGGTCACGTGTGATGTGGGAACCGTGGGCCGCGCGGCTTCCGGGTCAGCAGCTCGGCGGGGCTTCTCGGCGGGAAGCGCGCCTTCGCGCTCTTGGAACTCGGCGATCGGCATCGTCTTGCCGGCGCGTCGGCGCGGCGCGGTGTCGTCCTCGATCTCGTCCTGCTCCGGCCTGCGAACGGCGTCGGTAACCCAGTCGACGAGCTCGGAGATAGACATTCCGGCAAAGACAAGCCCGATAAGTGCGATCGCGCCGAGAAGGACGTACGCGATCGCGTTGCCGAAGAGCCCTGAAAGGCCCCAGGCGAGTCCCCCGCCGAGGTAGCCACCGTGCGTGATCAGGACATCTGGCTCCCACCGCATGGCAGCCGGTGAACCAACCGCAGCCATGGAGATCGCGGAGATGAGGAGCAACGCGAGACCTATGCCGACGCGCGTCTCGTCAACGCGTACCGCGCGTACGAAGAACGTGACCGCCCACAGCAGCACCACCACGGGAATCGCGTATGCCCCCAACCCGAAGCCGAGGCGAAGCGCGCCTGCGACGACGCGCGGGACAACGCCCGAGGATTCGCTCAGCACCGTGATGCCGAGTGCGATAGCGATGGCCCCCAGCACGATGCCGATGATCTCGTGACGACTCTCGGCGTCGAGTACGGGAGCAGGCGCTGGAGGCAGCTTTGAAGCGCGTTGAGGCGATCGACTGCTCGTGGATCGCTTGCTTGACGGTGTTTTCTTTGCCGGACTCACTCACTACCCCCTGGCGAAGACGGTGCTCATCAACAGCATAGCCGTGCCGAGCACCGCCGTGTATGCCGCAAACCAATACAGCGAATGATGCTTGACGAGCGAGAGGAGCCAGGCGATGGCAAGATAGCCGCTGAGACCAGCGGCCACGAAGCCGACGATCGACGGCACGACACCGGGAAGCGTCGCGTTGCCGCCCAACAGATCGACGGTGTCCTTGGCGGCAGCCAGGGCGATGATCGGCATGCCGAGCAGGAACGAGAATCGTGCAGCCGCTTCTCTCGAGAGACCGGCGAACATGCCTGCGGCGATCGTCGAGCCCGACCGTGAGACGCCGGGGAGTACCGCGATTCCCTGCAGGATGCCGATGAACGCCGACTTCACCGGACCGAGCTTCTCGGGACCCTGTAGCGTGGTCACTCGTCTGGACAGTGTCTCGCTCAGGGTCAAGAGCGTGGCAGTGCTGAGGAATCCGACCGCGACCCATGTCATCGATGCGGAGATGCCTTCCACGTATGGCGACATGAGGATAGCCAATACCCCGGTCACGCCGGTGGCGAGGACGATGAGCAGGATGAGGCGCCGGTCATCCTTGCGGTCAGCGTGACCCGGCAAGAGCGCTGTCAGCAGACGAACGATATCCGACC
>CAZGNF010000211.1:0-3412 GCA_964527045.1 uncultured Coriobacteriaceae bacterium | reverse complement strand
CATCAACAAGGGCGGCGCGGTTAAACTCGTCGCTTCGCAGGAGTTCGTCGACCGCAAGGAAGACGGGGTGCCCGCCATAGAGGCGGCGTACGGCTTCAAGATGAAGGCCGATCAGCTGATCATCCTCTCGGGGGGTGACACGGCACAGACCGAGGCGGCCGCGGCGCAGGGCACCAATGGCGCGAACGCCGCGATGGCGTACGGCACAGACGGGAACCTCTCGGCGTTGGACCTTGTCGTGCTTGGCGACCCGAAGAGCATCTGGCCGGTGTATGAGCCAGCGCCGACGGTGCGTGCCGAGGTACTGACGAAGTACCCCGAGATCGCGACGATCCTTGATCCCGTATTCCGTGGTCTTACGCTCGAGTCGCTTCAGGCGATGAACGGTACGGTCGCCGTTGACGGTGCGGATCCCAAGACAGTCGCGCGCGACTATCTGAAGGCGAAGGGGTTCATCAAGTAGCGTGGCCGAGCAAAGCGCGCAGTCTCGCTTCGACAAAGTGGCGCTCGTGGGTGCGATGGTCGCGCTCGCGGGCGTTACTGCGCTGCCCTTCGTCGAGCTGCGAGCCAACCGGCTCGTGCCGGGAGTCGCGCATTCGGTTGCAGCGGCCGGGCCGTGGGCGTACCTGATCTGGCTGCTCGTGGGCGTGGGGTTCCTTTCGGCGGTCGCACCCACCGAGAAGGCGCGCTCGGCCTCATCGACGGCGAGCGGGTACGGGATCGTGGTCGCGCTCGCGTGGGGCATCGGACATGCGGCTGAGTCGCTGCTTGTCGGGCAGCCCTCGGCTGCACGCGTGTCGCTGGGCGCGGGCGTGTGGGTGCTGCTCGCGGGCACCGCGGTTCTCGGCTTCTCGGGCGGCGAGGAGCGCCGCCGCACGCTCGTGCGGTGGGCGGGGCCGCTCGTGGTGGTCGCGCTCGCAGTGGCCGCCGCGTTCGCGTGGGGCGGCCTCGACCGCATCTCACTCGCCCGCGAGTTCGAGGTGCGTGCCGGCTCCTTCTGGACGCTCCTCGGCGGTCATCTCGCGATGGCGGGCACGGGCCTCGGCTTCGGGCTGCTGCTCGGCGTGCCGCTCGGGTTGTGGGCGACGCGCAACCGTCGCGTTCGCGGCGTGGTGCTCGGCGTGACCGGCGTCATCCAGACGGTGCCGAGTCTCGCGCTCCTCGGCTTGCTGATCGCGCCGCTTGCCGCACTCAGCCAGGCGGTTCCGGCGCTGCGCGCGATCGGCGTGCGGGGCATCGGCGCCACGCCGGGTCTCATCGCGCTCACGCTCTACGCGCTCCTCCCGATCGTCCGCAACACGTATGTGGGCCTTGCCGAGGTAGACCCGGCCGTCATCGACGCCGGTCGCGGCATGGGGATGAGCTCGTGGCAGCTGCTGTGGCGTGTCGAGTTCCCGCTCGCGCTGCCGCTCATCATCGAAGGAGTGCGCACTGCGTCGGTCCTGCTTGTCGGCATCACCACGCTTACCGTGTTCGCGGGCGCGCGCAACCTTGGCATCCTCGTCTTCGAAGGGCTCGGGCAGTTCGCGCCCGACCTCATCTTGCTCGGCGCGCTGCCGATCATCGCGCTTGCGGTGGTGGCCGACGTCGCGCTCTCCGCGCTCGGACGGGCGCTCACACCGGAAGGGGTCCGCGCATGATCCGGCTCGAAGACGTCACCCGCCGCTACGGCGACGCGACGGCTGTGGACTCGCTCTCGCTTGAAGTGGCCGAGGGGGAAGTCTGCGTGCTCATCGGCCCGTCGGGGTGCGGCAAGACGACCACGCTGCGCATGATCAACCGACTCATCGAGCCCACATCGGGCCACATCTTTGTCGGCGACCGCGACATCCTCTCGATGCCCGCCGAGGAGCTCCGTCGCGGGCTTGGCTACGTCATCCAGTCGATCGGCCTGTTCCCGCACCTCGATGTCGCCGCGAACATCTGTGTGGTGCCGCGCCTGCTCGGCTGGGAGAAGCCGCGCATGGCCGAGCGGGTCGACGAGCTGCTCGCGCTCGTGGGACTCGACCCGGAGGCGTATCGCCACAAGTACCCGCGGCAGCTCTCGGGTGGCGAAGCGCAGCGTGTGGGCGTTGCGCGAGCGCTCGCGGCCGACCCGCCGGTGCTGCTCATGGACGAGCCGTTCGGCGCGGTCGACCCGCTCAACCGCGAGCGGCTGCAATCCGAGTTCGCGCGCATCCAGCGTGAGCTTAAGAAGACCGTCATCTTCGTCACGCACGACATCGATGAAGCGATCCGCCTCGCCGACAAGATCGCGATCATGCGCGACGGGAAGCTGCAGCAGTTCGACACGCCCGAGGAGGTCCTGAACCACCCCGCGAACAAGTTCGTGCACGACTTCGTGGGGGCGGACCGCGCGCTCAAGCGCCTCGTGCGCGTGCGCGTGGCCGACGTCATGCGCTCGCCAGCGACCGTACTCGCGGACTCGGACGCGCTCACACTGCGCGAGGGGGCTGGGCGTCGCCGCTTCGCGTACGTGGTGGAGCCCGACGGCCGACTCATCGGCTGGGTCGATGCGAATGAGGTCGATCACGGCGTACGACCGGTTGAGGCAATGACGCGCATGGACCCCGCTGAGGCGTCCGTGCGTCCCGACGACAGCCTGCGAGATGCGCTCTCGCGCATGCTTGGCCTCGGGTTCCGCGCGATCGCCGTCACCGACCGGCACGGCGTGCTCCTCGGCGAAGTCACGTTCGCGGCGGTCGAAGAGGCGATGACCGAGGGCGACGAGCACATCTCCAACCAGTCGGTTGAGGACGTGGAGTGAGCCGACGCCGACTCATAGGCGCGGTTATGATCGCGCTTGCGGCGCTCGCGTTCGCGCTGCTCGTGAGCGCGCAGGGGCTCTGGCAGTCGTGGCTGAGCGCGCTCTTCCCCGCGCAGCCGGTTGTCCTCATGCCGAGAGACACGCTTGCGGCGTTCGTGCTGCAGCACCTGGTGCTCGTCGCGGTCTCGAGCGCGCTCACGATCACGGTCGGGGTGCCGCTCGGGATCTTCGTCACGCGCAAGAGCGGCGCCGAGTTCCGTGCGCTTGTGGTGGCGGCGACCGACCTCGGGCAGACGTTCCCGCCGGTTGCGGTGCTGGCGCTCGCGATGCCGGTCCTCGGCTTCGGCTTCTGGCCGACTGTGATGGCGCTCTTCATCTACGGCATGTTCCCGGTGGTGAGCGGCACGATCGCCGGCATCGAATCCGTGCCGAGGACCGTTCTCGACGCTGCCGAGGGGATGGGCATGAGTCCGATGCAGGTGCTTGCGCGCGTGGAGCTGCCGCTGGCGGCGCGCGTGATCCTGAGCGGCGTGCGCACCTCGGTCGCCATCAACATCGGGACCGCCACCGTGGGCGCCGCGATCGGCACCGGCGGTCTTGGCGTGCCGATCATCGGCGGCCTTGCCGTGCAGAACATGGCATACG
>CAZGNF010000210.1:0-3464 GCA_964527045.1 uncultured Coriobacteriaceae bacterium | reverse complement strand
CGCGTACACCGAGTTCACCGACTTCTCTGTTGCCTCGCGTAGTCGCATCGGGCCGGTTCGACCGCCGCCAGCGCCGGTCACCTTCCATGTTTGACCGCCCGGCACCTTGAACGAAGCCGGCCCAGCAGAGTAGGTGGCTTCCGAGGAGGTCCCGTCCATAAGCGCGCTGACCAAGACAAACGGCTTGAAGGATGAGCCCGGCTGACGGTGACCCTGGACGGCGACATTGTACTGCTGCGTCTTGAAGTCACGTCCACCGACCATTGCGAGAATTTCGCCGGTCTTCGGGTCGATGGCGACGAGCGACGCTGAGGGATCGTCACCGCGGTCGAGCGCATCCCGTACGGCCTTCTCGGCAGCGTACTGCTTGGTGAGGTCGAGCGTGGTTCGGACGCGAAGTCCCGCGTGATACACAGCTTCAGAGCCGTACTGCTCGGTGAGCAGATACTTGATGTACTCGACGAAGTAGGGGGCTTTCTCTGAAACCTTCTTCGGTTCCGCAAGCGCGAACTCCTCAGCTTTCGCTGCATCCGCGTCCGCCTGGTTGGCGTAGCCGAGCTCGACCATCTGGCCGAGGACGGTCGCGCGACGCGACGTGGCGGCCTCGGGGTCGAGGAACGGCGAGTACCGACCTGGCGACTTGATGACGCCGGCGATCATCGCGCACTCTGAAAGACTGAGGTCCTGGACGTTCTTTCCGAAGTACGTCTGAGCAGCCGTCTGGACGCCGTACGATCCGTGACCGAAGTAGATGGTGTTCAGGTAGAGCTCCAGGATCTGGTCCTTGGTGTAGTTCTTCTCGATACGGTAGGCGAGCATCGCTTCCATGAGCTTGCGCTTGATCGTTCGCTCCGGTGTGACGATGGCGATCTTCACGTACTGCTGCGTGATGGTAGACCCGCCATGCATCGCGGATGGATTGCGAAGGTCGACCCACAACGCGCGCAGGATGCCGAGGGGATCGACGCCCTTGTGCTCGTAGAATCGTTGATCCTCGGTGGAGATGACGGCCTGCCGAAGCTGAGCAGGGATCTTCTCGAGCTTGACGTCCGTCCGGTTCTGTTCGGCGAAGAGCTTTGTGATCAAGAGCCCGTTGCGATCCAGAATCGACGTGGTCTGGTCGCGACCCTTCAGGGGCGCGCCGGGGTCGGGGAGCTCTTTCGAGAGCTGCGCGTATACGACCCCGCCCGCGATTGCCGCGATGAGCGTTCCGAGGAGGAAGGCGAGCAGCAGCCAGCGAAGCCAGCGACGCTTCTTGGAGACAGGACGGCGTCCGGGCGCGGGTTTGCGCGTGGGTGGACGTTGTCCGGCGCGCGGTGCCTGCTTGGCGCGCGGCGCGCTTCGACCCGCCGGTGCCGCCTTGCGCGGTCGTGGACGGGGTTGAGGTTGACGGCGGGCATCCCGAGGAGCGCCTTGGCCGCGCTTGTTATGTGCGTCGTAGTCGGTCATATCCTCGTTCGTTTCGCACGTTGCCGCGTTGCTGCCGATTACGCCCAACGAACGGCGCTTCATCCCGACCAGAGTATCGCACGCCGCGGGGAAGAGGGCCGTTCGTCGTGCTAGTATGACGTGCAAACGCCGAGCCAACCACCCCGCGAGGCGTAGCGGTTCGGTAACGGGCCGCATGCGCGCGGGCCACGCAAGGAGAGCCGAGTGAGCACGACCGCCGAGCAGATGCACGTGATCAAGAGTGGGATCGCCGACCTCGTCCCGGAGGCCGATCTGGTCAAGAAGCTCGAGAAGGGGCATCCGCTACGCGTCAAGCTCGGGGTGGATCCGACAGCGCCCGACCTGCATCTTGGTCATGCGGTTCCCCTCCGCAAACTGCGGCAGTTCCAGGATCTCGGGCACACCGTCGTTCTCATCATCGGCGACTTCACCGCGCTCATCGGGGACCCGTCAGGTCGCAACAGCACGAGGCCTCCGCTGACGCTTGCGCAGATCAACGAGAACGCCGAGACGTACATCTCACAGGCATTCAAGATCCTTGATCCCTCGAAGACCGAGCTGCGTCGCAACTCGGAGTGGCTCGGCGCACTCGACTTCGAGGGGATTCTGCGCCTCACGAGCCGCTTCACCGTGGCTCGCATCCTCGAGCGCGACGACTTCGCAAAACGCTACGCGGCAGGCCAGGGAATCTCGCTGCACGAGTTCCTGTATCCCATGGCGCAGGCGTACGACTCGGTTGCGACCGAGGCCGATATCGAACTCGGAGGAACGGATCAACTCTTCAATCTGCTCGCGGGTCGCGAGCTCATGGAGAAGTCCGGCATGGAGCCGCAGTGCTGTCTCACGCTTCCGTTGCTTGAGGGGACCGATGGCGTCCAGAAGATGAGCAAGTCGTATGGCAACTACATCGGCCTCACTGATGAGCCAGCCGAGAAGTTCGGCAAGGTCATGTCGATTCCCGACGAGCTCATGGTCAAGTACTTCAGACTCTGTACGGCGCTTTCGGTCGAAGACGTCGATGTAATCGAGCAGGATCTGGCATCTGGCACGCTCCATCCGAACGTTGCGAAGCGCAGGCTCGCTCGTGAGATCGTCACACTCTATGACTCTGCCGATGAGGCGCTCGCGGCCGAGGCGGCCTTCGATAGGCTGTTCAAGGAGCACCAGACCCCCGAAGATGTGCCCGAGTACGTTGTCGAGGCCAACGACCCAACGCACCTGCCGGCGCTGTTGAGGGAGGTTGGTCTGGCGTCATCCACGTCCGACGCACGTCGGCTCATCGACGGTGGCGGGCTGCGCATCAACGGCGATCCAGTGACCCCGGGAACGTACGATATCGCCTGGTCCTCTGTCGACGGAGCGGTCATACAGGCCGGGAAGCGTCGCTTCGCTCGCGTACGCGCGAACTAATAGTGGCGACGCCGCCGGGTCTTGGCAGCGCGGTTCCGGGTATAGTCATTTCACGCAATCCGAGAAGTTCTATTGCGCTTGGGTGAGCACGGTGCTAAAGTAGCCAAGCTGCTTCTGCGACTGAGTGGAGCGCGGACTTGAAAAGCAAGGTTTCGGTGAGGGCAATCGGATAAGGGATCACGGCCATAGAATGGCGGCCGTCCGCCCGTCCGACGCTCCCGACAGGGAGCGATTTTTATGCCCGAAACCAGACACGCTGAGAACGCGAACATGAGTCGTAAGAAGTGATTGACAGCGAGGTTAAAGACCAGTAACGTATCCCCTCGCTGCGCCTGAACCTTGAAAACTGGATACTGTGATGAAGCCAGTAGGGTCTGCATAGCAGACCACATGAATCCCGTCACACCGAGAGGGTCAGTCAACAGACCAAACCGGTGAGACATTCAAAACCGGATCCATACCGATCGGTTACCTTTGACCGATGCAGGTGGATCCACCGGACCTTGCCAGGTCCATATCTTCGCAGAACACAGACTTCGGTCTGTGATCACTTCAACGGAGAGTTTGATCCTGGCTCAGGATGAACGCTGGCGGCGTGCTTAACA
>CAZGNF010000209.1:349-3469 GCA_964527045.1 uncultured Coriobacteriaceae bacterium | reverse complement strand
TCACGGACGACAGCGAGGGTGTCATGGTCGTCTGGCAGACGCGAGAGCGCTCGTGCAAGGCTCACGTCCACCCCCGTCCCGCCCGAGGACCCAGCCCCGGGCTGCTCAGTTTGCGACCTTTACCTGATTCTTCCCATACCGCTTGGCCTCGTACATCGCCTTGTCGGCGGTCTCGACGAGACGCGCTGGCGTTGTCGCGTGCGTGGGATACGTCGCAACGCCAAGTGAAACGGTCTGCGTAACCGGCCGATTCTCGTCTCCTGTGAAGAACTCGAACTGAGACATACTCTTGCGGATGCGCTCCGCGACCGCAAGGGCTCCGGCAATATCCGTTTCCGGAAGAACGAGTATGAACTCCTCACCGCCGTACCGCGCGGCCACGTCGATCTCACGAAGGTTCTGCCGGATGATCGCACTCACAGCCTGGAGTACCTTGTCGCCCTTGGGATGGCCGTAGCTGTCATTGAACTGCTTGAAGTCATCGATATCGAGCATGATCACAGAAAGCGTATGGCCGAATCGTGCGGCGCGGCCAAGCTCCTCCTCGAGTCGCTGCTGGAAGTAGCCGTGGTTGTACAGCTCTGTCAGGCGATCCGTGACCGATAGGCGCTCGAGTTCTTCATGCAGCAAGGCGTTCTGAAGCGCCAGAGACGACTGGTTACCGATGACCTGAAGCCGATCGCGCTCGGCAGAGGTGAGTTCACGGAACGTCGAAGACGCGACCAGCAGCACGCCGATGATCGACTCGCCCGAACGAAGCGGAAGTCCAGCCTGCGAGCGGATATCGTCCGCGTGGACACACCACTCGGCAAGCTCCGAGCCGAGCGGGACGTCGCTCTGCTGCGTGAAGCCGTCACGAAACGCTGCACCAAGAATGGTCTCGGAGACCGGCACGATCGGCTTGAACGCTTCCTCGGGACGGCCCTGGCTCGCACGGAGGCGAAGCGTCCAGTCCTTCTGCTCGAAGAGGTACACGCACGAGATCTCAGCGCCGAGGATGCCGTTCGCGCCGTCAACGATGAGGCTGGCAACGTCCTCCACCGAGGAGTAGCTCGTGAGCGCTTTGAAGAACTCGTGGGTGAAGAAGATCTCGGCAAGCCGGCTCTCGAGCTCCTCGTTGGCCTTCTCAAGCGCTTCCTTGCTCGATTGGAGACGACGCTCGTGGCTGCGAATCTTGTCGTATGCGACCTGCAGCTCGACGAAGATCTTCTCCTGCTCCTCGCTCCGCTTCTTTGCGATGAGCAGGTCCCAGACGAGTTCGGCACCATGACCGGCGACCACACCCACGCTCGGCGGCCGCTGGCTCTCAAGTGCCTTCTGGACTGACGGCTCCTCGGACATGTCGAGGATCAGGTCGAGATCCGCGATCTGCGCGAGTTCGGAGATCTCGGTCGTGGTGAAGAGCCCGAGGTCGTCAGCGAGTCGAACAGCCGGTGCCGCGCGATTGGAATCGTAGACGGCGACGACCGAGAGGTTCTCCACGTCAGAGAGCAGGCGAAGCACCGACGTGGCCCGAAGGCCGCCACCGGCTATCGCGATTCTCACCTGCCCGGACCGAGAAGTGGTCCCTGCGACAGATGCCGCGGGGTATTCCATCATCGATGCGTCCCGTCCTGTTCGAGCGAACCTAAAGTTCTCTGATGCCGTACATGTAGCTACGCACAACCAGCACGCCCGTGTCTAGCCGAAGCTCCACCGTCCGTGCATGGCTTCCGCCTGTATCTTCGGCCAGAATCGGGATTCGCAAGAGACTCAACTGGTGTCTGACTTCTTCCAGGTTCCGTTCGCCGACATTCGAAAGATTGCTGTCGGCCCTGAACATAGCCGCCCCGCCAACGAGTTTCGCGACCAATCGGCGCGGCGCGGCACCCCCTGCGACCTCCTCGATCATCCGGGGAATCGCCACGGACGCGAAGCGGTCGCGGTTGCCATCGACGTTCGCATCTGATGGTGTCGGCAGCATGACATGCGCGAGTCCGCCGCGACGCCGGAAAGCGTCCCACACCGCCACACCCACACACGAACCCAGCGCCGGCGTCATGAGGATGGCAGGGTGCTCGGCCACGGCGAACTCACCGGTGCCGACGTGTATAACGTTGGCATCGGGGTCCCCCCAGGAGAGCCCGCTCAGGAAGCCGCTGGTCATCTATGTCGCCATCCGCTCACACGATCCCCAGTCTGCCGAGGATGACCTCGAGGCTGTCAGGGTCCGGAAGGTAGAAGAGCGCCGCGTCGACCACGGCGCGCTGATCGATGAAGCTGGTGAGCACAAGAATCGCGGTGTCGGCCTTCATGCCGATGTCCATGGTCGCCACTTCCAGAATCGCGCCCATCATGTCGAAGGCGAACGCAGGCGGCGATGGCAACAGGCTCAAGTCGGCCATCCGCGAGATCGCTGCGAGATATGCGGCTATCAGGATCGATGCGGTGTGCGTGGCGAGTGCTTCCTCGTCGGCGTTCATCGACTTCGTGCTTCCTGGCGGGCGATTGCGCAGCAGATCGACGAGCGCCAGCATCGCTCCTCGCGGAGCGATGAACAGCATGCCGCCGCTGACGTCACCCAGGAGGCGCGTGTAGACAGCGCCCACCAACGTCTCGGGACCGCCGAACACCATCGGCACATCGCTCACCGGCACAAGCCTGACTTCAGGCACGGTGATCTCGACCGGATGGTCAAGCAACTGAGAAAGCGCAGTCGCGGCATGCCCGGCGCCTATGCTTCCGAGTTCGCGAAGCGCATCGATCTGCAACATCGAGAGATCCTCGGCCTTCACCGTCACACCCCCATTCCGAAGAGCGTCCGTGGGTCCAGGATGAGTGCTACGCGTCCATCGCCGAGAACGGTCGCGCCGCCGAGGCCGCGCAGGTCCTTGAACAACGGCGACAACGGCTTGATGACCACCTCATGTCTGCCTACAAGATGCTGCACGGCAAGCGCGCGTACCTGCTCGGCGGATTCCATGAGCACGATGTGATCGGTGGCCTCGGGCATGCGCTGACGACGCTCGGCCGAGCCGATCACTTCGTCGAGACGGAAGAGCGGCGCGACCGAACCATCTCTGAGGACGACCACGGGCGCTCCGTCCACGGTCTTGAGCTTCACTTCATCGCGAGAAAGGA
>CAZGNF010000209.1:0-339 GCA_964527045.1 uncultured Coriobacteriaceae bacterium | reverse complement strand
CTCGCCCGAACCCACAAGCAGCGACTGGATGATGGCGAGCGTAAGCGGCAGCGTGAGCACGATGCGCGAACCGCGACCAAGCTCGGAGTGGATCGTGACCGTTCCGCCGAGATACTCGATCTTGCCCTTGACGACATCCATCCCCACGCCCCGTCCGGAGACCGCCGTCGTCTTCTCGGCGGTGGAGAATCCCGGTTCACAGGTGAGCATGAAGATATCGGACATCGTGTACGAATCGCGGTCACTCCGCTGAACGAGCCCACGCTCGACGGCCTTGGCCCATATGCGCTCGGGATCCATGCCTTTACCATCATCGGCGACGACGATACGCACGAGATC
>CAZGNF010000208.1:0-3477 GCA_964527045.1 uncultured Coriobacteriaceae bacterium | reverse complement strand
GCGGTATCGGGTTCACGATGTCGCTCTTCATCAGCGGACTCGCGTTTCGGACCGGCGTGCTCCAATCCGAGGCAAAACTCGCGATCCTCATCACATCGGTGGTGGCGGGTCTTGGCGGGTATCTCATCTTGCGTGGAGCCCCTCCGGCTGACCCGTCGCTGCTCGATGATGATCTTACCGGCGAGCTCGACTCCTCCGAGGCCGCCTAGGGCCGCCCGCTACTCGGTGCCCTGGTTGCCCTTCACGGGGATCCGGATGAGCAGCGCCGCGCCCTGCTCGGCGGGCTCGACCTTGAATGACCCGCCGTGGCGCTCCGCGCGGTTGCGCATGCCACGCAGGCCGAGGTGCTCCTCTGACAGCGAGTCCACATCGGTTGCCGCCATGCCGGAACCGTTGTCGGTCACTCTCAGCACAAGTGCTTCGTCGACGAGTTCCACAGTCGCCTTGATCGCAGAAGCGTTGCCGTGCTCCACCGAGTTGTTGATCGCCTCCTCGAGCACGCACTGCAGGTCCCAGCCCGTTTGCGCCGAGAGGGCCGGCATTGGGTCGGCGACGCTCAAGTCGACCGCCACACCAAGTCGCGCTGCCTGCTCTCGCGCAACCGATTCCAGCTGCGAACGCAGCGGGTCCTTGCCGGTCAGCGACGCGGTACGCTGCCGCGCGTCACCAAGGATGTCCTGCAGGTCGGTCACGGTGTCCCGGATATCCTCTGCGACCTGTTCGAGCGACCGTCCGACTTCCGAGGAGAGGGTCTCTCCGGTGATTTCCACGCGCTTGGAGAGTGCCGAGAGGCGGTTGTAGACCTTGTCGTGAGCGTCTTGTTGTACGCGTTCCATCTCCTCCAGGACGAGTAGCTGCGTCATGCGGCGGCGCTCCATGAGGAATGCCGCCGGGGATGCGACGAGGGCCATCGCAAGCAGCACCGCGGCTCCGCCAAGGAACTGCGCCTGTCTCAGCGCGAGGAAGACCTGGATCCTCTGCCAGAACGTGCCCCACGGCGTGAGATCGGCCTCGCTGTATGCAGTAGGCGAGTCCTTCATCGTTGCAAGGACGATGATGCTCTGTGGGGGAGTCACGGCGGAGTTCATGAAGTCGGTAGCACCCATTGCCGCCTGAGCGGTGTTGCCGACGGCCAGCGTCGTCATCATCCACTTGGCGCCGTCTTCATAGCGCCACGCGTCGGCAGGAAGGCTTTCAGGCGAGCCGTAGTACGAGCTTCCGCGGTCGGCGGGGGGAGGCCACACCGCATTCACCAGGCCGAGCGCCTTCTCGGACGTTGACCCGGGAGCGATTCTGAGCGGAATCGGCCGGAACTCGAGCGGACCGGCAACGAACACGTCGCAGTTGTATCGGCGAGCGACCTCGTCCAGGCGCTCCTGGTACGTCGGTGCCTGCGGGTCGATGGTGAAGAAGGTGCGGTCGGCATCGATGTCCGTGCCCGGCATCGGCTGCTCGCTTGTCATGGCGTTGGGAATCGTGACCCATACGTAGAAGTAGGGGACCCTTCCGGGTGATCGGACGCCTTCAAAGATGGCGCGTGATTCGCCACCGGTTCCGGTCGTCTGATCGAAGTTGCCGGGGAACGGCGCGCGGCTGGCGAACGACTGGCGATTCTGCATCCAGGGAATCAGCCACGGGTCCGTCACGAGATCCTCGATATCGTAAGGAGAGTTGGCGCCGATGGGCGCGTATTGCATTCGAGTCTCGCTCGGCGTCGGAAGAAGATCCGGTCGAGGGACGCTGCTCGCGACAAGTGACGGCTGGGGCGGGTCGGGCAGGAAGTACACGTAGACGCGCGCGCCGAATCGCTCTTCGAACTCGCGTGCACTTGCGAAGATCGGGTCGTCCGCCGACCAACCCGGATCAATCGGCTCACCGTCCGCCGAGAAGAGGTCGGACGCTTTTGCGCCTGTTGCCTCGAGGAGATCCTGCGACATCGTCTGGAAGCTGTCGTTGAGCGACGCCTCGCTCTGTCCATACTTCGCGTATGCGCGGTCGGCCGCGAGCCACTGCTCGGCTGCCGCCTTCTCGTCGTACCCCTCTAGAGGCGCCTCGCCGGCGGACTGTGCGATCGCCAGGTACTCGCGCACCGTGTCTATCTGTGCGCGGAGTCCGGTTGGTACGGCGATCCACACGAACGCCAGCAGCAGGGCGGCGACTATCGGCGAGAACTGGAGTATACGAATGTACCACCGCGTCTTGACCGCGACCTTCATCGTGCGCTCCTACTCCGGGCCACGAGTCGCTTGTACGCTTCTTGCCGGGTACCCGCGCCCAGCACCTGGTAGGCGGTCTTGATGCGCGAATTCACGGTATTGACGCTGAGCATCAGCTCATCGGCTATCTCCTTGGCCGACATGCCGCAGAAGCAGTAGAGGTAGAGCGTCTTGCGGATGGATTCGGTCAGGTCGCGGAACTCGGGCTCTGCCGGCAGCACTTCGGTTACATAGTCGCCGAGGTCAGTGAGCGTGCCGAGCAGCTCGTCGGCGATCGAGCGCGTGAGCACGAACCGTCCCTCGGCGACACGAGAGATCGCGTCGGCGATGCCCGCGGTCGATTCGTTCTTCCATACGTAGCCGTCAGCACCGGCCTTCACTGCGGCGATGACGGTCGCCGGCTCGTTGGACACCGAGGTCATGAGGATGCGGCAGGCGGGACATGCCAGCTTGAGCACGGGTATCGCCTCGATGCCGCCAGTAGCGTCCTCGCCGAGACGCACGTCGAGCAAGATCACCTCGGGATGCGGCTCGTGATGAGTTACAGCGGCAGCCAGGAACTCGCTTGCCTCGGCCGCACCGCCGACCGCGTCGAGGACGCGCGTGCGCACATCTCGTGCGACGAGTGCACGGAGCGCCTCTCGGGCGTAGTAGTCATCATCGACGATCAGCACGCGAACGGGTGCGGTGCCAGCCATGAGCTCCCCCTCGAAGAACGTTCGACCTGAGCGAATCTTTACACGTCGGGCGAGGGAGTGCACCACCAGTAGTTGGTGCGCGCCGCCGCGAGGCCCGTTGGTCTGCTACCCTTCGTGCTACGGAGATGCAGGTCAGGGAGGTTTCGGATGAAGCATGTCGTCGTGATCCTGGATGGTGCGGCCGGCTGGCCGCTGCCCGAGCTTGGAGGGCGCACGACGCTTTCCGCGGCGAATACTCCTAACCTTGACGCACTCGCGTACGGAGGCCGCGTCGGGCTCGCGCAGACGGTGCCGGATGGTGCGGAGCCGTCGTCTTCAGCGGCATGCACGGCGATCTTGGGCTACGACCCGGTCGCGAACTACGTGGGCCGGGGCGCCATCGAAGCCGCTAGCATGGGCATCACGCTCGCTCCTGACGAAGTGGCACTTCGCATGAATCTCGTGAACATCGCCGATGGCGTGATGGCATCCTACGCCTGCGGGCACATCACGACGCCCGAATCGCGCGCCATCGTCACGGAACTTGGCGAAGCGCTCGGTGACGAGACATTCCGCTTCTATCC
>CAZGNF010000207.1:0-3483 GCA_964527045.1 uncultured Coriobacteriaceae bacterium | reverse complement strand
GAGCTGCGGTGAGATCGAGTCCCATGAGACCCGCCTCGGTCGACGCCCTCAGTGTCACTTCAATGAGTGCGATGTTGCTGACGCCGGCATCAAGCAGCGCGGCGCGAGCGCCGCCGCCGGCGCGCACGGCCTTGGCCTCAGCGCCGAGCACGTCGAGGAACGCGGCCGACTCGGCAGCCGTCAGGCCGGGGGCGATGATAAGCTGCCCGACTTGCAGCGCGTGCAGCGCTTCGGCAAGCGCGGCGATCTGCGTCTGTCCCGCGCCGACGCTCACATCGCCAAGCAAGAACCGCTCGCGGTCCACGCGCAGCTGCATCGGCCCGGACACCGTGAGGGCGCGACTCGTCTCGGTGAAGCGCTCAATCGCCTCTTCGCGCATCGGGCTGGAGGGCGGGTAGAGGCGAACGGCATTAGCCGCGACCGAGAGCAGCCGGAGCAGCTGCTCTGCGCGTGCCGACGGGCTGTTGCCGCCGGAGCCGTCCACGTCGCCTCCTCTGTCATCATCGCGGGACTTCGTGTGGGTTATCGGTGCACAGGGCCATAACGCGATGCGATGTGCATCACACTAACCCTGTCTTGAGTGGCGCGTCACACCGATACATGTCTATGGTACCTATAATGAGGCAAGTAGTATGCCCGAGGAGAGAACTTGGTCCTTCGGTCCGACAACTATTACCGTGATCTTGCGGCGAACGCCGTCAGGCAAGCGGGGATCGAGGAGCCTCCGATCCCAACATCGCTTGTGGCGGCTCGACTTGGTGTACCCGTTGTCGAGTCGTCGATGCCACCCTGGTTTGCAGCCGCCTTGATCTACGAGGACGGCATGCCAGCTGTGCTGATCAACAGCGCCAGGGAGCCCCACATCCAGATGGCTGGGCTTGGCCATGTGCTGGGGCACCTGCTTGTCATGATCGACGATCCGGATTCGGGGTATCCCAAAGACGGGCTCACCTACCATCACGAAGCTGACCTTATCGCCGCTGAGCTGGAGACTCCAAGCTTCATGGTCATCGATCAGGCGCAGAAGTGGTTCAACGACTATCGCTATCTCGCCAGACTCTTCGGTGTCAGCGAGAAGCGGATGCTGGAGAAGATGAGCGCGCTCGGGATCATCAAGAATCACGGCCTTATGTGGGACTACTAGTCCCAACCGCGCCGTCCCGCTCCTGCTATCATCTGAGGGGTCGCCGGCACGCTGGCGAGGCAGTCGTTCGACATGAACTGGAGGGGCGATGCGCACGACGTACGCGGTTGGTGTGGACGTTGGGGGAACACGCATCGCAGTAGGTCTTGTCGAGCGCAAGGGCCGCCTCGTCAAAGAAGCCAAAGTCCTCACACCCAAGAACGGGCCGTTCGCGGTCGTCGACGCTATCATCGAGCTTATCGCCGAGACCATCTCGGGCACGCACCCCTCGGAAATCGCGGGCATCGGCATGGGTCTTCCGGCGCAGATAGACTTCCTGAAGCAGTCGGTCGAGTTCTGCACGAACCTGCCACTCGCCGGCGTCGATGTGCGGTCGCTCATCATGTCGCGCATCCGTCAGGACGTGACGATCGACAATGACGGCCACTGCGCCGGCATCGGTGAGGCACGATTCGGCGCGGCAAAGGGTATTCGGGACTTCGTCATGATCACGCTCGGCACGGGCGTTGGTGGCGCACTCTTCCTGGATGGCGAGCCGTACCGAGGCTCGCGCGGCCTGGGTGGCGAGATAGGGCACATGGTTGTGCGTCTGGACGGCCCTCCATGCCCCTGTGGCGGCTTTGGGCACATAGAGTCGTATCTCGGTCGCCCGGCGATCGCTGCGCGCGGCAGAGAGGCTGCACGCGCCTTTAGTGGTCAGGCCATCCGCGACCGGGCCAAAGGTGACGCCGACGCTGTGACCGCCGAGCACGTTCTCCAGGCAGCGCTCGCCGGCGACGAGATTGCGCGCGACATCCTGCTGGAAGCTGGCGATGTCCTCGGTGAGGCGCTTGTCGGCATCGTCAATCTGCTCAACCCGCGGCTCATCGTCATCGGTGGCGGCATCGGCGAGTCCGCCGATATGCTCGTCGCCCGCTCCGCCGAGGTGATCGCCGAGAAGGCGCTCGCCGGCCGGCGCGACGTGAAGGTCGTGCAGGCTCAGCTCGGCAATGACGCCGGCGTTTTAGGTGCCGCTGCGCTTGCATTCGACGAGCATGACAGCAGGGAAGGACTCCACCGATGACGCCCGCGAAGGTCTACTTCGCCCCGATGCGCTCGCAGATGAAGCGCTCCATGATTACCCGTGCCGGCGGGCTCCTCGAGCGCGCCGGACTCAAGAACGCTATCGCCGAGGGCGACCTCGTCGCGATCAAGCTCCACTTCGGCGAGCAGGGCAACACCGGCTTCGTGAACCCGGTGTTCGTCCGCGAGGTCGTCAAGCGCGTGAAGGCGGTTGGCGGTCGGCCGTTCCTTACGGACGCGAACACGCTCTACCGCGGCCAGCGCGCCAACGCCGTTGACCACCTGGAGTGTGCGCTCCACAACGGCTTCTCCTTCGCGACCATCGAAGCGCCACTCGTGATCGCGGACGGGCTCGATGGCCGGGACGCGGTCGACGTGCCGGTCGCCGGACGCCACTTCGAGAGCGTGCGGATCGGCTCGGCGGCGGTCTACGCGGACGCGATGATCGCGGTCACGCACGTCAAGGGGCATGAGGCCACCGGTTTCGGTGGGGCGATCAAGAACGTCGGCATGGGTCTTGGATGCCGCTCTGCCAAGCAGCGGATGCACGCCGATTTCAAGCCCGAAGTAACCGCCGAGAAGTGCACAGCGTGTGGGCGATGTGTGAAGTGGTGTCCGGTCGGCGCCATCACCATCGGCCCCGACCGGGTTGCCGCAGTGGACTTCGAGGTCTGCTACGGCTGTGGCGAGTGCGTCGCCGCCTGCCCGTACGCTGCCATCGCCACCCAGTGGAAGACCGATGCGAACATGCTGCAGGAGAAGATCGTCGAGCACGTTGCTGGCGCTGTTGCAGCGAAGACGGGTAAGACGCTCTACCTGTCGTTCGTCACCGCCGTCTCTCCCGACTGCGATTGCTGGAGCTTCTCGGATGCGCCGATCGTTCCCGACATCGGCGTACTCGCTTCGGAGGATATCGTCGCGATCGATCAGGCCGCATACGACCTGGTGACGGCTGCAGTCGGCGTTCCCGGTTCGCGGGGCGAAGGCATGGGCACCGGCGACGACAAGTTCACCGCAATCACCGGTGTGGACGGCACGCGAGCGATGGCATATGCGGGAGAGTTGGGACTCGGAACGAGGAACTACGAACTCGTCACCGTAGAATAGCGAGACAGTCGGCCCGGAGGGGGAGTCGTGGACTACTTCGATATCGTCAAGCGCGCGCTGAAGGTCACCTGGAAGTACAAGGCGCTCTGGGTGCTCGGCTTCTTCGTAGGCGGCAGCGCCGGTGGAAGCACCGGAGGGGACGGCCGCCCGTGCGAACGTGCCATCGGTCA
>CAZGNF010000206.1:0-3494 GCA_964527045.1 uncultured Coriobacteriaceae bacterium | reverse complement strand
GGTCATGAGCGTGCACAGGTAGTCGTGCTCGCACAGGTAGCGGCGGTTGATGCCGTAGGAGGAGATCTCGCCGTTGTGCACGATGGACCAGTCGAGCAGCGTGAAGGGGTGCGCGCCGCCCCACCAGCCCGGCGTGTTCGTCGGGAAGCGGTTGTGGCCGGTCCACGTGTGGCCTTCGTACTCTTCCAGTCGGAAGTAGTGGCCGATCTCCTCGGGATAGCCAACGCCCTTGAAGACGCCCATGTTCTTGCCCGAGGAGGCCACGAATGCGCCGTCCACCGACGAGTTGATCTGCATAACGGCTTTCACCACGTAGTCCTCGGCCGAAAGCTCCGACTCTTCGAGCTTGTTCGGATACGGGTTGAGGAAGTAGCGCCACAGAAGCGGCGCGTCTGAGATGCCCTTGACCGGACGGGTCGGCATCGGCTCGGCCAGATCGACCAGGAAGTACTGGTCGAAGAGCGCCTCGGCCTCTTCTTTGGCCTGGATGTCGTGGTACATCATGTGGAACGCGAAGTGGTCCGGGAACTCGGGGTAGATGCCGTAGCCGGCGAATCCACCGCCAAGGCCGTTGCCGCGGTCGTGCTGGACTGCCATCGCAAGGATGGCGTCCTCGCCGCTCATGAGCGTGCCGCTCTCATCGCAGATGCCCATGAGACCGCAGCCGCCGTGGATCTTGTACGACGCCTCTTCGGCGTAGCGCGGGCGCGCCGTCGTCATGCTACTCAACCCCCTCGTCGTCATCAGCAAGCAGGCGCGACAGCGCCTCGCCACCGTTGGCCGGCAGCGGTGATAGTCCAAGCTTCTTGCGGGCGGACTCTCTCGGCGCACCGAGCATGCCCGTCTTGCGGAAGGTGTCGTACGCAGCGCCGACCTGCTCCGGCGCGGTCCCCGCCTCAACGGCGAGCTCCTTGAGCTTGCGGAACGCGTCGGCCATGCCGATGCGGCTGGGGCAGAGCTCCTGGCACGTGTAGCACTCCAGGCACTTCCAGACCTGCGGGTCGGCGAGGACGTCGTCGATCTCGCCTTTGAGCAGCCGCTCCAGGATCTCGGTCGGCTGGTAGTTGGGGTCGACCTTGCACACCGGGCAGTCGTCCTTGCACGCCTGGCAGTTCACGCACTTGGCGAGGAGCGACACATCGAAGATGCTGGCGAGCCGCACCTTATCGGCCTGGCGGCTCTCCCACTTCTCCAGGAACGGGTCGACCGACACGCGGTGCATGTCCAGGCCGATCTCGTCCGGCGTGTGTCCCATCCCGAGCGCGATGAGCTCCGAGAGGTAGAGCACCGGGACGTTCACATCCTCCTTGGCGCGCTGGAGGGCGGCCTGGTTGAGGTCGAACTGCTGGAAGCAGCTGGGACAGACCACCACAAGTGCGTCGACGTCGTTCTTCATGAGGTCCATGAGCTTCCGACGCGCGAATGCGAGCGAACCCTCGCGCTCGCCCACGCGGTCGAGCGCGTTGCCGCAGCACTGCATCTTGGTCGTGTAATCCACGACCGTGGCGCCAAGGCCACCGATGAGCGCCTCGACCTTGGTCGGGTTGAGCGGATCGTCCCAGCGCACGGCCGGGCTCGGGCGAAGCAGGTGGCAGCCGTAGTGGACGGCGATGCGCATGCCCCAGAACGGCTTCTTGAGCTTGGAGGCGATGAGTCCCGCACCCATGTCTTCCGAGAGCCACTCGGCGAAGTGCGTGACCTGCACACGGCCGTCGTAGTGGAGCTCCTGAGCGGCGAGCTTCTCGTTGATCGCGTCCTTCAGGCGCCAGTCCGTGGTGAGGTGGCTCTGCGCCTCCTTGAAGGTGGAGTAGCAGCCATTGCACGGCGTCACCACGCCGAGGCCCGCCTGCTCCACAAGCGCGAGGTTGCGCGCCGCGGTGGAGTAGAACGCGTTCTCGTCGTTGGCCTTCACGAGCACACCCTCGGGACAGCATGTGTGGCCCTCAAGTTCATGCACGGTCGCGCCCAGGTCATCGAAGACAAGCCGCGTGGCCTTCTCGATGAACGGGAACCGCGCGGGGATGGTGCATCCCCAGAAGACTGCGAATTCCTTCATGCGCACCTGCCGATCGTCATCGGTCCCTGACAAAACCAAAACGCCCACCATCAGCCACGTGGCCGAGGTGAGCGCCATTGCTCACGAAAACTATGACAGCACGACGTTGTGCTGGTTCGGGGAGTATAGCACGCGTCGTGCCGAGCGCGAAACCCTGCGGAAACACGGAATTTGGTCAGGGCGCCGAGGATCGTCGCCGCAGCACGGAGAGGCGCTCTCGGGCGCGCCTTGCCTTGTTCTCTACATTTTCGTAGACTTTTCTACGGAGGTGACTTCCCATGATCGACTACGTGCAGATATCGGCGCAAGTCAGCGAGGCGACTCGGGACAGGCTCGACCTGTACGCCCGCGAGACTGGCATGAAGAAGAGCCGTCTTGTAGAAGACGCTATCCTCGCCCACCTCGACACGCTCGACGCAGTTCCGTCCGAATACGTCGTGCCCGCAAGCCTCATCGTGGACGCGGCCACCTGGGATGCGGTGCTCTCTGACATCGAACATCCCGCCGAGCCAGCGCCCGCGTTGCGCGACCTCATGCAGCGATCGCGCGATGCTGGTTAGAGCGCTCGAACGCTCGGACGTACGCACGGGCTTCTCCTGCGGCGAGCCCTCGCTCGACGTGTTCCTCGAGCGGTACGCATGGCAGAACCAGACGCGCCACCACCTCGGCGTGACATACGGCGCGATCGATGAGCGGACTCGGAGGGTCGTCGGTTACTTCACCATCTCGGCGGCCTCGATCGCGAGTGATGCGACGAACGCGCGGCTCGTCCAGGGTGGCTACCCGCAGCTCCCCGTCTTGCGAGTCGCACGACTCGCGGTCGACACGCGCGTCCAGGGAATCGGCCTCGGCTCGGAACTGCTCCACGCGGTCCTGCGCATCGCCCTTGAGGAGTCCACGCGAATCGGGTGTGCGGGTGTTGTCGTCGACGCCCTTCCCGAGGCAGCCGGTTCCTACGAGCAGTTCGGCTTTCGCCCGATCGGCGTCCTTGCCGGCGGCGGTGCAGCCAGACCTCGTCCGATACCGATGTGGCTTGCCATCGGGTCGATCAAGAAGGCGCTGGGGTAGTTAGCGGCTGTTGCGATGCGTGGCGGGCGCCGGGGGCGGCGCCGCTACCGTCGGTAGACGTCGCGCCGATGGCCCACGCGCACGACCCACACGACCAGCTCCGCGTCTTCGATGGCATAGACGATGCGATAGTCGCCGACCCTGATGCGATATCGCTCCAGTGCCGAGAGCTTCTCGCACCCGTGCGGGCGCGGGTCATCGGCGAGTGCCCCGATGCACTCCATGATGCGCGCGCGGTCGGGGGCCGGCAACGGTTCAAGGTCCTTCAGGACCGAGCGCTTGAGCGAGACGCTATAGCTTGCCATCGCGCTTCAGGTACGCGAGCGCCTCTTCGTACGCGATGAGCGGCTCGCCAGCACGCTCCGAGAAG
>CAZGNF010000205.1:1284-3501 GCA_964527045.1 uncultured Coriobacteriaceae bacterium | reverse complement strand
GTACGCGAGCGCCTCTTCGTACGCGATGAGCGGCTCGCCAGCACGCTCCGAGAAGGCGCGCAGGTCCTCTTCGTCTTCCGCCAGGGCTGCCCGGATCGCCTCGTTCACAAGATCGGATACCGAGCGATCGGTTGCTGCGGCCTTGAGTCGAAGCGCCTGGTGGAGTTCTGGCTCCAGGTAGACCGTCGAGCGACGCGGTTGCGACATCTCCATCACCTCGATAACACCATAACGCTATGGCGTTGTGGTGTTCAAGGGGTATGCAGCCTCTCGCGGGCTGATCGTGCACGCGGACCCGTAGGGCTGGTGCGGCAAGTCAGGCGTCATCGTTGTCCGCTTCCGCCGGCGAATAACCCGATGCACCTAGCACCCAACGGACGTACAGAAGCTCCTGATGCGGCGCGATTGGGATGCTAAGCACGAGCCAGGCCACCGCGCCCAAGACGGCCACAAGCACAACGCCCCCAGGAAGAAACCCCGGACGCCAGACTCCATCGAACAACACGAACAGCGCAAACGCGCCCACAGTCGCAGCGTTGAGTATGCGGATATCCCTAAACCACCTGTGAGCGACCGTGGCGTCAATCGTCCGATTGGCTCGGTCCACACTCTTGCGAGCATATCGGCTCACTCGCGAGAAGGCGACCGCGTATAGAACAGCCGCAATCACGGCCGGGATGACATCGCTTGGCTCAAACCCGTTCACATTGCCTCCCACGGCCTCGGCTCCGCATGGAGCGGCAGTCCTCTTCTGGACGACTAGTCGGTGACCGGTGGACTACTCAGTGTCGTCATCTTGAGGCGGAAAGAAGAAGCGCTTGGAAACCTGCATGGCGATCATGACACTGGGAATCCCGAAGACGATGAGACACCCTGCCAGGAGCAGCACCACGCCGAACTCAGGACGCTCCACCAGCAGCACAATCGCGAAGAGGACCATGAACCCAGCCAGAAGCAGCCAGGTTGCCCGCGACGCCCAGGCGTCTTGCCCGTCGAAGTACTCCTCAGCGCTCACGCCATTCCGAGTACGTGCCAGTTTCCTTGCATCGCGATACAGCCACACTACGATCGGAATCGCGAGAAGGCCAAGAAGAATCGAGTACGAACCGCTCAAGGCAGCACCTCTCTCCGCTATGGTTGGTACAAGGGGCTCGGTGCTGCACCCATGGCCTCAGACGAGATCATCATCACATCGGTGGTCCATACCGCCGCCGTAACGCCGGGAACAATCCCCGCAAACGCTACACCCAGATCCGCTATTGACCCACGGCCCGACGCCAATTGCACGCCGCTATACACGATGTTCGCCGCGTCAACCACCCAGCCTGCCGCGACGAATACTCCCGCACCGACCACGGTCTCCGAGGTTGCCATGGCAAGCAGGTCGCACGTTGCGCCGGCTGTCGCAAGCGCAAATCCGACCCCATCTCTCCCGGGATGCGTCCGCTGCAGCGAGAGCCTCGTTCTCCACCTTTCCGCACTCGCTTCATCACTGGCACGCTGAGCGTACCACGCTGCCAACCCCGTGCGGTTCCGTTCCTCCCGGTAGCGTCGATCTTGAGCGTAGACGCGCCTTCTCCGTCCGCGCCTTCTCCCACGCCAGATGCGACTTGCTCCAGCGCTGCTTGTACACGAAGGCGTAGGCGTCGTCTTTGTCCCACCCGTGCGCGATCAGGATCCAGGCGAGGTCGCCGCTCTCGACCTGCCACTGGTCGAATCCACCGCCGCCGCCAGCCTCGGCACGCGCGCCTCCAGGATCGATCGCATTGACCGGGTCGTCCACGCAGTACGCGAAGGCGTTCAGGCTGCTCGGGTCCCCTGCGCTCGGTGCGGCGGGGTCGACCGAGAGGAACCGTGCGGTCGTCGGGTCGTAGTACCTGGCGGGCATGTAGTAGAGGCCGGTCTCGGCGTCGAGGTAGTAGCTGCGGTAGCGGAGCGGGTTCCTGGCGGCGATGCCGGTGCCGGTCGCGCTCGTCACGCGGCCCCACGGGTCGTAGGTGTAGCGAGCGACGACGCCCCCGGCCGCGTCTGTCATGGCGAGGACGCTGCCGAGCGCGTCGGTGTGGTACGCGTAGGTCGTCGAGACGCCGGCGGCGGTCCTCGCCGTGACCGAGAGCGGGATGCGGTTGGAGGACGACCGTTTCAGAACTTCACCCAACCAAGCAGGATCGCCAGCCCAAGAAGCATCATGACCGGCGACCATATCCGCAGCTGCAG
>CAZGNF010000205.1:0-1274 GCA_964527045.1 uncultured Coriobacteriaceae bacterium | reverse complement strand
CTCCCATTTGTTCTCACGGCCGGTAATGCGCCTCTTCGTCGCCGCTACCTGCTTTGCCCCGAAGAACAGCCCCGCGCCGCTCACGATCAGCCAAAGCCCATCAAGTCGTGTCACGCCAGCAGCCTCCTATCTGACATATGCGGTACCATACCAGTGCCCAGGAACCGCACCGACGATCTCGCAACTCACCGGATAGGGCATCACATAGTAGACCGATGACGTGAGCCCGGGCGAAGAGGCGCCTGTCTGACCGCTGAACCCATCGCGTGCCAGGTGACCCAATCGCCAGTAGTAAGCCCTGCCCACACAAAGTGGATACGGAAGCGAACTCGCAATCTCACCGTAGACATGACCCGAAACGACTCCGCCAGCCGAGTTCATTTCCGAGAGTCCCGGCTGTCCGATCGTCGCCACACCGAAGTACACATACCGCTTCATGCCCACGGCGCCATCCGAGAAGACCTCGTATTGTCTCAACGTCCCCCCGGTCGGTCCAAACCCCGTATTCGCGTTCAAATCCACAGTATAGGTGTCCACTACACCAGGGTAAGACATGCCCGCCACGTCCCCGAACGGCCCGAAGTAGTACTGCATTAGTTCCGCGTTTGACATGCCAGCCGTCTCGTACGGGATTCGCGCCTTCTTCGCGGCAGCCCGTATGCTGGCCGCGCTGCCGCCGCACGCTGCCGCACTGGCGGCCGCATTCGCAGCCGCCTGATCGGCGGGGTCACCGCTGTAGGTCGCCTTCTGTTGCAGGGAGTCCTCAACCCCGAGTTTCCCGTCGCCCATGACGTCGATGGTCGCCCCGCTAGAGTCCGCGAGGTTCACCGGATCTCCGAGGCAGTACGCGAAGGCGTTCAGGCTGCTCGGGTCCCCTGCGCTCGGGGCGGCGGGGTCGGCCGAGAGGAACCGCGCGGTCGCCGGGTCGTAGTACCTGGCGGGCATGTAGTACAGATCGGTCTCGGCGTCGAGATAGTAGCTGCGGTAGCGAAGCGGGTTCCTGGCGGCGATGCCGGTGCCGGTCGCGCTCGTCACGCGGCCCCACGGGTCGTAGGTGTAGCGAGCGACGACGCCCCCGGCCGCGTCTGTCATGGCGAGGACGCTGCCGAGCGCGTCGGTGTGGTACGCGTAGGTCGTCGAGACGCCGGCGGCGGTCCTCGCCGTGACCGAGAGCGGGATGCGGTTGGAGGACGACCGTTTCAGAACTTCACCCAACCAAGCAGGATCGCCAGCCCAAGAAGCATCATGACCGGCGACCATATCCGCAGCTGCAG
>CAZGNF010000204.1:0-3534 GCA_964527045.1 uncultured Coriobacteriaceae bacterium | reverse complement strand
CCGCCGAGCGGCCCCTGGTAGGCGACCTCGTCTTGCAGGATGCGGACGCCGGGGGGCAGCGCAGCGGCCTCAAGGGCCTCGGGACGATTGGTGACGACGACGACATGCTCGCACAGCGCGCCAACCGATTCGACCACACGCGCCACGAGCGGCTCGCCGTCGACCGGTAGCATCGTCTTATCGACGCCCATGCGCATGGAGCGTCCGCCGGCGAGAACCGCCGCGGTCACAGGGAGACGCATCGTGGATGGAACCTTCTCCAACTCATCCGCCTCCTGCCGGGGAGCGCGTTGGTCGAACAATGCCGAACAGTATCGAATCATACCCCGCAGGGTACGTCACGTCGACGCGACGCGCACCGCCGTCGCCTTGAACAGCGCCTGGACCGGCGTACCCACGCTCAGCCGCAAGTCGGCAAGTGCCGCACGCGATATGCGAGCCGCGATCCTCACCGGACCGCGCTCGATCACCACACGGAAGGTAGCGCCGGAGGGATCGATCTCCGCCACAACCGCATCAAGCTTGTTCCTCGCGGAAGAGAGCGGAACGACCGCATCGTTCTCGAAGAGCAGCACATCTTCAGGACGCACGCCGAGCGACACCTTAGCGCCCGCAGCGACTGACGCGATGGCGTACAGATCCACGCCGCCGCAGTCGATGCGAGCGACGCCGCCATCAGTGTCGAGCACCCGGCCCTGGATCACCGGCTCCATGCCGAGGAACCCGGCGGTCCAGTCGTCGACCGGCAGACCAAAGACCTCATCGGCGGGACCGTAAGCAACGACACGGCCCTCGCGCATTATGGCGACATCATCGGCCACTGCAAGAGCCTCGTCCTGGTCATGCGTAACGTACAGCGTGGTAACGCGCTCCTCGTTCAGGATCTGCGCGAAGTCACGCGTGAGTCGCCATTTCATTATGGGGTCGAGCGAGGCAAGCGGCTCATCAAGAAGCAGGATGCGCGGCTTGAGCACAAGCGCCCTGGCGAGCGCCACCCGCTGCGCCTCGCCACCCGAAAGCGTGAGCGCTGAGCGGTCCTGCCAACCAGGGAGGTTGACCCGCTGCAGCGCAGTAGCGACGCGCTCGGCAGTCTCGGCGGACGGTACGCGACGAAGGCGGAGACCGTACGCGACATTCTGCGCCACGGTGCCTTTGAACAGATACGTGCGCTGGAAGGCTGCGGCCATCGTCATCCGCACCGCGCGGTCGGCAACTGTGACCCGTGCGCCATCAAGTTCGATGGTTCCGCTATCGGGCTTCTCGAGCAGTCCGACGATGGACAACAACGTGGACTTGCCTGAGCCCGATGGGCCGAGGAGCGCGAGTGTCCGCCCCGGCTTGAGTTCAAGACAGCTGACGTCGACAGCCGTCTTGCCCTTGAACGACTTCTGAATGCCTCCCAGAACGATGCTCGCCGCCGTCATGGCCATCACACCTCGAACCGTTCGGCGGAGGACTGTACGCGCGCGAGCAGGATGTTCACCACGAGCACCATACCCATGAGAATCGAGGCAAGCGCGAGTGCCGGACCGTAGTCGCCCATTCGGGTGTACTGCACGATCGCGGTAGTCATGACGCGGGTCTTGCCGGCGAGGTTGCCGCCGACCATCGTGACCGCGCCGACCTCGGAGATGATCGAACCGAATCCCGCAGCCACAGACGCGATGAGACCCATGCGAGCCTCTTTGAGCGTCATGAACGCTTCCTGCCACGGTGAAGCGCCGAGTGAGCGCGCCTGCAACCGAAGTTCACGCGGCACGGCCGAGACCGCCGCCGCTGACACAGCAGCGACGATGGGAAGCGCAATCACGAGCTGCGCTATCACCATCGCCGGCTGTGAGTAGAGCAACTCAAACCTGCCAAAGGGGCCCCGCCTTGATAGCAACATCGCAACCACCAGACCGACGACTACCGGGGGAAGCCCCATGCCGGTGTTGGCGATGACGAGCATCATTCTCCGTCCAACGAACCGCTTCGTGCCGAGGGCAAACCCCGCAGGGATGCCCAGCACAAGCGCAAGCAGAACCGCCACGCCCGAGACCTGTATGGAAACGAGAACGATTGTCCACACATCGGTCGCGCCCGAGACGAGCATGGCTAGCCCGTCCCGGAACGCAACGATGAAGATTTCCATTGACCCCTACCCTCGAGCTCGCGGTGCCGATTGCCTGCCTGCCAGCGTGCCTACTTCGCGTTCGGCGTGAACAGCGCCTGCCCGAACTTCTCGATACCGAACTCGCCGATGACCTTCTGGCCCTCTGCGCCGGTGATCCATTCCATGAACGCATTCGCGCCATCGGGATGCGTCGCATCCGTGACCGGAATGACGCCGTACTGGTTGAGCAGCGCCTTGTCGCCCTCACGCAGGATCTCGAGGTCGAGCGCGCCCTTGCTCGTCAGGAACGTTGCACGATCGGACAACGTATAGCCCTGCTTCTCGCTGGTGATCTTGAGCGTCTCGCCCATGCCCTGACCGGTCGAGAGATACCAGTCGGCAGCATTCGCGGTGGCGGTGGGGCTCACGCTCGCGTCGGTCCACAGCTTGAGTTCCTTGGCATTGGTGCCCGACTTGTCATCGCGGGTCATGAACGGCGCCTTGCCCTGAGCAAGTGCAGCCATGACCGCATTGAGATCCGCAGCGCTCTTGACACCCGCAGGATCTGCGGCGGGACCGACGAGGACGAAGTCGTTGTACATAACGTCACGGCGCTCGGTACCGAAGCCAGCGTCCATGAACGCCTTCTCGGCGGCAGGTGAGTGAACAAGCAGGACATCCGCGTCCTTGTTCTCGCCCATCTTCATGGCTTCACCGCTGCCTACGGCGATGACCTCAACTGTGTATTCGGGATTAGCCTTCTCGAATGCCGGGATCAGCACGTCGAACAGACCCGAGTCCTGCGTGGAAGTCGTGGACGCAAGGACGATCTTGGTCTTCTCGGCGGGCGCCGGGACCGTGCTGGCATCGTCGGTCGTGGTCTTCGAGCAGCCCACGAGTGAGAATGCCAGGACGACTGCCAGGGCGATGACTCCCATCCGCCACAGGGCGGGACGAACAAACCGGTCTCTCATGTGTTTCTCCTTTTCGAGTACGGAAGGCCGAATCGTTTCCGATGCAACCCTATCGGTCTCGGCGCCGTAGCAGCGACCAACTGCCGTAGGAGTCCGAGACTCGGAGATATGTGCCGCGGGGCCCCCGCAGCATGGAACAGAGCATAGCCCAACGTGTCCCGAGTCTCAAATGCGTTCCAGTAACGCGAGCCGCCCGCGATAGCATGAAGCATCGCGGGCGGCTCGAGATGACTGCGGCTGTCGTCTAGTTCAGCAGCGCCTCCACGGCGTCGAAGACGCCCTGGCTGACTGCGCTGGTCCCGCCGTAGATCTCGACCACCCCGACCTCGCTCTTGTTGTCGGTGATCGCTGAGGCGACCGGAGCGGAAAGGGTGCTGGGAGCGGTGAGAAGCAGCACGCCGCCGTTCCACGCGGTGGCAGCGCAGCCACCGAGCGCATCGGGGTAGTTAAGACCGGTCGCGAGGC
>CAZGNF010000203.1:2511-3553 GCA_964527045.1 uncultured Coriobacteriaceae bacterium | reverse complement strand
CATGGGCTCCGCGGACTCGCTTTCGCGGGCAGCGTACGGAGTCACGGCGCTTGGTCTCACGTTCGTTGTCGCCGGCCGTTCTGCGGTTGCTGCCATCGAGAACGAGTTCCTGTTCGACAAGGCGGTGAACGATCCGCTCACGGAGCTCTACGGGCACCGCTACTTCCACGAGCGGCTGCAACTCGAACTGGACATGGCTGGTCGCCGTGGGAGCCCCGTGTCGGTCGTTGTCATCGACCTCGACGGCTTCTCGCGCATCAATGGCGCGCACGGTCACGCGTTCGGCGACCGAGTCTTGCAGTCCGCGGCAGATGCGATTCGCACTGCCTGCCGAACGTCTGATGTCGTCTGTCGGCTCGGTGCGGATGAGTTCGCGGTCGTGCTGCCGGAAGCGGCAGATCCCGACACAGTCGTCATCGGGGAGCGCATCCGCGAAGCACTTCTGGATGTGGACGTTGGCGAGTCCGGTGTGCTGACGGCATCGATCGGGCTTGCCACATACCCCCAGGACAGCCTTGAACGTGATGACCTGCTGCGAAAGGCCGACGGCGCTCTGTATTGGGCGAAGTACCACGGAAAGGACCGTGTGGTCGCGTTCGATGCGTCTGTCGTGGAGTCTCTGAGCGCACACGACCGCATCACGAAGCTTGAGGAGCAGTCCCACCTGGGAACCGTCCGCGCGCTTGCGGCCGCGGTCGACGCTCGTGACCCGTTGACGCAATTCCACTCCCGCAATGTCGCGGTCCTTTCGGTCATGCTCGCAGAAGAGGTCTCGTTGGACGACGGGAAGCGGCAGCTTGTCGAAGTTGCGGCCCTCCTGCACGACGTGGGCAAGATCGGCATCTCTGATCGCGTGCTTCGCAAGCGTGGTCCGCTCAATGCGGCCGAGCTGCGTCATATCCGCGAACATCCCGCTCTCGGCGAGAAGATCCTGCAATCCACGCAACTGGAGGAGATCCTTCCGTGGGTCCGCCACCACCACGAGCGGTGGGACGGCACTGGCTACCCCGACGGACTGGCGGGGGAGACGATTCCGCTGGAG
>CAZGNF010000203.1:0-2501 GCA_964527045.1 uncultured Coriobacteriaceae bacterium | reverse complement strand
GCACGGCTGCTGTGCATCTGCGACGCGTACGACGCGATGACATCGGGCCGGCCCTACCGGTCGGCGCTCTCCTCGACGGCGGCGCTCCAGGAGCTCGACCTTTGTATCGGCACGCAGTTCGACCCGACTTTGGCCGAGGCCTTCATTCGGCTCGTGGGGAAGCGGCGGCTGCTTCGTCCGGACATGAGCTCGGCACGTGAGGAGCACCGGGAGCAGGCCTAGGGAAAAGGAAATGCCAGCCGAGGGGTGGCTGGCATCCAGGTAAACGAACAGAGGGCTCCCGGGGTTACGGGAGCCCTCTGGAATTCTTGGACCGTTACTCTCCGGCTTCGCCGAGTGGAACGTATGCCTCGGCGGCCGCGGCATCCGTCCGGTACAGCTCGACGATCGTTCGGACGTCTTCGGGGCTGAAGCCGTAGCCGTCTTTGATGTCCTTCATCGGGATGTCCTGCTCGGAGACCGGCACGCCCAGAACCTGTTCGAAGAGCGTTGCGGGTATGCCCGTCGCCTCGCTGACCTCGGTGAGTGCCGTGCGGCCCTTGATGAGGCTCACATCGAATTCGCCAGTCATCGGCGCGTCGTTCGCACCGGTGCCCTCGCCCTCGCCCTGTCCCGACTCGATCTCGTCAGCAAGGCTTGCAGCCTTCAGTTGGAAGTCGCCGGTGATCGTTGCGGCTCCAACGACGATCGCGAAGATCGCCACCACCGCGCCCGTCGTCGCCAGTGCCGAGAGACGCTTGCCGCTACGCGTGCTTACCGCGAGGGTGTCTTTCACCGGGCAGGCGTTGACGCACTCGTTGCAGTTGATGCACTCGGCTGACTCGACAGTCTCTACCTCGGAGACGTTGAGATTGACCGGGCATGCGGCGTCACAGGCCTTGCAGTCGATGCAGGTAGCCTCGGTACGGCGCACCTTGAAGATGCTGAACTTCGAGATGAGGCCGAGGGTAGCACCCATCGGACACAGGTACTTGCAGAAGAAGCGGTCGTACACGAACGAGCCGGCGACGGCAGCGCCGAGCACCGCGAGCCCGATGCTGAATTCTGCGAAGACTTCAGCCGAGGTCAGGTGCATGTAGGCGACCCACGGATCGTACGGACGAATCACAAGGTCGGCCGCCGTCCAGGTCAGGTAGATGAAGACCACGAGTACGACGTACTTGAGATACCGGGCGGGCCGATCCAGCCAGGCGGGGAGCTGCGGGCGGCGCTTGAAGACGCGGCGTCCAAGGCCGCCGAACATCTCCTGGATGAAGCCGAGCGGGCAGATCTGCCCGCAGAACGAGCGCCGGAAGACGATCGCGACCGCCACAACGGCTACCAGCAGAATGACGCCCGAGAGCGCGACCCGCTTGAGCAGATAGCCGGACGTGATGAGCGAGAACGCGGTTTCCAGTCCGCCGAACGGACACAGCGCGTCCACACCTGCTGGCTTGCCGGTCGCAAGCGTCTGGTGCAGATACCCGATGACCGTGATCGCTACCAGGACGACGGCGAGTACCGCCCAGCGAATCATCCGTGCCCGCGTGCGCGGTTCCTTCGGGGCTTTCTCGTACGACATGGTCGTCCTTTCAGTAGGGCGGCGTAGGTACTTCGTGAACAGACTAACGATGCGCGGTGAACACACAAGGGAGGTGACGTGAAGACGGTGTGAATCTGACTAGAGCGGATTCGCGCTCAGGTAGGCGAATGTCCCGGCACGATCGTCGAGGTGCTCCACAATGTACGTGTGCACGGCCACCACGCGGTTGTGTTCCGAGGCGAGCGCGTTGCGCTTCTCTGCGGCGCTGTTGTAATCGGCGACTGCAGCGTTGTACGTGGGGATGAGCGCGTTGTACCCTGCGGTGTCACCGGCGGCAAGCAACGCGTCCATACGTGACTTCAGGCCGGTCACAGTGGATTGAAGCGTCTTGAGTTGCGCGTCCGCCGCGTTGATACGACCTGCGAGCTCGTCCGCACGCTTCTTCGCGGCATCAGCCGTGGCGAGGATGGTGCTCACCTGCGGCCCGGCGCCGTACCGCTTGGTGCCGTCACCCAGCTTGAACACCTGCGGCGTGCTCGTGAGCTTCGTTCCGTCACCGATCGTGTCGGGTGGCATGCCGACGAACCCGCGGGTCGTCGTCTCGATGTACGCGTACCCCGTGTCGCCGTACTCGAGCCCGTCGGCCTTGATGCCGAGAGCAACGTGCTGCTCGGGGCCGAACAGGAGTATCGCGACGTCGTAGCCTTCGCGTGCGAGCAGCCCGCCGAGGAGCAGCGCCTTGTCGTCGCAGTCGCCAGCCTGCTGGGTGGCCGTCTCGACGGGGAACTTGGGCGAGAGGTTCTGCGGGTCCAGTTTGTACTCGAGCGATTGGGCGTACGCGGTCATGAGCTCCACGTACCGGTCACTATCGAGTCCGGACGCATCACGGATACCGCGGAACTGCTCCATCAGCGCCGAGAAGAACCCGTCCTGGTGCTCCTCGAAGACGAACGCAGGGTAGTAGTCGCTGATCCAGTCG
>CAZGNF010000202.1:0-3562 GCA_964527045.1 uncultured Coriobacteriaceae bacterium | reverse complement strand
ACCTCCTCCTCGCCGCAGCACGGACGTGCGGCTATCTCGGCCAGGCCCAGGCGCATGGTCACGCCGAAGACGTCGCGCCCCTGCTCGGCGAGGATCGCGGCGGCCACCGACGAGTCGACTCCTCCGCTGAGTGCTATGGCAACCTCAGGCATGACGGGTGTACGGGCACGCGCGCTAGTGCGCGTGCTCCTCGTCGTCCTCGTCCCCGTGCGGGTCGAAGTTCGGATCCGCGCTCTTGACCTCGCCGGCGATCGGCTCGCGGCCGTGTTTCACGAGGTAGTCGTCCACTGCTACCTTGAGGCCGTCGGTCGCCAGCACGCTGCAGTGCATCTTCGCGGGCGGCAGGCCGCCGAGCTCATCGGCAACCTGGTTCTTCGTGATGGCCGCGGCGTCGGCGAGCGTCATGCCCTTGGCCATGTCGGTCACGATCGATGATGTGGCGATCGCCGCTCCACACCCGAGCGTCTGGAACTTGATGTCCTCGATGCGGTCGTCATCTACCTTGATGGTGATCTTCATGACGTCGCCGCAGATCGGGTTGCCCACTTCGCCCACGCCATCGGCATCCCGGATCACACCCACGTTGTGAGGGTTACCGAAGTGCTCCATGACCTTCTCGCTGTAGATCATCTGAATGCTCCTATTCCTTGACGCCGAGCAACCCGGCGACCGTCTTCTCGTAGAGCGGGTTCATCGAGCGCAGCCGCTCGACGACCGGGACGAGCTTCTCGACCAGGTAGTCCACGTCCTCCTCGGTGGTGAACCTGCCAAGGCTCACGCGCAGCGATCCGTGCGCGAACTCCACCGGGCAGCCGATCGAGAGCAGAACGTGGCTCGGCTTGAGCGAGCCCGAGCTGCATGCCGAGCCGGTGGAGACCGCGATGCCCGCGGCGTCGAGATGGAGCAGCATAGCCTCGCCCTCCACCCCCGGGATCACGAAGTTGGCGATATGGGGGAGGCGGGTGGTTGCCTCCAACGCGTTCAGCTGCGAATACTCCACTGCGCCGAGCAGGCCCTTGGTCAGGCGGTCGCGCAGCGCCGCGAGGCGCGGGCCCTCGGCTGGCCGCTCGGCGTCCATCAACTCGAGCGCGGTGGCAAACCCCACGTTGCCCGGGAGGTTCTGCGTGCCGCTTCGGCGTTTGTTCTCCTGACCGCCACCCAGCAGATAGGGCGCGAGGCGCGCGCCACGCTTCAGGTATAGAGCCCCCGTGCCCTTGGCGCCGTAGATCTTGTGGCCGGAGAACGAAGCGGCGTCGATGCCCAGTTCGGCGACGTTGAAGTCGATCTTGCCGAGCGTCTGGGCCGCATCCGTGTGGAAGAGCGCGCCGCGAGCGTGCGCGATGGCTGCCAGCTCGGCTATCGGCTGGATGGTGCCGATCTCGTTGTTGCCGTGCATCACAGAGACGAGGATGGTGTCGTCGCGGAACGCGGCTTCGAGATCCTCGGGATGGATGATGCCGTCGGTGCGCGGCTTGAGCTCGGTCACGTCGAAGCCATGTTTGCCGAGCCACCAGGCGGGCTCGAGCACGGCGTGGTGCTCGAACTCGGACACGATGATGTGGCCCTTCGTGCGCCCGCCGGCTGTGGCGAGGCCGATGAGCGCGGTGTTGTCCGACTCGGTGCCGCCCGAGGTGAAGATCACCTCGTCGGGCTTCGCTGCGCCGATCGAGGCGGCCACGCGCTCGCGTGCCTCCTCCAGTGCTCTGGCCGCGTCACGGCCGAGCGCGTAGAGGCTGTTCGCGTTGCCGTAGCGCTCGGTGAAGAACGGCAGCATCGCGTCCACCACGCGCTGATCGGTGGGGGTGGTAGCGGCGTAGTCCAGGTATACGGTGCGGTCCATCAGTCTGTCCTCCGTGTCGAGCAGGTCAGGGGTGCACGGTCGAGTCGCAGCTGTTCTTCGGCCATGCGTGCAAGTGTGAATCCGGAAAGCGCCCCGCGAACCGCTCCGGAGACGTCGCCCCAGACGCTTGCGGCGGCGCAGCCTTCCTCGCGCCCGCACGCATCGGGAGCACATACGGAGGGTGCGATCGGTCCTTCGAGCGCCTCGATGATCTCAAGTGCGGTGATCTCTTCGGCCGTCCGCGCGAGGGCGAATCCGCCGCGCGGCCCGCGCGTAGCGCGGACGAGGCCGGCGCGACGAAGGTCGGCGAGGAGCTGCTCGAGGAAAGCCGGCGGGATGCCGCGGCTCTCGGCGAGGTCTCGTGTCGCGAGCGGGCGTCCGTCCTCGGCGCTCGCCATGTCGATGAGCGCCAGGAGGCCGTATTCGCTTCGCGCCGAGAGCCTCATTCGTTCATTCACCTACAAAGTTGACTGAACTAGTCAGGTACTATGCGGACAGTACGCCCGTGCCGTCGGTCCGTCAAGTGCCGTGCCGCTGCCTGGTATGCTGTGGAGCACGCGGGCGCGAAGCAGGAAGCATGGGATACGCCGGAGGTCCTCAGCCGCCATCGGACATGCTCATCGACCTGTACCAGCTCACGATGGCCTACGCGTACTGGAAGACGGGTATCAGGGACACCGACGCGTCGTGAGGTACTCCCCCGGGCGTTCTCCAGGGGCTGAAGCGGGCAGTGCCGCAGCCTGACATTCCCCACGCACGTAGGCACCAGATCGGGCGCCAAGCCGGGTTCTGAACAGAAGGGATTGCTGGGAGGCGCTCGGGCCTTCGCGGCACCAGCTCTGATCTGCGACTTTATCCTCTGCGCGCCTCTCAGGATGACATGATTTGGCGCCCGATCTCAAGCACGCAACAGGGAGTTTCAGGCCTCTGACCTGCGGTTTTGTTGTGCCCCCAAGGGGGCCCAATGCCGGTCCGGGTGATGGCGGCATGATGCGCGACAACGGGTCAGACGCCAGTCCGGGAGATGGCGGCATGATGGGCGGCGTGTCTGGCACGGACAGCTACTCCTCTGTCGGCGAGCGCATCTTCCTCACCGGCGTGAGATCGGACGGTCAAGCCATCCAGCGGAATGCCCCTGGCGTGTCTGAGGGATCAGGAATGATGGGCGGCAACGGTTGCGGGTCCTACCACGGAGCCAACGGACGTGGCGGGACGATCAGGATGATGATGGGAACCACCATCGAGACACCTGACATCACCTACGACGCGCTCACCAAGGAAGGTTTCACGGACGCGACCATCAAGGAGACGATTCGTGAAGGACTGGACGAGGAAGGCAAGCGCTTGGATGACCCCATGCCCCGCTGGCAGATGACCGACGCCGACGTGGATGCGACGATCGACTACCTCAAGCAGCTGAGTGCGCAGTAGGCGTTGTCACGCGCATCTCTTCCTCCTACGTCCTTCAACAACGCAGGAGGCTCCCGAAGGAGCCTCCATGCATTCAACATCTGAGTAGCTGACTACCAGTCACACCTCGAGGTGCTGTTCGACCCGGCGTGATACTGGTCGCGGTCCCGGTCGCGGCTTGGGGTCGTGGTGGTGGGTTGATGCGGCGCACAGTAGGTGCTGCTGACGGCCGTGCGCGGGTCTTGCGGCGGCGTGGGCGCGGGAGTGACGGTGACCGTCTGCGGCGGCGTGGGCGCCGGTGTGTTGGTTACC
>CAZGNF010000201.1:0-3573 GCA_964527045.1 uncultured Coriobacteriaceae bacterium | reverse complement strand
CTCAATCCGCGCATGACAGTCGGAGAGATCGTCTGGGAGCCGCTCGTAATCCACAAGATCGGTACTGCCGAGGAGCGTCGCGATAAGGCGCGCGAGCTTCTTGAGGTCGTCGGACTGAATCCCGAGCATATCAACCGATATCCGCATGAGTTCTCGGGCGGACAGCGTCAGCGAATCGGCATCGCGCGTGCTCTCGCTCTGCGCCCAAAGCTCATCATCTGCGACGAGCCCGTCTCTGCGCTCGATGTTTCCATCCAGGCGCAGGTCATCAATCTGCTCGATGAGCTCCAGGACAAGTTCGGCCTGACGTATCTGTTCATCGCGCATGACCTGTCGGTAGTCCGGCATATCTCCGACCGCATCGCGGTCATGTACCTCGGAAAGATCGTCGAGATCGGTGACTGGAAGGGCTTGTACGACGAGCCGTACCATCCATACACGCAATCGCTGCTCTCGGCGGTACCGGTGCCTGATCCTGACAAGCAGCGTGCGCGACGCCGTATCATCCTCGAAGGCGATGTACCGAGCCCGATCAACCCGCCGAGCGGTTGCCGCTTCCACACGCGGTGCCCGATCGCGCAGCCGATCTGCTCGCAACAGGAGCCTGAACTCAGAGAGGTAGCTCCCGGTCACAGGGCAGCGTGTCACTTCGCGGCGGTCAATCCGATTCCCGTGGAACGTCAGCGGGTGTCGACCACTGCCGATGATAGTGACGCTGCGGGCTAGGCAGGGCGCGAAAGCATTGCTATACTTCCGTTCGCTGCCCTTCGGGGCAACGATTCGGGTCGAAGTGGCGGAACGGCAGACGCGCTAGGTTGAGGGCCTAGTGAGGGCAACCTCGTGAGGGTTCAAATCCCTCCTTCGACACCATGAAACGCACAGAGGACCCCCGTCTCAAGGGGGTCCTCTTCGTTGTGGACTCTAGTCTGCCGGCGTCAGTGACGCTGCCACTATGGCGATGTCGTCGGTGTGCACGTCCTGGGAGAACGCCGCGACTTCGGTCATCAGCATGTCCACGATCGTCTGTGGGTCGGCGTCGCGCATCGTATCGAGGGTCCGATGGACGCGATCCTCGCCGAAGAACTCCTTGCCCCGGCGCGCGTCTGGGAGCCCATCGCTGAAGATGACGATCGAGTCTCCCGGGCGAAGCGCGATGCTGAACTGCTCGAAGGCAGCGTCAGGCCATATGCCGAGTGGCCGGTTCCTGAGCGCATCGTGCCTGATGCAGCCGGTTGATGTGCACACGAACGGGTCTGGATGCCCGGCGCTGCAGAGGTCAACCCTCCCGGTGCGCGTATCGATGATCGCGTAGGTTGCCGTTGCGAAGATGCCTTCGGGCAGCAGGCGAACGAGGGCCTCATTCGCTGAGGCGAGGACCGTCGATGGCGTAGCATCCTGCCCGCTGAACGCATGCAGCGTTGTCCTGACGATCGAACTCGTGGCCGCAGCGGCAATGCCTTTGCCCGCCACATCGCCAAGCACAATCGCGGTGCGATGCTTGTCGATCTCAAACGCGTCGTAGAAGTCACCGCCGCTCTTGGCAAGTTCGTCCGCGGATCGGTAGGCGTGCCCAAGCGCCAGCCCGGGGAGCGCCTCGGGGAACGTGAGCATCGCTCCCTGAAGCGTGTCTGCGATCTCGCGCTGTGCGGCATACTGGCGCGCGTTCTCAAACGCCAGTGCGAGCGAGATGGCGAGTCGCATGGCGAACTCGCGGTCGGTGTCGCGAAACTGACGGTCCGCGCTGCGGAGGTGGAAGCTCAGGATCCCGAACACACGGCCGCCACTGGAAAGCGGTACGGTGAGCAGCCCGCTGATTCCAAGACGGATTGCGAGGTCGGTGTCCACCCTTGGATCCGTAAGTGCGTCGCGTACCACAAGTGGTGAGCTTGACTGCGCCGCGATGAACAGATGGCGGCCGGAGGCCTCATCGAGCGGCAGTCCGATCGAGTCGTCGGGGAGCTGGTATACATGAGCAATCCGCCAGCCATCGCCCTCCCGGAGGCTGATAGCCGCGGAGTCCGCATGCACTGCCTCCGCAGCGCCCAGAAGGGCTCGCTGCAGGATCTCGTCCAATTCCAGCGTTGAGTTCACTGCGGTGTCGATGACGGCGAGCGTCTGTGAGAGCTCTGCTTCGCGCCGAATGCGCGACTCGCGCTCGCTCAGCGTGGCATTGGTCTGTGCAAGCTCACGGAAGAGCACGGCGTGCGGCTCAGTCAATGCGGTCTCGATAATCGCTTTGTAGAGCAGGTACATCGCGACAATGCGGGCGTAGTGGCCTAGCAGGTTGAACAGGCCGTACGCGTCCGAGTAGAGCGTGAAACACAGCTCGGAGGCGGCGGTCACTGCAATCGACCATGAGAGCAGCTTGAGGACTTCGGGCTTGAAACGCGCAGCATTGCGCCGGAGGAGCACCAGTGCCGCGATGAAGAGCGCACACAGGACGTACTCCGCGCCGATCTTGAATGAAGTGAGTCCCGTGGCGCCCAAACACTGCGGGAAGATCTGCCACCAGAACACCGCAGAGTAGACGAGCGCGACAGCGGTCGACCAGGCCACGACGCTCAGGCGAAGGTTGAGCTTTCGACCAAGCAGGGAGGGTGCGATCACCAACGCAAGCGCCTGCATAGAACGTGCCGCGATCCAGAGCTGTGTTGGCGTGTCTGGCGTCGCGTTCGCGATGATGCCGATGCCCTTGTAGGTGAACAGGTGCGCTGCGTCAACGCAGGCGATAGCCAATGACGCGATGCCGATGAAGAGCAGGTACTGGTTCTGAACGAACCGACGACTGTTCCACATGACCATAAACACGCAGGCAGAAACGACGATCGCGAACAGCTCCGCGATGCTGTGGAAGAGCAGATAGCTCTGGATGCGCGCCACATAGAGCAAGACGAGGACAGCCACGGCGGCAAACGCGCCGGCGACGGTCTCACGCAGAGGGCGTCGGATATCCATATTCAGGATTCTAGCAGGTGCTACTCATGGTTCGGCATGTGGCGGCTATACTGGTCTCTGTGTTCCTGACGACGGGGGAGGCTCGTGCTAGAGGTCGTACGTATCGACATCGGTTCCGGTGGTCTTCCCCAGTGCGCGCGCTGCGGTGCATCAGGTGTCGCAACCTATCGCTCCAGCATTGAAGTCATCGGTGATATCGCAGCGGTGGCCGCCGGCCCCGGCACGCTCCTGATGCTGGGCGGAGCCGAGGCGTTCGGGCACTCCGCTTTGCCCGAGATCATCGGGGCAGCTGCGAGTGCGGGATACCGTCGCATCGGATTGCAGACGGCTGGAGGCCTCCTCGCGGTGGGCGGGAATGCAGCCGGCGTTCTGCATGCGGGAGTTCGGCACTTCGAGATCGTCTATGTGCCGAGCGATTCACTGCCATCGGGACCAGACCACGGAGCACCCCTCCAGGGTGTCAGGGAACTCGTCGCAGCCGCCTCGGCTGCCAGAACGCGCATCGCCGTGTCCGCCGTCATCCCGGCCTGTCGCCATTGCATCGAGGCATTGCCTGCGGCTGTGGCGGATCTCGCGGCCGCTGGCGTCGGATCGGTCAGCATCGTCGCGGAGCGTGGA
>CAZGNF010000200.1:0-3587 GCA_964527045.1 uncultured Coriobacteriaceae bacterium | reverse complement strand
ACGATGGTATCGATTGCGCGACTTGGTAGGAGAACTGGCGTTCGCTAGACTGGACAGAACCTGGCTCGCGAGACTCCGCCTGCAGAAGTCGCCACTGGGGCGCATCGACCGAGAGGAGTACGAGTATGGCGGAGCCTATCTATCGAAATGCCGCGGATGCCTTCTGCGGCCAGCTGTCACGTATCATGCGGAAGGGCTCCCTGGTTGACCCGAGGGGGAAGGTCACAAGAGAACTCGTGGGCGAGAGTTTCACGATCTACTCACCGCTTGAGCGGTTCATTATCGTTCCTCATCGAGCGAACAACCCGTTTGCGACCGTCGCGGAGAGCGTATGGGTGCTGAGTGGTTGCGGAGACATCGACTTCCTGCTGCCGTATCTGCCGCGCGCGTCGCAGTTCTCTGACGATGGCGCGACATGGCGAGCCGCCTATGGGCCGAGGCTTCGCAACTGGAACGGAGTCGATCAGATACGGGCCGTCGTGGGTCTGCTCGCCAAGAACCCGACGAGCCGACGAGGCGTGATGGCAATCTTCGACCCTGATCAAGACTTCGTCGAGAGCAAGGACATCCCGTGCAACAACTGGCTGCACTGGATGGTGCGCGATGGCGCTCTCGACCTCTCCGTTGCGGTCAGAAGCAATGACGTTGTCTGGGGCTTCTCAGGAATCAACACTTTTGAGTGGGCCCTGCTCCAAGAGTGTATGGCACACTGGCTAGGCGTGGCGGTGGGACGCCAGCATTGGCTGGTCAGCTCGATGCACATTTACGAACACCACTGGGCAAGGGCCGAGGAGATTCTGACCTCTTGCACCGACTACTCAGGCATGTATCACACAGCGAAACGACGCGTAGCTTTCGGCACGGGACTCGACCAGCTCGATAGGTGCCTTCACACGTGGTTCGAACTCGAGGAAAAGGTTCGAACTAATCCGAGCGCGGTGGCCGATGTGGAGCTCTCTAAGTGCACCGATCCGCTACTGCGTGCGTTCCTCGTCATGCTGCACGCATACTGGCTAGCGAAGAAGGGACGCGATCTGGATGGCGCCCTGAGAGTGCTCGCCCCCCTCGAAGGGACCGATATTCACGCAGCGGCGACATCTTGGCTGAGAGAACATCACGCTGCCGACAGAGAGGCGGGACAAGCCGCGGAGATCACGCCTGTGGGCGGTGCGTGGCGGTGCCGCCTGAATGCCTCAATTGCCGAGCTGCATTCCGAGAAGGACGCAGCGTATAGGGATAGTTGGAAGAAGCGCGGTGAATTGATCTCTATTCTCGCAAACATCGCTCGGAAGACTGATCGCCTGAGCAACCTCTTGGCCGGCGCGCCCGAGGGAGACGAGCCGCTCTACGAGACTGCGGTGGATGCTTTCGTCTACTGTCTGAAGTACCGCACATACCTTCTCGACCAGGACGCAGGGGAGAGGCAGCGCGAGCTCGGCGTGGAGTGGTTGAGCCGGAATGCCAGTGATGGCACTGCGGGTTTCGAGACTCTCCTGGTTCGATATCAGCCGCCTCTGCCGACCAGAACCGTCACAGAGGTGTGTGGAGATCTCGTTCTATCGCTGTCTGTGGCGGAGGCGCTCGCATCGGACGGCGCGGCACTTGGGGAAAGGCTCGAAGCAGCCGCACTCTTGAGCGATCTGGCATACGAACTCACAGTACTTTGCGCCTCGCCCGATCTGTTGGTGGCTCAGACACCATGAAACAGGAAGTCATCGCGAAACTGCTCGAGGATGTGCTCGAGGAGTCTTATGCGGGTCTAGAGCGTCTGGCTGTCGTCGGTCGAGCGGCCGACGTGCGACAATTCGCCGCTGCAGTTCGTAATCAGTTGGGATATCGAGGCGAATTGGAACTCTTTGGAACTGACCTCGTCGATTCAAAGCTAAGGGACGATGTCGAACTGTGCTCGAATATGGGCAAAATGCGGTCGAAGACCGTTGCCATCGTTGATGATGAGGATAAGGAAGAGACGCTGGCCCTTGTCGCTAAGCACGCTTCAGCTGACACGACCCCGAAGGTCTTGCTTGCCGGGTACGGTCACTACGCGTTTCGCGACCGGAGTTTCCGGGCAATTGTGGACTCCCTGCTGGTCCCCTCGATCGCCAACGGATATCCAAACTGCCTCGTGCACATCTATCAGTGTCTCAAGCATGCGGCAACACTCGGACTGGATGGTTGTGTCGCGGAGTTCGGCGTGTTCAAGGGAGGAACAACACGCTTCATCGCGGAGGTTGTTGCTTCTCTCCACCGCTCATGGCCGATCCTCGGATTTGACACCTTCGAAGGCTTTCCACCACGGCGTTCGCTGTTGGACATGTACGACCACGTGGGCGCCGAGTACTCGAGACTCTCGCTAGTCGAGCAGTACCTGTCGGACACGAATGTCGAGCTGGTGCCCGGTGATATCGTTGACACTGCGGCAATCCTTCGCGAACGGCCAATGATCTTGACCTTCGTGGACACCGACAACTATTCAGCGGCGACTGCGGCCATTGAGGCGGTGGTGGAAAACACTGTGATTGGCGGCGCGATCGTGCTTGACCACTTCACTGGCGAACAACGATTTCGCTACACCCTCGGCGAGAGGACGGCAGCGAAGGAGCTGCTGGTCCCCGATTCGCGGTACTTCAACCTCCACGGCACGGGGGTATTCTTCAGGTGTCAGACCTAGCGGCGCAGACAGGGGTGTACTCGAGACATGGCAAGAACTTTGATTCCACGTCCGGACGTCTACGAGACCTACTGGCGTTTTGCGGCCGAACGCCAAGCGATCTTCGAGCGTAGACTGTCCGGGCAGCGCGGACCCTGGACTGATGATCCGATCTTGCTCGAATTCAAGTTCTGCAACGTCTTTCGCGCGGCGGACCGCGTCAGCCAGTACATGATTCGTAGTGTGTGCTATCCGGAGATTCCCGTTTCGCCGCAGGATGCCGTGTTCCAGATAGTGGCATTCCGGACGTTTAGTTGGCCGGACACCTGGGAGGGGCTCCGGCGCCTGCTGCACCGCTATCCGACCCTCGCTGATCTTGCAGATGGATCGTTCGAGGCGGCGTTGGAGACGCTTCGAGAGGGTAAGCGCAAACTCTACACAGGGGCCTTTATCCTTTGCGCCAACGATGTCTATGGCCGGCAGTTGAAGCACCTGAATCATGTCGAATTGTTCAGGCACATGTTCTTGATGGGAGACGCCAGCGAACGAATCTTGCGCGCGAACAGTCTCGAGGAGGTATTTGGCATACTGCGGGGCTACCCGTTGTTCGGTGACTTTATGGCTTATCAGACGGCCATCGACCTCAACTACTCACCGCATGTCAACTTCTCTGAAGATGACTTCACGAAGGCCGGTCCTGGCGCGATGCGCGGCATTCGCAAGGTGTTTGAAGACACCGGCGGAATGTCGCCTTCCGAAGTAATCATGTGGATGGTGGAGCACCAAGGCGAGGAGTTTGAGCGACTCGGCTTGAGATTCGACGGGCTTCGAGGGCGGCGACTTCATGCGATCGATGCTCAGGGTCTGTTCTGTGAGACCGACAAGTACTGCCGGCTTGCATATCCGGAGTTGAGCGTTGGGCGGAAACGAATGAAGT
>CAZGNF010000199.1:0-3597 GCA_964527045.1 uncultured Coriobacteriaceae bacterium | reverse complement strand
GTTCATCGCCGGGCACGAGGGCGAGCGGCTCCTCTCGGAGCTCATCACGCTTCACGACAACGCGCTTGCCGCCGAGACGGTCGGCCTCACGTTCGACTTCGAGGGGATGCCGAAGCGTCGCACGCCGCTCGTTGAGGCGGGCGTCGTCCGTGGCCCGGTCACCGACTCGTACTGGGCGGCTGAGCTCGGCGCGGCGAACACAGGCCACGCACTCCCCGCGCCCAACCCGTACGGTCCCCTGCCGATGAACCTCGAACTCGCAGCTGGTGAGACACGCGTGGACGAGATGATCGCGCGTGTGGAGCGCGGACTCTACATCACGCGCTTCCACTACGTGAACGTCGAGGATCCGGTGCGCGCGGTCCTCACCGGCATGACCCGCGACGGCACCTTCCTCATCGAGGACGGTCGTCTCACGCAGCCCGTCAAGAACGTGCGCTTCACGCAAAGCGCCGTCGACGCGCTCGCGAACGTGCAGGCGGTCGGCGACCGACGCGTGCTCGTCGGTCCGGAAGAAGGCGGCGCGAATCTCACGCCTGCCCTCCTCATCGGAAGCTGGCAGGTCACCGGTCAGACGCGGTAGGGCGCGTACGCCCTACCGCTTCCTCGGCCAGAGCAACACGAGCAGACCGACCATCACGAGCAGCCCGGCGCCACCGAGCTCCCACAGGATCGGGTCGACCGCCGAGAGACCCGTCGGCCCGCCTGAGCCAGGAGCGAGCGGGGCAAGGCGCAAATCCTTGTCTGACGTGAGCGATGTCGAGGCCGTCTTGCCCGCCTTCAATGAGCCTTGCTGCACTTCGCCGCGTCCGATAGCGTCGGTGCTCTCGTCGATGATCGTCGGCTGCACCTCATACGCGAGGTCGAGACCATCAGGTGCTGCCTCGGGATACGCCTTCTCGAAGGCGACAGCGTCGTTTGCAGATATCTCGAAGCGCGCACCCGCTGCAATCGACCTCGGCAGCATGATCCACTCAGAGTCCAGAACCATGTCTCCCGAGATGAGCGCCCCCTCAACGGGATTCTCGAACGCGCCGGTCTCGTAGTTCACGCCGATGTGCGTGCCGTCTGCAAGGTAGGCGTGCAGGTCCAGGTCTGGCGCTACCGTGCCGGACTCGTCCTCGCCGCGTACCGTGGCGGTCGCCGACTCGCTCCAGTTGAACTCAGGTATAGGCATGCGCATCGTGGTCCCCACGAGAGCATTCGCGATCTCCGCGGTCGAGTCGCCCTTGTTGACTCCCGGGGCAGCGACGACCTCAAGCGACTCGGAGGCCGCGCCCGTCATATCACCAGTGCGTCGCACGATGTAGCCCTCGGCAACGTCGTAGTATTGAGCTACACCTGAGTTGATCATGGTGCACCAGTTGATGCTGCGCGGCCATTGAGACTGCCACGCCTGCCGCTCGTTCGGCTTCGCTGTCCGCATCTTGTAGATGACCACGCCCGAGGCTGGTAGCTTCGAATCCCACGCACCGCGAGTGTTCGACCGCGCCTCGATGACGGTAAACGACTGCCGCCCGTCTGGCTCGGTCCAGACCACGCGGGGCACGGTCTGAACCGGTCTCAAGACGCCGTCCAGGTAGGGAACGTCGATCTTCGTGGCCGTCTTCCCGAGATTGCTGAGCGCCACGTCCTGGAAGTCGAGCCATCCAAGCCACTCCTGGGAGTAGGCGCAGGGATTCACGATTCTGTTGGTCGCCATCAAGAAGTAGTAGCCGACGTTGTAGTTGACCATCTCTGACATGTCATCGAAGTTGTTGAAGTCGGCCGGGGTGTACCCGCCGTCGGCATTCTCGTAGAGATCGGGCAGTGCAGTCCGTGAAGTCCCGGGGAACGATCCAAGTCCGTGTGCGATCTCATGCGCTACGACCCCGGGCATGTCCTGCCCCTCGTACTGGTCGAGCGGCAAGTTGATGAAACTGCCACGCAACTTGCTCGTGCCGGCGATACCGAGGTCGGTCCACGAGATCGAATGCGGTGCGCGGCCCGGAGGATCCTCATTGCGACCGTCGTCACCCGGCTGTGCGAGCACGTAGGCAAGTACAGAACCCTCTGGCGGGAGCTTGTCTTTGGGAATCCATGAGACCGCGTCGCCGATATGGGCGTAATAGGTGTCCCAGTCCGTCTCAAGCTTGTTGTCGGTGACTGACAGCGGCTTGAGTCCTACCTCGTAGATGACCTCGACCCTGACGCGTCCGCGGCTTGCATCCCGGTAGTAGCGCTTCACGGAGTCCACGAGCGCCTTGAGCTGCTGTTCGGCACCCGGCTTGAACGACTCCCCGGACGGACGCACCATCGCTGTCGCGAGGTAGATCGTCTCCTCGGCAGCCGGCCATGCGTCACCACTACTCTTGCGGGCACCGTCCGCACTCGTGACCGAGACGACCGTGGGAGGGCTCTCCGGGCCTGCAACGCCACCCATATGGGTTACAGCCAGAACCACACAGTCGCCCTCGAAGGAGTCGGCGGCTGACCCGGCAGCGAGCGACCAATCGCCGGTGTCGGGATTGACCCGCGCCACCCGTGTGGCCGAGGTTATCTCGTAGCCGCGATACGAGCCGGTGGTCTCGTAGACGACGGCTGGAGCGATGAAGATGCGAACATACGCCCCGGCCGCACCCTGCCCGGTCACGTCCTTCGGCCTGGCCGACCAGCCGCTGATCGTGAACTCACCGTCCAGTTCGGTGTCTGCTTCAGGCTCGATGATCCAAGGCGCACCGACGTCCCCGAGCCTGCCGAGGACCCCCATCTGCTGCAGGAACTCCTCGTACCGCAGCTTCGTCTCATTGACCGGCTTCTGGACCTCGGGGGTGTCACCGCCAACGCACGTGCCAGCGAAGCCAGCGAAGAGCGCGAGCATGAGCAGGCCGACGACAAGCGCGCGCGTCCGCCGTGAGTAACGCTCAGCCACGGGAATCACCGCCTTTCGTCCGCCAGGGATACGCGACCAGGCCATACACGAGCAGTCCGGCTGCAATCGCGAACAACCAGCGGACTACGATGACCCACACCTGCTGCGCGGCCACCAACCTGCTGTCCGCATCAGACGTGCCGGTGAGCGACTCGGCGAAGAGGAACCGCCGCCCGCCCATCGACATGTCCCAACTCCCGGTGCTGTCCGCGTTAGTGCCCAGCACGGTTCCGGGGAGTTTGAGCTCGTAGCGCAGCGTCGAGGCGTCGATCTCCTCTTTGAGTTTGTCGTAGGCGGTCGTGTCGGCGCCCTCCTCGGGCGTGTCGGGATACACGGTCGAGGTGTCGAGCGAGGCCAGGAAGAAGACGTGGCGGCCGTCGGGAAGGTCCACGGCGCCCAGCCGAGACCAGCTCGTCCCGACCGCTCCGCTCGTGGCACCGAAGTCCTCGAGCGTTGCGAAGGTGCGGTCGACTTTCAGCTGGTTCGTGGTGCGCTCGACTTTGAGACCCAGCCGCTCCTGCGACGCGATCCACGACTCGATGAACGGCTCCGCGTTGGGGAGGCCCATCATCTCGGTCATCGATTCCTCGCCGGTGACCACACGCGTGCCCACGGTACCGGAGCCATCTCTGTTCACCTCGGTGCGGATAACGATCTCGCATCCGCCGAGGAGCGTGGTGGCGATC
>CAZGNF010000198.1:0-3652 GCA_964527045.1 uncultured Coriobacteriaceae bacterium | reverse complement strand
GAGGATGAGACCGCCCTTGACGACCTCGATGACCTCGCCTTCGACGTTCTCGCCCGAGGTGAACTTCTCCTCGACCTGAACCCAGGCGCGCTCGTACGCCGCGCGCTTCTTGGAAAGGATAAGACGGCCGTCTTTGTCCTCCTTCTGGAGGACCAGAGCCTCGATCTCGTCGCCGAGCTTCACGATCTCGCTCGGGTCGGCATCCTTGCGGATGGAGAGCTCACGGGCCGGGATGACGCCTTCGGACTTGTAGCCGATGTCGAGAAGGACTTCGTCCCGCTCGACCTGCACGACGGTTCCGGTTACCAGGTCACCGTCGTCGAAATCGGTGATGGTGCCGTCGATGAGAGCGTGCATCTCCTCATCGGTGTACTCGCGGTCGTCCACGATAATGCTGTCGTACTCTACCACTGTGGTGGCCCCTTCCAACGTCGGGGCCCCGGGTGCTAACGTCTCGGTCGCTTGCTTTCCGGTCGGTCATGCTCTCGGGGGCCTACAGGACTGTTCACTCGCACGCGAGCGCGCGCAAGCCCTAGGATGATACCACCGTGCACCCACATTGAACAGGGCGAATTGTCCGTCGCGCCGCGAGATATGCGCGACGCTAAGAGGCCACGTCGGCACGATCTACGTGCCAGATCAGTGCTAACAGTCCCAATACAAACACCCCGGCGGCGATGACCCATGAGCCGATCCCGAGCGAGACCGAGACCGAGGCGCCCAGCGGCTCCAGGAAGGAGCCGCCGATCGCCGCTGGCATGGCCCACGGCAACCACTCCCGCCACCCGGCAACGCTGCCTATCATCCCCGCGGAGAACCCCAGCGCCGAGAAGATCATCGGCGCGAACACGCCCCTGCTTGCTACGGCGACAAAGGCCACAGCCGGCAGAGTGCAGTAGATCAGAAGGGCCACCTGGAAGGTATCGCCGAACGCGGGCCAGACGGACGACCAGTCGAAGCCGGTATGCCCGAGTGCGCTTGCCCATACGCCCTGGGCAATCACTGAGAGTACCGCGAGCGCGAAGATCCACGCGGCCAGAATCACCAGCTTCGCCAGGACGAAGAACTCCCTGCGCATCGGCACCGTGAGCGCGTTCGGCGCCACACCCTCGGCGTACTCTCGTCCGAAGATGAACGCAGTAAGCAGGCCGAACAGCAGGATCCCGTACCACGTAGACATGTTCTGTGTCCCCATTCTCAGGAACACCGACCACGACAGGCCGTTGAACCACTCCCTATCCGCGCTACCCATCATCCCGGTCATGAACGGGGCAACGAGAACCACAAGGATGGTCCATGCTGGCAGCGTCGCGCGTCTAAGCTTCGCTATCTCGGCACCAAGCGCTCTTATCATCTTCGAACCTCACGCACCCAGTTCCGCGCGATTGGCCTGTCTGAACAATGCGACCATGCCGAAACAGAACACCGCCGTAGCGATTACCCAGGAAACCGCCGTCAGCTCACCTCTGAGCGGCATCCAGGTGACTCCGACCGCGACGATCGGCATGCTCCACGGAACGTAGGCTGCCAGGTCGGTACCCATGAGGCTGCTGGAGACCATGAAGGCGACAAGAGCAAAGAGCATCGGCCGCATGTACCCCTTGCGCGAACGCGACAGCCATCCCACCAGCGGCAATGTGAGATAGATGGGAAGGCACGCATAGAGGGTCTCCGCGAGCGCCTTCCAGACATGCGACAGCGAGAATCCATCGAATCCAAGGTAGACCGCCACCACCCCGATGTCGGCGACGACTGCTAAGAGCGCGAGTCCGACCATCCATGCGGCTATGACGATCATCTTGGCCGCCACGGCCGTCTCCCGACGAACGGGGAGTGTGGCGGAGGCAACATCTGTTCCCTCTCGCAATTCGCGACCAAAGACATACGCCGCGACCAGGCTCAGCAGCAAGATCCCCCATGCACCTGAGACGCCCATCGGTATGAACTTCATGGCTGTCGACCAGTCGATTTCCACAATGCCCGCCTGCGCGAACACGTCGCCGATTGCGCTGGGAGTACTGCCGGAACTCTGCAGCTGTGCTTTCTCCACGATCGGGAACACTGCGAGACCGATAGACGTATAGCCGACCACGACAAGCGACGTCCAAAGAAGCATTCTCGAACGCTTGAGCTTGGCGAATTCCGCCGACAATGCCCGCATCATGCGCGCTCCCCCCTTCGCCCGCGTGACGCAGGCTGTTCCCCGTCCTCTGCCGTCAGTTTCATGAAGTGATCCTCGAGACGCTCCTCGGACATAGCTGAGCCGAGCACCGACACGCCGGATTCAACGAGTGCTTTCGTGTACTCGCCTGCCCGGTCGAACCCGCTGAACACCCGCAACGCACCGTCCTCCCGGACTACATAGTCGCGGACGCCGCACCGCTCTTCGAGCGTCCAGGCGGCTCGCTTCAGATCCGAGACATGGAGCTCCAGGTACTCCCGATTCCGCTGTCGCAGCTCCTCGTAGCCGATCTCCTCCAGAAGGCGACCCTGATGGATGATGCCGATGGTGTCGGCAAGCTGCTGCACCTCTGAAAGGATGTGGCTCGACAGGAACACCGTTGTACCCCGATCGTCGGCCAGGTGCTTGAGCAGCGCACGCACATCGGCGATGCCCGCTGGGTCCAGTCCGTTGGTCGGCTCGTCCAGGATGAGGATCTCGGGCTTGTTGAGGAGTGCTCTGCCAAGTCCCACGCGCTGCTTGTTGCCGAGCGAGAGCGTGTCAACGCGCCTGTCGAGGTACTCGCCGAGCCCGCAGAGCTCCACGGCTTCGCTGACCCAGGCTCCCCGCCGCAGACCGAGCATCTTGCGCTGCAGATCGAGGTTCTCGCGGACCGTGAGATTGCCGTAGGCGCCCGCGGCCTCGACCATCGATCCGATACGCTCAAGCGCCCGCAACGCGTTGGGCTCCATGCGATGACCAAGGATCTCGACAGAGCCGGCCGTCGGGCGAATGAGCGCGAGCATCAGCTTGATCGTGGTGGACTTCCCCGCGCCGTTCCTGCCGAGGAAGGCGTATATCTCGGCGCGCCTGACCGTAAGATTCAGATCGATGACGGCATCGACATCCCCGAACCGCTTGCACAAGCCATCTGTGCGGATGACCACTTCACGGCTGTCTGCTGTCACAGTGTCCCACCCCCTTCGATCCAAGTGTGCGACGCCGGACTGAAGGCGGGCTTGCGCGATCCTTACGATTCCCTGAAGGTCAGCATGAACGAGACCTCGTCATCGGCGAGCCGCTCTGCCCGCACGGTGGCACCCATGCGATTCGCGAGTTCTCGGGCGATCGCCAGACCAAGGCCGGCGCCGCCACCTCCTGCCATCCCGCGCTCGAAGAGCCGATCAACATCCGCGGGCAGCGTGACGCCATCATTCGTGAGGCGCACCTCCTGGCACTCGTCGTGACACGTCACCTCGACGGTCATGGCCGTCATGCCTTCACCGTGACGGATCGCGTTCGACACCAGGTTCCCCAAGATCCGCGTGACCGCGAGCGAATCGGCCTGAATCACGCAGGCCTCCTCGGGGATCGCCACGTTCACATGCACGCCCCGGGCCGACAATTGCGGCTCGAAGCCGAGAATGGCCCGGCGTGCGGCCTCGGCCAGGTCCACCGCGATGCTGGTGTCCTTGAGCAGCACCGGCGGCT
>CAZGNF010000197.1:0-3663 GCA_964527045.1 uncultured Coriobacteriaceae bacterium | reverse complement strand
CTCTTGATGTCTTTGTTGGGCGTGTAGTGGTCCGGCACAAGCGCGATCTTCTCGGCATCCCACACATGATCCACGCCGATCTTCGCGAACTCCTTGATGGCGATCGGCGCGGTGACGTCGTTTGAGAGCACGAGGTCGAGTGCGCAGTTGACGAGCTGCCCCGGCTCGACCTCAGGCAGGCCGGCGTGCGCGGCGAGGATCTTCTCGGTGATGGTCATCGGTCGGGTCATGGCTTAGATCTCCTCGGGTACGGTCGGGGCCTGCGAGACGAGCAGCCGGTTGAGCGCGTTGGTGTACGCCTTCGCCGAAGCTACGATGATATCCGAATGTGCGCCGCGACCGGTGAAGATCCGGCCGTCGCCGCTCTTGATGCGGATGGTGACTTCGCCGAGCGCGTCGATGCCGCGCGTGACGGCCTCTACACGGAACTCGGTGAGGTCGTTCTCCACGTCGACGATGCGGTTGATCGCCTTGTAGACGGCGTCGACCGGACCGGTGCCGTGGCTGGAATCGATGAGGTGCTCGCCATCTTGCGTGACGAGCTCAACGGTGGCCGTGGGAATGCCCGGCTCTCCGCTCGTGAAGTGGATCTGCGCGAGGTGGTAGACCTCGTTCAGGGTCCGCTCGCTCTCGCCAACGAGCGCCTCAAGATCCTCGTCGTAGACTTCCTTCTTCTTGTCGGCCAACTCCAGGAACGCCGCGTAGACGCGGTCGAACTCGAGGTCCGGAAGCTCGAAGCCGAGCTCGCTCAGGCGATGCTTGAGCGCGTGGCGACCGCTGCGCGCGGTAAGCACGATACTCGAGCCGCCCACGCCCACGTCCGCCGGGTCGATGATCTCGTAGGTGCTGCGCTCCTTGAGCACGCCGTCCTGATGAATGCCCGAGGAGTGCGCGAACGCATTCGCGCCTACGATGGACTTGTTCGGCTGCACGAGGATGCCCGTGATGCCAGAGACCAGCCGAGACGTGCGCGTGATCTCTCGCGTGTTGATGCGGGTGTCGGCACCGAACACGTCCGGCCGCTGCTTGAGCGCCATCACGACCTCTTCAAGCGCGGTGTTGCCCGCACGCTCGCCGATGCCGTTCACGGTGCACTCGATCTGACGCGCCCCGGCCTTCACGCCTGCAAGCGCGTTCGCGGTCGCCATGCCGAGGTCGTTGTGACAGTGCACCGAGACGATGGCGTTCTCGATACCGTCCACGTTCTCGATAAGCCCGCTGATGAGCGAGCCGAACACCTCCGGGTACGCGTAGCCGGTGGTGTCGGGGATGTTCACCACGGTAGCGCCGGCGGCGACGACCGCCTGGATCACGCGGTAGAGATACTCGGGAACCGCTCGTCCGGCGTCCTCGGCGTAGAACTCCACGTCGCCCACCAAGTTGCGGGCGAACTTCACGGCCGCCACGGCACGCTCGAGCGCTTCGTCCTCGCTGATGCGGAGCTTGTCGCGCAGGTGGCTCTCCGAGACGCCGATGCCCGTGTGGATGCGCGGTCGCTTGGCGGTCGCAAGCGCGTCGACAGCGACCTCGATATCGTTCGGGATCGCGCGCGACAGCGCGCAGACGACGACCGCGTCGCCAACCTCGGCGCCGATCTTGCGAACGCTCTCGAAGTCACCGGGACTCGAGATCGGGAAACCGGCCTCGATGACGTCGACGCCGAGACGCACAAGCTGGCGCGCGATCTCCAGCTTCTCCTCGGTGTTCATGCTCGCGCCCGGTGACTGCTCGCCGTCGCGCAGTGTCGTGTCGAATATCTGGACCCTGTCGGTACTCATGGTGTGCCCTCCATCGTGGTCTCGTCGCGTGCGAACCTACCCGCCGGGGACCTCAGAGGAGGTCCACCGGCCAGATAAGTCGCAGGCCGTGCGTCACGTATGTCGGGCGATGGATCACAGTTCGATGCTCCAGGCGTCGGTCATGTCGGCAGCTGCCTTGATGCGACCGAGGATGTCCTCGGAAAGTGCGGTGTCGACTACGAGACCCATGAGGGCGGTGCCACCGGCGGCGGTACGTCCGACCTGCATGGATGCGATGTTGATACCCTCGTCGCCGAGGATGGTGCCGACCTTGCCGATCATGCCGGGGCGGTCCGGGTAGCGGAAGAAGGCCATGAAGTCGCCGGGCGCCATGTCGAGGTCGTAACCGAAGAGCGACACCAGCCGCGGCTCGTTCGCTTTGCCGATGAGCGTCGCCGCGATCTCCACGGGTCCGCCGGAGGTGGCTGCTCGCACGATGAGCATGTTGGTGTAGTCGTGGGTCTCGGCGCGCTTGGTCTCGGTGACCTTGAGTCCGCGCTGCTCGGCGTAGTAGTTGGCGTTGACGAAGTTGACCGGCTCGTCAGAGACCCTGCCGAGCAGACCCTTGAGCACGGCTGTCTTCAGGATGCGCGTGTCGGTGTCGGCGAGCTGGCCGACCGTGAGCACGTCGAGCTCCTCGATGCCGGTCCGCGCAAACTGCGCGACAGCGGCGCCCAGGCCCTCGGCAAGCGAGATGAACGGGCCGACCTTCTCCATGACGTCGGGTGCGACCGGCGCGATGTTCACGGCAGTGGGCACCATGTCGCCATTGAGACCAGCGATGACGAGCTCGGCGATCTGGTCGCCCGCGCGGTCCTGCGCCTCATCGGTCGATGCGCCCAGGTGCGGCGTGAGGATGACGTTCTCGATCGCATGCAACGCCGACTCCGTGCACGGCTCGACCTCGAAGACGTCGATCGCTGCCGAGGCGACCTTGCCGCTCTTGAGAGCAGCGACCAGTGCTTCCTCCTGGTAGATGCCCCCGCGCGCGGTGTTGATGAGGCGGACGCCCGTGCGCATCTTGGCGAACTGCTCGGCACCGAACATGCCGATGGTCTCCTTCGTCTTGGGCAGGTGCACCGTGAGGAAGTCGACCTTCGGGAGCATCTCGTCGATGGTGGCGACGAGCTCCACACCCAGAGCCGCAGCGCGATCCTCGGAGATGTAGGGGTCATAGCCGACGAGCTTCATGCCGAGGCCGCGTGCGCGCTCGGCCACGAGCGTGCCGATACGGCCGAGACCGACAACGCCGAGCGTCTTCTCATAGACCTCGGTGCCGGTGAACTTACTGCGCTCCCACTTGCCCGCGTGCATGCTGGTGTTCGCCTGCGGTGTGTTGCGCGCGCTTGCGAGCATGAGCGTGATGGTCTGCTCGGCGGCTGACACGATGTTGGAGGTCGGTGCGTTGCACACAACGATGCCGCGCTCGGTCGCCGCGACGACGTCGACGTTGTCCACGCCCACGCCCGCGCGTCCGATGATCTTGAGCTTTGCCGCCGCTTCGATGATGGGGCGCGTCGCCTTCGTGGCCGAGCGAACCACCATCGCGTCATAGTCGGCGATGATCGCGACGATCTCGTCCTCGGCCAGGCCGGTCTTCACGTCGACGTCGAGACCCTCGTCGATGAGCTTCTGAATGCCGGTGTCGGAGATCTTATCTGCTACCAGTACCTTCATCTCTACTCCCCCATGAAGACGGCTTCGGCGGCCTTGATGCCGGCACCGCGCTCGAACGTGTAGCCAAGCTCCGCGAGCGTCATCTCAAGTGCTGCGAGCGTGGTGATGATGTCGAACTCCCCGAAGTAGCCGAGGTGCCCCACGCGGAAGATGCGGCCCGCGTAGTCGTCCTGGCCACCTGCGATCG
>CAZGNF010000196.1:2750-3707 GCA_964527045.1 uncultured Coriobacteriaceae bacterium | reverse complement strand
GTTCGACGCTCTCGTCAGATTCGGGCTCAGGCTCAGCAAAGGCTTCGGCCACCTCCAGTGGCACTTCCGCCTCCGTAGAAGCCGTGTCAACGATGGCGACCTCTCCAACATTCAGCCATGGCCACTCGCCGGACTCGTCGGTCACTGCCTCTTCGATGACGACCGTCTCAGATTCAGTGACGACTGCCTCATCCAATGAGCCGAGCGAGGCTATCACCGCCGAGAGATCATCGGCGATTGCGGGCTCGGCTTCGAGAGGTCACCGGGATCGCAGCCGTAAGCACAGCCCTCCACTACGGAGATCTCCGGGAGAATCTCGGCGAGTGCGCGCACTGCTGTCGACTTGGCGGTCCCCTTCTGCCCACGAATGAGAACGCCGCCGACGCGAGGGTCGACGGCGTTGATCAGCAGGGCGGTCTTGAGGACTTCCTGACCGACGATCGCGCTGAAGGGGAATGTATGGCGCTCGACTGACACGCTAACCCCTCTGAAGACGGATACAGCCTGCCTACACTATATGGTAGGCAGGCTGGCTCTGTCACGAATATCTTGTGGTTAGACGGTCTTCCACTGGAATGCGCCGCACTCCGCTGGTGTCGTCTGATTGACCTTGGGGCAGGTGTTCGAGTACACACAGTCAGCGCAGGTGTACTCCTCGAGCGTGAGGTCCCCGGCAGGTTCGTAAGCAGCTGCTGGCTCGGCGACTTCCGGCAAGGAAGCGACGTCTGTGAGCGCTGCAGCAACGGCAGCGTCCACGCTGCTGTCGAGATCAGCGTCCAGCGCCTCCTCGGCAAGGGGCTCCGGGGTGATGGGATAGTCGCCCATGATGATCGGCTGCGGCGTGAACTCATCGTCCATCGCCGGCGTCATGATGAGCGTGTCCGAGTCGTCGTAGACGATCGGCGCGGGCTCGGGGGCGATCACTGGTTCCGGCTGAGCCTCGGGCTCTACAACCTG
>CAZGNF010000196.1:0-2740 GCA_964527045.1 uncultured Coriobacteriaceae bacterium | reverse complement strand
GTTCGACGCTCTCGTCAGATTCGGGCTCAGGCTCAGCAAAGGCTTCGGCCACCTCCAGTGGCACTTCCGCCTCCGTAGAAGCCGTGTCAACGATGGCGACCTCTCCAACATTCAGCCATGGCCACTCGCCGGACTCGTCGGTCACTGCCTCTTCGATGACGACCGTCTCAGATTCAGTGACGACTGCCTCATCCAATGAGCCGAGCGAGGCTATCACCGCCGAGAGATCATCGGCGATTGCGGGCTCGGCTTCGAGAGCATCGTCCTGATCAAGCACACCGCTCGGTTCTACGACGGCGGTCACGACCCCAGGCTCTTCGATGGATTCCTCGGCGGACTCGACAGGTACGTCGACTTCCTCCTCGAAGCCCACCGACTCAGGAGCGATGATGCCTTCCTCTTCCAGCCTCGTGGCTGCGCGCTGCAGTGCGTCGGCAAGCAAGACGTCGCCGGGGTCTTGTTCGGGCAGGTCGTGAACGACCGCCGATGCGGGTGCCTCCCACACACCCGCGGAGGCCTCTTCCGCAGGTATCGCAGCTGGCATACCTACGATCATGACCGGTGCAGCGGCTCCAAGATCAGCGATGTAGACGTCTACATCGTCTACCGAGACCTCCCCGGACATCGCAAGACCCTGAACAGCGCGGACAGCATCCTCGCGCGTCTCGTGCGCCTCCTGGCCGAGCAATCGAAGCAGACCGTCTGCACGTCCGCGTCCGATTACAAAGAACGACATGTTCTCTCCTTAGGCAAAGGCCCGACAACCGAGCGACAGTGTTCTATATGCACCATGCTACGTTCACGCGCGGTGACGAGCAACACACCGAAGCTGAGTATACGTCGTATGGTACGATTCTGTTCATCGGCGTGTTCGTGCGACTGCCTTAGCGGAAGGCCTGTATGCTTGGTGCTACGTCGCTCACCGACGGCGATTTCGTCACCGTCGACATCGAGACCACCGGCTGTCGTCCTGGCAGCAGCGGCATCATCGAGATCGGGGCCGTGCTCGTCAGGGCCGGCACTATCGTCGACCGATTTGAGACGCTCGTTCGTCCGAACGAAGCGATTCCCCAGGCTATTCAGTTTCTGACGGGGATCGATGACAGCATGGTCGCGGACGCACCTCTGGTTCCCACGGTCATGGAGCGCTTCCGCGAATTCGTAGGCGACGCGGTCCTTGTCGCACACAATCATCGTTTTGACATGGGGTTCCTCGATTTTGAGGCCGAGCGGACCTGGGGCACGTCGTTCAAGCGTCCCGTTCTCGACACCCTCACCCTTGCCAGACGGCTGCATCCCGAACTAGATAGGCACAACCTTCGGGTTCTGGCGGCATTCTACGACGTCGAGGCGGTGCCCAACCATCGCGCCTCGGCAGATGCGCTCGCGACGGCGCAGATCCTGCAGCGTATGCTGCTGGAACTCAGCGAGCGCGGGATGACCACCGCCGAGGATGTGGCGCGCTTTTGTGGCTTCGCCCGACAGGGTGTGCTCGCGAGCAAGCTTGTGCTCGCCACGCATCTTCCTGACGCGCCCGGCGTCTACTTCTTCCGTGATGCATCTGGAGACGTCGTGTACATCGGCCGAGCAAAGAACCTCCGCATGCGCGTGCGAGGCTACTTCTACGGCCCGAACAACGTCGATCGACCGCACCCCGCAGCGGAGGCCGCGTCCGTCGGCCACTTCGCCTGTGCCTCGGACCTGGATGCGCTCCTCATTGAGAGCCGTCTGGTCGCCAGGTATCAGCCTCGGCTCAATAGGGACCAGCAGCGTGGTCGCTCGGTCGTTTACATCCGCGTCGGCGGTACCGGCAAGTACCCTTCACTTACAACGACTCGGAGACGCTTGCGTTCCGGCACGCTCATCGGACCGCTTACCAACGCGTGGGCTGCCGATGCGCTGGTAGAAGCGCTTCGCAGCCGGTACGGATTGCGCCGATGTGCTCGGCGTCTTAGCCCCCCAACCGCTGCATGCGTGGAGGGGGATTCGGGACGTTGTCCCCGCCCGTGCGAGGGCGCAGTGGATCCGGCCGAGTATGCGCGCCGAATCGAGGCCGCGTTGAGGGTCTTCAACGGCGGAGGCCTCAGGTTCAGAGCCGCCACGCAGGCGCTTCGCGAGCGTGCCGCAGCGGAGCTCCACTACGAAGAAGCCATTCTGCACCGGGACGCGGTCCGTGCGCTCGATAGGACGCTCTCATCGCTTGAAGTCGTTCGGACCTCAACCGCCGAGCCTGGTGTCGCCATCATCGAAGGTCGTGATGACGCCGTGGTCATCGTACTCGTGCGTCACGGTCGCCTCGGCGGCGTGCTCCGATTGACGCGCGATGATGTCACGTCTGCCACGTTTGCGAAACACCTCGAGCGTGCAGTCTCGCGCATCTACTCGGATGCCAGGATGGCTGAGGATCCGCTCGACCTTAACGGGCGGCAGCTGCGCGACGTGTTCATCATCGAGACATACCGACGACAGCACACGCCGACTGAGGTCGCGTTCAGCGGAGACCGGGTGACGTTCGTCTCACAGGTCGCAAGCGCCGCGCGCCGCGCTACCCGCGTTCCACGGAAGCTTCACGCAGCTCCTTCAGCCGACTGACATTCGTTTCGTCCTTCTCGGGAATATCGCCCGACATCTCGATGATCGCTGCGGCGCCTGCGAGTCGAGGTTCGACGAACATCGCGGCGAACCCGTCGCGTCCGATCGATCCGTCCCCTACCCACTCGTGTCGGTCGCGGTGCTCGCC
>CAZGNF010000195.1:0-3767 GCA_964527045.1 uncultured Coriobacteriaceae bacterium | reverse complement strand
TGTGACACTCATGGACGGGCGTATCTGGGCGGATGAGTCGCCGCTTGGCGGCGCGCGCTTCGTGGTCGAACTGCCGCGTGCCTAGCCGGGCCTGCTCCACACGAACTCAACACCAGCAACACACGCAGCCAACCTCCGCGCCCGATAACTACATCGAAGGCGGTTCCTGAGCATCGCGGACCGCGTTACGATGAGATCGAGGTGGACATGATGATCAGGAAGACCAGAAGCGTCGCAACCGTCGTCACCGCACTGGTGATCGTACTCTCGCTTGCGGTTCCCGCCATAGCGCTGCCAAAGAGCGTGAAGCCCGCCGCTGGTGCGGCCAACGCCGCAGCCGCGAACGCCGAGCAGCGCATCGAGAACCTCCGCAACCGGATCGAGAACGTGCTCCGGGCGCGCAAGGCCCGCTTCGATGCCGCCGCCGCGAATCTCGTGAAGCGCCAGGCGCGCGTGAACGTTCTCGCCGATAAGGTCGAGGCGCTCGGTGGCGACGTGACTCAGGTGAGGACGATGCTGCAAGAGTGCACCCGCCTGATGGAGCAGACCCGCACGCAAGAGCAGGCCTGTGTCGAGGCGTTCAAGGCCGTTCCTGAAGCAGCCGACAAAGGTGCCGCATTCCGTGCCGCCAAGGCCCAGGGGCGCGATGCAGTCGCTCTCATGAAGCAGACCCGCACGCAGCTGCGCAATGCGGCTCGTGAGCTTGCCCAGATCGCCGACGGCCTCGCGGCGCCGGAGGAGTAGTGACCAGACGCCTGATCGCACTCCTCGTTCTCGCCGCGCTTCTCCTCACAGGAGCGACTGGCTGCAGGACGAAGGGTGCTCAGAGTAACGGGACGGACACGCCCACCGGCGTGTCCGTCCCGACCGCTACCCCTGAAGCGACAGCGTCAGCGTCTGCAGAACCGACCGGTGCCGAGGCCGACGATGGCTTGACCGGCGACGTCGCCGTTGACACGGCAGCCATCCAGAAGGAACTCGCGGCCATCCAGAAAGAACTCGACAGCATGGCGCTGCCGGGTGACTCGGACTTCGACTCAATCGAAGGCGATCTTCCTTAGAGGTACTGCCAGACGTCGTCGATGCCGGCTTCTGCAGCCGGGATGCACTCGCTAATCGAGAGCGTGAACGTCCCGCTTTCCGCCGAGATGAGTCGCAGGTCGATGGTAGCCGGCTGCTCGAACCAGCGTCCCGACGGGTCGATGAGCTGCTTGATCCTCGGACGCAGCAGATCATCCCGGTTCACCCGGAACACCACGCCGATCGCACCGTCGCTCATTCGCACCACGGCGCCCATCGGGTAGATGCCGAGCATGGCCACGAGCGCCTTTGTGAGGCTGGGGTCGTACGCCTTGTTGCGGCCTTGCATGAGCACCGCGAGCGCTTTGTCGGGCCGGATCTCCCGGCGGAACGGGCGGCGGGTGGTCATGGCGTCGTAGGCGTCACAGAGCGCGACGACCTTGCTGAAGAGGTGCTGCTCGGAGGGCGCCTGCATTTCCGGGTACCCCTGCATGTCGTGGCGCTGGTGGTGCTCGTAGGCTACGACCATCGGCATCTGGTCCACGAGTTGGATGCGCTTGAGCAGGTCGGCACCCTCGGTGGCGTGGCTCTTCACGATCTGCCACTCATCCGCCGAGAGGGGGCCCTCCTTATTGAGGATGTCCTCCGGGATACGTACCTTGCCGAGGTCGTACAGAAGCGCAGAGAGTCCAAGGGACTTCAGCGACTCGGCGTCCAGGCCAAGCGATGCGCCGAGGGACAGCGAGAGGATACATACATTGATCGAGTGGTTGAGCGTGTAGTCGTCGTGGCTCTTTATGGCCGTTAGGCCAAGCACGGCTGCCGGATCCTTGAACAGGTTGTCGAGCAGGTTGCTCACGAGGCTCTGGAGGGGCGCGACCTCGAAGACCTTGCCGAGCTTGACCTGCGTCTCGACGTCCCGCATAAGGTTGACGCCCTGGTCGTAGCCTTTGCGGGCATCCATCTTGTTCTGGCGCGATTCGGCCTCGCGTACTTCTTCGTCGAGTTCGGTGGTCTCGGCGACCTTCACCGCGCTCGCCCCGCGCGCCTCAAGGAAGGCGATCGAACCATCGATGTCCGAGATGCCGCTTTCATTCAGCAGGGCGGCAAGCGCGCTGGCGTCCGCCTCGCCGAACGACATATCAAGCGTGACCGAGGAGATCTCGCGTGCGAGGAGATCCTCGATGAGCTTGCGGTGCGTCACGCTCTCCTCGGGGAGGACATGGTTCTCGATGAAGAGCGTGCCCTTGTAGACGTTGATCGTGACGTTCTCGAAACCGATGTCCATGATGCCGCTCACCGCGGCGACGAGATCGGTGTTGGATTGCACGACCAGCGGGTGCGAGGGCGGATAGAGCGACGCATTGTTCTGGGCGACGGCGAACGCGCGGGCGAGTTCGCGGGCGCGCTCAAGTCGCTTGGCGGTCGCAAACGGCGTCCGGCTTGCCGGCTGCGCCATCGACGCGATCTCCTCGTTGGATTCCAGACGATCCTCGTTGCCGTTCGTCGGATCGGTCACGTGGGCATCTCCCCTCGATCAACATCCACCAGTGCCAGCGTCTTCTGGGCCAGGTAACGCAATTCGCGATTTTTCTTCCCCATGACGAAGCGCCGCCGCGCGAGGCGCTTGAGCAAAGGTATCGAATCAGGCGTCTTCAGAGATTCTAAGCTCTTGAGGACTTCTTTCTTTAGCTCGTAGTTCCTTTCGAAAAGGTTCACTTCTTCCAGAATACGGAGAAGCGCCGGCGCGGCATCGACCACGCGCGCCCTACCGATCTCGCGCGCAGCCACTCGTCGCGTCTCCGGATCCCAGTGCGCGAGCGCCTTCTGGAGCATCGCGACGCTCTCCGGTCCCGGGACGTCGGCAAGCGCACTGATTGCCGCTGTACGAACGCCGCTGTCGATGTGGTCGAGCGCCTGGCTGACGACCGGGGTGAGTCGCTTGTCCTTGAGTGAAACGAGCAACCGGACGATCGCGGCCGCTTGTGCGGGCTCACCGGTCCTGAGTAACCTCGCTGCTGCCGGACCGACGGCTTCCGAGAGGCGCGACGCGGAGCGTGCGAGTCGTGAGCGGGTCTCCTCGGAGCCAGTCACGTACGCGTCGAGCACGTACTCGGCGATAGCCGTGCGCGTCGTGCTCACGGCCGGCGCAAGCGCCGGATCGAACGCCAGCTCCCCCAACGTCGAGAACGCGTTGCCAAGATCGGCTGTAGCACCTGTCGAGAGCGCGACCTTCACGGCCTCACTGATTGCCTGGACGACGTCGGTTCCGGGGTTCAGCCGTGCGACTTCGAGCGTCGTCGCGAGTGCGCGAGACGCGGCCTGGGCGGGCGTCGCGGCGCGCATGAGCGCCTCGATGTGCAGCTGATCGCCCTCGTCCGACTCGGCAACGTCAGCGACGATGCCGGGTACGTCAGGCGCCGCCGGCACACCGCGGTCGCTCTCGCTTTGTGCGGCCGGACGCAACAGCGCCGCGAGCTCGCGCTGGATCTCGGGCGGAAGCTCGATCGCGCCCATGAGCGCATCGGGCTCGCGGCCCGAGGCCGTGGCAGCAAGCTTCAGGAGGCGAGCCAGCGAGGCGGTCGGCATCTTCGCGATCGCGTCGAGCAGTCCCTGCATCGGCTTCCCGCCGGTATCGAGCACAAGTGCCGAGGAAAGTATCTGCACGCGTGTTTCTTCATCGAGCCGCAGCAGTGCATCTGCCACGCGGCGGGCCGCCAGGTCACGAGCGGCCGCCTCGTATGCAT
>CAZGNF010000194.1:0-3816 GCA_964527045.1 uncultured Coriobacteriaceae bacterium | reverse complement strand
ATCCTGTACGTTGATGAGGTGAACCTGCTCGAGGATCATCTCGTGGATGCGCTCCTTGACGCTGCCGCCAGCGGCGTCAACGTCGTCGAGCGTGAGGGCGTCCGTCACTCGCATCCAGCTCGCTTCCTACTTGTCGGCACCATGAATCCCGAGGAAGGCGAGCTGCGCCCGCAGCTGCTCGACCGCTTCGGTCTGTGTGTGGACATCGAAGGAATCGATGATCCTACCGAGCGCGTTGAGGTCATGCGTCGCAGGCGCTCGTTCGAGGACGACCCCGCTGGCTTTGCGAGACGCTGGAACGCTGATGCCAAAGCTCTCGTGAGACGAATCGAGAAGGCACAGCGTCTTCTGCCGGATGTCGAACTCGATGACGACCTGCTCTTCCTCATCGCCTCGGTGTGCTCGTCCATCGGCGTGGACGGCCACCGTGCCGATCTTGTCATGGCTCGAGCGGCAGCAGCGTACGCGCTCCTTGAGGGTCGCAGAGAGGTCACACCTGCCCATATTCGCGCGGTCGCCCCCATGGTGTTGGCTCACCGCATGCGCCGGACACCCTTTGATGAGGAGTCCTACTCAGAGGATCGACTCCAGACTGCGCTGTCCGCCGCTGGCGCCGGTGCGGAGGAGGGCGCTCCGGAGACCGCCAACGCGCCGCGAGAGGGCGACGGTGACGGTGAGACGGCCGTACTGGGGGTTCGCCTATCTGTAGAACAGACAGGCTCCTCTGCGGCGCCTGAGGACGTGCCGTCACGTCTCTCGCTGGAGATTGACCGGGTACGGCGTTCGTACGGCGGGAAGCGCCAGGAGACGACATCGAACGACCGCAGCGGACGCTACGTGCGCGCCGAGCCGTTGCGCCCAGGGACTCCGACGGATATCGCCTTCGACGCCACGATCCGCGCCGCCGCGCCTTTCCAGGGCCTGCGCGAGAGCGACATGGCGATAGCCCTCGAGCCCTCCGACCTGCGGAACAAGGTTCGTCGCCGTCGCGTTGGCGCATCGATCGTCTTCTGCGTTGACGCGAGTGGATCGATGGGCGCATCTAATCGCATGGAGGCTGCCAAGTCAGCTGTCCTCGATCTACTTGTGGACGCCTACCAGCGGCGTGACCGGGTCGGTCTCGTCGCGTTTCGGGGAGATGCGGCCGAGGTCGTCCTGGCACCCACGGCAAGCGTCGAGCTGGCACAGCTCAAGTTGCGCTCACTTCCGACCGGCGGCGCGACGCCGCTTGCACACGGCCTCGTCTCGGCGCTGCAGCTTCTGGAGACCGAGGCACGCCGCAACGACGACGTCATTCCGTGGCTTGTTCTGGTCACGGACGGGCGCGGCAATGTGGGGATCAACGGCGGACTCGGCAGCGAAGACGCGATCACCGCGGCAGCCCGGATCCGCGACGCACGCATCAACACCATCGTCATCGACACGACGGGGGTTCCCGGCGGAGGATCCGCAGCGCGAGACATCGCTCGCACAGCTGGCGGGGAGTACGTACGGCTTGCGGCGCTTGATGCGCCCACGCTCACCGAGACGGTCCGGGAGCGCGTCTGGAGCGCGTAGCGCGGTGGAGTGGGCCTGTAAGCCGGATTCTGTAGTAGACGACCATCTATCTGGGACCGTCGTCGCCGACGGCCTCACGCGGGCATACCCGAGCGCCGGCCGGGCCAGCCTTAATCGCTCCTATTTGCCCTTGCTCCGGGTGGGGTTTGCCAAGCCGCCACGTTACCGTGACGCTGGTGCGCTCTTACCGCACCGTTTCAGCTTTTCCTCCGCCGAGGCGGGGGAGTTTTCTTTTCTGTGGCACTTTCCGTCGCGTCGCCGCGCCCTGCAGTTAGCAGGCACCCTGCCCATCGGAGTCCGGACTTTCCTCACGCCCTTACGGACGCGCGGCCGTCCGGCCCACTCCACCGGCGCTCATTGTAGCAGGTCGACCGATGCGTCCGGCGTGAGAGCGACCTAGCTGCCAGCCTGTGCCTTCACCTTGGCCCATGAGTCCTTCAGTGTGAGCGTCCGGTTGAAGACAGGCGCGCCAGGCACAGAGTCAGGATCGGAACAGAAGTAGCCGAGCCGCTCGAACTGCACGGTCTCTCCGACAGCAACATCCGAAAGCGCCGGCTCGACCAGGCAGCCCTCAAGAACCGTCTCGGAGTCGGGGTTGAGGTCATCGAACAGGTCGCGCCCGTCGGAGCCAGGGAACGGACTCGTGAAGAGATGGTCGTAGAGTCGGACTTCAGCTGGAACCGCGTGTTCGGCCGAGAGCCAATGCAGGGTCGCCTTCGGTTTGCGGTCATCGGGTGCGGCACCGCCGCGCGTCGCGGGATCATAGGTGCACCGCAGTTCGATCACGTTGCCTTCGGCATCCTTCACGACCTCGTTGCATGTGATGAAATACGCGGAGCGGAGGCGGACCTCACGGCCGGGGGAGAGGCGGAAGAACTTCTTGGGCGGGTCCTCCAGAAAGTCCTCACGCTCAATCCACAGTTCGCGGGAGAACGGGACCTTGCGGGTACCGGCCGAAGGGTTCTCGGGATTGTTGACGACGTCCATCTCTTCCGTCTGGCCGACAGGGTAGTTGTCGATGACGACCTTGAGCGGGTTGAGCACGGCAAACCGTCGCAGAGCATCTCGGTTGAGAACGCCGCGAACCGCATGCTCGAGCATCTCGATCTCAACGACACTGTCTGCGCGTGCAACGCCGATCATGGCTGCGAAGTCGCGGATCCCCTCGGCAGGGAAGCCTCTGCGCTGGATGCCGGTGAGGGTCGGCATGCGAGGATCGTCCCAGCCGTGCACGTAGCCGTCTTTGACCAGGCGCAGAAGCACTCGCTTTGAGAGCACGGTGTGCGTGAGGTTCAGACGTGCGAACTCGTACTGGTGCGGTGTCGAGGGGACCGGCAGGTTCTCGACGAACCAGTCGTAGAGCGGACGGTGGTCCTGGAACTCGAGCGTGCAGATCGAGTGGGTGATTCCCTCGATCGCGTCGGACTGCCCGTGCGCGAAGTCGTACGACGGGTAGATGCACCAGGCGTCGCCGGTGCGCGGATGCGCGGCGTGCAGGATGCGGTACATCACCGGGTCGCGGAAGTTGATGTTGCCCGACGACATGTCGATCTTAGCCCGTAGGACGCGTGAGCCGTTCTCGTACTCGCCCGCACGCATGCGCTCGAACAGGTCGAGGTTCTCCTCGACCGTGCGCTCACGCCAGGGGCTCGGCTTGCCTGCCTCGGTGAGGGTGCCGCGATGCTCACGGATCTCATCGGCGGTAAGGTCGTCGACGTACGCTTTGCCTTCACGGATGAGGAAGACAGCCCACTCGTACAGCTGTTCGAAGTAGTCACTCGCGTAGTAGAGATGATCTCCCCAGTCGAAGCCGAGCCAGTGCACATCGGCCATGATCGAGTCGATGTACTCCTGCTCCTCTTTCACCGGGTTGGTGTCGTCGAAGCGGAGGTGGCAGCGGCCACCGAACTCTGCTGCGATGCCGAAGTTGAGGCATATCGATTTGGCATGCCCGATATGAAGGTAGCCGTTGGGCTCCGGTGGGAACCGCGTCACGACTCCGCTGATCCGACCGTCACGCAGGTCGGCGGCTACGATATCGCGAACGAAGTCGCTCTTCTCGGGTGTGGGTGCGCTAAGTGTGTCCATGGTCGCCGAGGATAGCATACCGGGCACGCTAAGGTGGAGCTCCGAAGGACCACTCGGACAACAAAGACGGCCCCACCGTTGCGGATCGATCATCCGCAGGTGGAGCCGTGTGATCTTTGGTAGCCCGTACGGGATTCGAACCCGTGATCTCCGCCTTGAGAGGGCGGTGTC
>CAZGNF010000193.1:0-3870 GCA_964527045.1 uncultured Coriobacteriaceae bacterium | reverse complement strand
GTTGTTGATGGGGACGACAAGGTTGGTCCTGCAAAACGGCGTCGGCAGCACGCCGAGTCGGATCTCTCGGGGCGAGATGCGCGACAGGTGACCGATGCCGAAGTAACGCGCGACGAGTTCGGCGATGAGAGATTCGGGCTTGTGCGCTGCGTCTGCAATCGAGTACACGGTAGCCGGCACGATCGCACCGACCGCGGCAGCAGCGCCCTCGCCGAGCGACTCGACAAGCGACTGCTTGAACCGCTCGAAGTCCTCGGCGCTCACGCGCTCTGACCAGCCGGTCCGTCGTGCGCCGATGCTCGCGAACCGCCGCCCGGTGTCGACGTGCTTCCGCACCATCTCCACGAGGCTGTCGCCCGTGAGCGGCTTCGTCATGTAGTCGACCGCCCCCACACCGAACGCCTTCTGTCGATCCTGTTCGCCGGAGAGCGCCGTGAGAAAGACGATCGGTGTCTGCTGGAGATCGGAGAGAGACTGCATCTCTTCAGCGACGGCGTACCCGTCCATGCCGGGCATCATCGCATCAAGCAGCACGAGCGAGGGACGGTTCTTGAGCGCGAGCCGAATCGCATCGGGTCCGTTGTCGGCGGTGAGCACCTCGAAGCCCGCGGTGCCGAGCGTCAGCCGAACGATCTCAAGGATGTCATGGTCATCGTCAACACTCAGGATCATCGCGCCTGTCGTCTCCACGGTTCCTCCGTCTTGGAGCGGGGACACTCACGAGCATACCCATGCGAGCGCGATTCGCGACTGGTGGACAACCGCTCGGAATCAGAGCGGCAGGTCCCAGATCCGCCACTTCTTGTATTCGTGGCCGCCCATGAACTCCGATGCCCGAATGACGAGGTCGTTGTTCTCGAGCAGCAGGGAGGCATCGCATGTCTTATAGCCGCGCTTCTGCGAGTAGGTCAACACCTCATCGAAGAGCAGCGCATCGGTACCGAGGCCGCGGTATCCAGGCAGAACGCCGAAGAACATCAGGCGCACCCGGGGAATCGGCTTTGGGGTCGTCAGCAGCCGTGCGATGCGTACGTAGTCGGAATCGCCGTACCACTTCCAGCGTGGCCGTAACGCGACGTTGGGGTCAGGGAAGCAGCCAAGCACCGCGATTGGTTTGCCCTCGTGGTACGCGAACCGGATGAGTTCGGGATCGATGATCATCTTGAGCGCCTCGACGAGAGCGTCCGCCTCCCAGTCGGTGATGGGGAGGAAGCCCCAGTTCTCGGCCCATGCCTGGTTGTAGATGCTCACGATGAGTTCGACTTCCGCCTGGAGATCCTTCATCACCACGCAGCGGGTCTCGATCGCACCGCGCTTGCGGACGAGCTTGGAGATGCGCTCGAGCCGCTCATTGCCCGGCTTCGTGAGATCGATCAGATAGGCGACGTAGTCCTTCACTTTCACGAACCCGTAGCGCTCGATGAACTCCGCGTAGAACGGCGGGTTGTACGTGTGCTCCACGTACACGTCCTGGTCGAATCCCTCGATGAGGCACGCCTGGCGCTCGTGGGTCATGTTGGAGTACTCGCCCGGTCCGCGCAGCACCTCGGCACCATGCGCCTTGCACCAGTCGCGAGCCGCGTCCAGGAGCTTCTCGGCAACCGCGTAATCCTCGATGACTTCGAAGAAGCCGAAGAAGCCGAACTTGCCGTTCCAGTACTCGTCGATGCGCTCGTTCACGACTGCCGAGATACGCCCGACTGGCTCACCGTCGCGATATGCCATGAAGTGAGTCGCCTTGGCGGTGCGGTGATAGGGGTGCTCTGGCGTGAGCAGTCCCTGCATCCCGAGCAGCTTGTTGCCGAGCAGGTCGGCGTCGAGCTGCGGCGTCCAGTACGGGTCGCCCTTGTAGAGCCGGAACGGGAAGCGGACGAACTCCTTGAGACGGGGGTCACCGAGCGGGATTTCAACGATGTCGGGGGCCGAGCCTGTGCCTGTCGTTCGTGAGCCGCCCTCTGTATCCGCCATGGTTCCTGCGCTCGCCTCCTGATGGTCGCTCCGCCACCGAACGAGCGTATCAGAACCGCCAGCGCCCCGCACGAAAGGACTGCTACACTTGAACCGACGTCGCGCCTCGGAGGGAGGTCGATCGAGCGTGGACTTCCAGTCGTTCTCCAACAGCAGGTTCGGAATCGGCCTCGCGCTTGCCGTGAGCCGGGCAACGCCGCCCGCGCTCGGCTATCGCCTCGCACGTAGTGGAGCTGCTCGACTGGCTGCCGAGCCCGACTCGCCGATGGTACGCGCGATTCGCACGAACCAGTGGATGGCGTCGGGCAGAACGCTCGAAGGAGCCGCGCTCGACGAGGCGGTACGCGCGACGCTGGAGATGAGCGGCCGCTTCCTCTACGACATCTATCACTTGCCAAGAAACCCGCAGGCGCTCCTGCGCCGCGTTGCCATCAACGAGGCGTTCGAGTGGTTCCTCTCGGAGACGCCGAAGGGCCCGCACGTCATCGTCGGCGTGCATCTCGGCAACTTCGACCTCGTTGGACAGGCGTTGGGCATCTCGGGGTGGCGCGCACAGGTGCTCTCTGTCGCCGACCCGAACGGTGGATACCAGTGGCAGAACGAGATGCGCGAGCGCAACGGCCTCGACATGACGCCGGTCACGATCGAGTCGCTAAAGCGTGCTGCACGTCTGCTCGCCGATGGAGGCACCGTGCTCACGGGTGTCGATCGCCCGCTTCCCGAGGCCGAGCTGCGACCGCGGTTCTTCGGCGCTCCCTCGAACGTCCCGGTCCTGCACGTGCGGCTCGCGATGCGCGCCCAGGCGCCGGTGGTGGTCATCTCGGCTCTGAGGCGTGAGGACGGACTCTACGAGCTCCAGGCGTCTGAGCCGATTCCGATGACGGGTTCCGTCAAGAATCCCGAAGACGTGCTGCACAATGCCGAGACGGTCCTTGCGGTCGCCGAGGAACTCATAACCCGCGCTCCGCGTCAGTGGGCGATGCCCCACGCGGTGTGGCCCGACATTCAGGCGCCGTAGGCGGCGCACGACAAGCGGAGGTACGTCGATCCATGACCGACATCAAGCAGCACAAACGCGTGAACGACATGCTCCTTGGACCGCTCGAGCGTCCCGCGCTCCAGTGGCTCGCAGCGCGTATGCCCGCCTGGGTGACGCCCGATGTGCTCACCGCCATCGGTGTGGTGGCATCCATCATGATCTTCGCCGGCTACTGGCTCTCCACCATGAGCGTCTGGTGGCTGTGGTTTGTGAACCTTGGCTTCGTCCTCAACTGGTTCGGAGACAGCCTCGACGGCACGCTTGCGCGGTTCCGCAAGATCGAGCGTCCCAAGTTCGGCTTCTACATCGATCACACCGTCGACGCGGTAGCCGAGTTCCTCACCATCATCGGCATCGGCATGTCGCCGTTCCTGCGTCTCGACATCGCGGCCTTCGCGCTTATCGGCTACCTGCTCATGTCAGTGCATGTGTATGTGCGCACCTGCGTAGACGGCGTCTTCAAGATCAGCTACGGCACGATGGGACCCACCGAGATGCGGGCGATCATCATGCTCGTGAACACGGCCATCTTCTTTGCGCCGAAGTTCTTCCTGAGAGAGCTAACGAATGGGCTTAAGCCCTTCGACTTCATCGGTATCGCCCTGGCAGTCGGGCTTGCCGCGGCGTTCCTGATCGCGTCCTCCAAAGAAGCGATCGCGCTGGCCAAGGAAGGCAAGTAGATCCATGTGGCCGTTTGGGTCGAGGAAGCTTGGCTTCGCTCTCGGGAGCGGCAGCGCGCGAGGGCTGGCGCATATCGGCGTGCTCAAGGTGCTTGCCGCGCGCGGGCTCGCCCCGGATGTCGTGACGGATACCAGCATGGGTGCCGTCGTCGGTGCGATGTACGCGGCGGGACACACGCCCGA
>CAZGNF010000192.1:0-3942 GCA_964527045.1 uncultured Coriobacteriaceae bacterium | reverse complement strand
TCGGCTTCACGACCGGTGGCGGCATCGCCTGCGCGCATCAGCACGCCGAGCAGCATGAAGTTCGCCAGCACCGAGGAGCCGCCGTAGCTCACGAAGGGGAGCGTGATGCCGGTGAGCGGGATGAGCCGCGTCACCCCGCCGAGGATGACGAACGCCTGAAGGCCAAACGTGGCGACGAGGCCGACGGCTGTGAACGCCGCCATGTCCGAGCGGGCACGGGTGCCGGTGGCAAGGCCGCGCAGGCAGAAGACGAGGAAGGCCACCACCACCGCCGCTGCGCCGAGCAACCCGAGCTCCTCGCCGATCGCGGCGAAGATGAAGTCGGTCTGCACGAACGGGATGCGCAGCGGTAGGCCGCGTCCGGGTCCAACCCCGAGCATTCCGCCAGCGCCGAAGGCGAAGAGCGACTGCACGAGCTGGTAGCCTCGGCCGGCGGCATCCGCGAACGGGTCGAGCCAGATGGCGACACGCGTCTGCACATGATCGAACATCGAATACGCGGCAACGGCGCCCACGGCGAACAGTCCGAGTCCGACGACCACATACCCCGCACGGCCGGTGGCGGCGTAGATCATGATGAGGAAGACGCCGAAGAAGAGCAGGCTTGAGCCCAGGTCCTTCTCGGCAACGAGGACGACGAGCGAGAGCGCCCACATGAACAGCAGCGGGCCGAGGTGCTTGAGCGGCGGGAGCCACACCCCCAGGATGCGCTTGGTCGATACCGAGAGGACCTCGCGGTTCTCGGCAAGGTAGGCGGCGAGGAAGAGCACGATGAGGACCTTCGCGACTTCGGCGGGTTGGAACGACATGCCCGCGAAGCGCAGCCAGAGCTTCGCGCCGTTCACCTCGACGCCGACGATCGCCGGCAGCACGAGCAGCACCACGCCGGCGAGTGCGATCGTGTACTTGTAGCGCGCGAGGCGCTCGAGCGAGGGAACGATCGCGAGCGTGCCTACCAGCGCGAGCACACCCGCGAACATCCAGAGCACCTGACTTGCCCCTGACGCGCTGTCGAGTCGCGTGATGAAGGCCACGCCCGTGCCCGAGAGCACGAACGTCACCGGTAGGAGTACCGGATCCGCGCCTGGCGCGAAGAAGCGTGCAGCAACGTGCGCACCCAGGAATGCCGCGAGCAATCCGAGCGGAACCGCGAAGTCCTGCCACCCGAGCGTGCTGCGCGCGGCGCCGTGAACGAGTGCGAACAGGAGCCCCACGGCGGGTGCTGCGGCCAGGAGCAGGAAGAGCTCGGTGTCGCGTCGCGAGCGCATCGCGATCACGGTGTCGTGGTCGGCTCGGACGAGTGCTCGGTCTGCAGACGGTACGTGGCGACGAGCGAGAACGCCGGCGCGAGGCCGTCGACCCTGATGCCGCTCTGCAGTCTCGCGGCGGTTATGGGGTCGAGTCCGTCGACAGGGATGTCCGTCACCGATTCGAGCCAGTTGAGGCTCACGCCGGCGAACGATCCGGGGACTCCCCGGTACACCACGACAACGCCGTCCTGTGCCACGACATACGCCTGAGCTTGCGCGTACGAGTACGTTGCATACCACGCACCTGCGACGATCGCGACAGCTGCAAGCAGCCATGCCATGCGAGCGGGCCAGCGGCGAGCGTGCTCATGCGATGCGACAGGCTCGGGGCGTTGCACCGAAGCGGGACGAGGTGCCGCGACTGGCGAAGAGCCGTCGATGTCGACGACGACCGTGGTGATGTTGTCCTGTCCGCCAGCGTCGTTTGCGGCTGCGATGAGCCGCACGACAGCTGCGTTCGGTGAGGGCGCTGTCTGGAGGATCTCCTCGATCGCTGTGTCTTCAATCATGCTGGTGAGCCCATCCGAGCACAGCAGCAGGCGGTCTCCGGGTGCCGCGGTCAGCTCGAACGCGTCGACGAGCATGTTCGGGTCCGACCCCAGGGCGCGCGTGATGACGCTGCGATTGGGATGGACGCGTGATTCCGCCTCGGAAAGCGTCCCGGCGCGCACCATGTCCGCGACCATCGAGTGGTCCGCCGTGATCTGGGTGAGTTCGCCGAGGTGGAGCAGGTAGGCGCGGCTGTCGCCCACGTGCGCGACTGCGATACGGGTGCCTTCCACCAGCACGGCCGTGAGGGTTGTCCCCATTCCGCTGCGACCGAGTCCTGCCTGGGCGCCTTCGATGACAGCGGCGTTGGCAGCGCGCACCGCTCGGCCGAGCGCCTTCGCGTCTGCCCGGGCAGGCGAGTTGCCGAGGAGCGTCTCGATCGCGATCTGGCTGGCAACCTCGCCCGCCTGGTGCCCGCCGAGTCCATCCGCCACCGCGTAGAGCGGCGGGTTCACGACGTAGAAGTCCTCGTTGCCCGAGCGCACCAGACCGACATCGCTTGCGCCCGCGTAAGGGAGCGCACCCTTGCGCGCGCTCATGCCCGCACGACCTTGAGCCGGTTCGTTCCAAGTTCGATCATGTCGCCCTCGCGTACGCGCACCGGTCGGGTGAGCGGTTGCCCGTTCACGATGGTGCCGTTCGTGGAATTCAGGTCCTCGGCTATCGCGCCGTCACCGTCGGGGACGACCTTCGCGTGGATGGACGAAACGAAATCGTCTGCTATGACGAGGTCGGCGTCAGGCGAGCGGCCGATGACGATCGGGCCTGACAGCTGCAGCGTGACACCGCGCAGTTCACGCGGGCCTTCCGCGACGGTCAGCGCGAGTCCCTTCGCCTTGCTGCGCACCCCGCCTGAGGCGACCATGCCGACGCCGGTCCGCACGGCGGCGAACAGGAACAGGTACAGCAGTCCGATAAAGAGGATCCTGCCGAACAAGAGGATGACGTCAGCCATCCGTCAGCCCACTGGATCGTGGTAGATGAGCTGCGTCACGCCGATTTCGATCACGTCGCCATCGTGGAGGCGGGCGCGCTCGATGGTCGTGCCATTGAGCAGCGTCCCGTTGGTGGAGTCGAGGTCCTCGATCGCCCAGCCGTCGTCCATGCGGATGAACGCCGCATGGCGGCGGGAGACGTTCACGTCGGGGAGGTGGATCTGGCAGTCGGCGAGACGGCCGACCACGACCTGCTCGCCGCGAAGCGCCACGTCGTGCTCGAGGCCACCGACGGTGACGGTGGCGATGCCACCGTCAGGTGTGATCGTCGGACGCCGCCGCGGCGCGTCGGTGGGTTCCTCGGCAAGGGCCGCGCTTACACGGAATCTGCCGAGCCTGAGCTCTTCGTGCACGACGAAGGTCACGGTGGGTTTGGCCGAGAGTGCATAGCCGGCCTCGCGTGCGTGATCGACGAGATAGGTAGCGAGCTCTCCGCCGAGCGTCGGCTTGAAGGAGCCGAGCTGCTCGTCGTCTTCCGGTGAGAGCGCCACGGCGAATGCCGCCGGGACGTAGACCTTGCCGACGCCGATGACGCGGCCGTCGTCCATCGCGCGGCCGAGCGACTTGGCAAGTTCCGCCGGTTGCACGGGAGAACGGAAGGCGCCTGCGAAGAAGCCTTCGATGCTTGCACCCATGCGGTCTTCAAAATCAGAAAGAATGCCCATGTCACGCCCCGTGCCGATCGACGCTTCGTCCAACGGTTAAGACTATACCAGCCGTACGACACGGAGGAGGAGCGGCGTCACCGCATCGTGGCTTCTAGTGTTCTTCGGGACGGGTGGGTGCGCCGAGCGCCAGGACCACGATCATGATCATGAGCGCGACCCCGATGTGGGGGAGGAACGCCTCTGGCGTGAGCGTCGAAGGCGCGAGCCATGCCCACGCTGCATACCCCGCCGCGAGGGCCGCTCCGCCAAGCGCGATACCCACCACGGCCATCGTGCGGGTGGCCCGGCGGCACGCGAGCGAGCAGAGCGCGCCAGCGAGCGCCCAGGCGACGACCGCCACGAGCACCCCGGGTGCGAGCAGGTCGCGAAGGTTGTTCGTCATGACGCTCGTTTGCGTCCACGGGTCGATGAAGAACCGCC
>CAZGNF010000191.1:0-3956 GCA_964527045.1 uncultured Coriobacteriaceae bacterium | reverse complement strand
GAGAATGAGCGCGCGTTCGACCCCGACCGTCTTGACCGGGGCATCCGGCGCTACGCTAGTTGCTGGTTGCCGTGGTTGAGCCCGTTGCGGCTGCAGAGCCTGAAGCGTCTCCGGAGCCGGTCATGCCACTCAAATCGGGATGATCGGCGGGCATCTGGCCCGAATTGATCTGATCCTGGGTCAGTTGAGGCGCGTTGCCTGTGCCGGACGCTGCCGCGCCAGTCGCGGCGCCTGTGCTCGCGGTTTGGCCGCCGGTCGGTATCAGCAGACCGACGAGAAGGCCAACGAGCAGCGCTATCACGATCATGAACGCAGCGATGACCATTGGCACGTCCTGCGCGAAGAACGACCCGCCTGCAGTCGATGCCGAACGGACCGGTGTCTGTGCCTGCTTCTCCTGCGCCTTCTTCTTCGGCGCGGGCTTTGCGTCTTCTTCTTCGTCGAAGAAGAAATCCTGATCGCTCACGTGCGGATACCTCCTACAAGTCATCATTCTCGGGCACGATACCGCCCGAGTCTCGCGAGAGTATAGCATGCACTCTAGGCGAGAACCGACCGCCGCGCATGACCACACGCTCGGCGAACCTGGTGCCCGCCAGTGCAGCACTCGCCGCGAGAACACCCAGGACGGCGCCCGCGACATCGGGCTCGATTCCTATGCGGCTTCCAAGCAAGAAGCCAGCCAAATACCCTAGCAGCAGGCTCGCCAGTGGGACCCCGTACACCGCCAGCGCCGCCTTCATCCTGAGACTCTCGGGAATGAGCACCTCGACCTCATCGCCCAGGGTTGACCCCTCCCGGTCGACGACATCGCGAAGCAGGAGCTCCCCGCTGTCCGACGCGGAGCATGCGTTGCAGCCCTGACACGCGGACGATCCAGCAAGGACGACGTCGACGTTGCCGCCCCGTACCGCCACGACCGTTCCGTGCTCGATCATCAGGCGCGCCCGTCCTTCAGCTTGAGGCGTGCATTCTCCACGTCATCGTAGAGGCCACCGGTGTCCATGGTCAGGAACGTCCCGTTCTCATAGAGCATGCGGCCGTCGACCATGGTCATGACCACGTCTTCCTGGTTGCTCGTATGCACGATGGCGCCATAAGGATCCTGCGTTGGCACCTGGTGGCTCCGCGACAAGTCGACGGCGATGATGTCCGCACGCTTGCCCGGTTCAAGACTTCCAACCAGATGATCGATCTTGAGCGCGCGTGCCGCCTCGAGCGTGGCCATGCTCACGAACTGCTTCGCGCGGTAGAATTTCGCCTCGCCCGCCAGCCCTCGCTGGACAAGCAGACCGATCCGCATCTCGTCGAAGAAGTCCATTGTGGAGTTCGATGCCGGTGAGTCGGTTCCGATGCCCACGCGCAGGCCATGCTCAAGGAACGACTGGAGCGGAGCGATACCCATGCCGAGCTTCAGGTTGCAGCGAGCACAGTATGCGACCGCGACATCGTTGCGCGCGAGCGTATCGACATCGAGCGGATCCACGTGTACGCAGTGCACCGCCATGACGTTCGGTACCTCGAGAATGCCCCACTGGTAGATGTACTGAACCGGGCTCACGCCGGTTGGCAGCCAGACGACCTTGGACCAGCCTGACTGCGTGCGGTAATCCTGGCCGAGTGAAGATGACCCGTACTTGATGAAGTCGTATTCGTCCTTCGAGCCTGCCAGATGCAGCGCCACAGGCAAGCCGCGCTCGCCCGCCTCGTTCGCAACGGTCTTGAAGAGCGTGGGGTGGCATGAATACGGTGAGTGCGGCGCGATGCCGATCGTCAACAGTGACGGATCAACTTGGTCTTGCCACGCAGCGATGTCCTCAAGCGCAGCGTCCACGACGGTGCGCACCTGCGACTTATCCATCGTCGAGACCTCACGGTAGATGACGCCGCGCAATCCCGCTTTCGACGCTGGCGCAACCGACGTGCCCGAATCCGTGACATCCGCGAACGTCGTAATGCCCGAACGAACGGACTCGACTGCGCCGAGGACCGCCGAGTTCTTCCAGTCCTGCTCGGTCAGAAGTTCTTCCAGGCGCATGACCTGCATCTTCCAGCGCGAGTACGGCAGGTCGTTCACGACACCGCGGAATGATCCGTACTCAAGGTGCGTGTGCAAATCGATGAAGCCGGGCATGAGCGCCGCCTGGCCGTAGTCGTGTACGTCCTCCTGCGGATATGCGGCGAGCATCTCCTCGCGCGTGCCAAGCGCGACGATCTCGCCGTTCTGCACGACGACACCGCCGTCCTCGATATGAGGGTCGGAAACCGGGAGAACGTAGCGGGCCAGCAGCAGCATTGTCGCGTCCTTCCGTGCGTCTTCAAACCGTCCACACATCGTACACGCTCGCGCAAGAACGCTCCTAGAAGAGCGTCAGACCTCGGCGATATGCACCGCGACGATGCCGAACGTGAGGTTATGCCAGTTCACACGGGTGAATCCCGCAGCGTGAAGCTCGGATGCGAGTGCGAGTTGGGTGGGAAACGCCCGAATCGAGTCATTCAGATACTGGAATGACGGCTTGTCACCCGTCAGGAGTCCACCAAGGTTTGGGATGACCACGCGAAGGTACGCATGATAGAACCACCGGACCACAGGAATCGGCGGGCGCGAGAACTCAAGTATCACGTACCGGCCGCCCGGCTTGAGCACGCGGCGCACCTCTCGGAAGTTGGCTGCCCGGTCGGGAAGATTGCGAACGCCGAACGCGATGGTCACGATGTCGAACCGCGCGTCATCGAAGGGCAGGTCCTGAGCATCCACGACCTCGAAGTCGATCGTGGTCGAGCCGTCATACGCTGCGGCCTTCTTCTTGCCGACCTCAAGCATCTCGGGCACGAAGTCCGTCGAGAGGATGGAAGCCGGCTTGCCGAGACGCGCGAACGCCATCGTAAGGTCGCCAGTTCCGGCCGCCAGGTCGAGCATCACGCTTCTGTGGTTCGGCTGCGCGAGCCGTACCGTCTTACGCCGCCAGAGCCGGTCGATGCCGAAGCTCGACAGGATGTTGAACAGGTCGTATGACGGCGCGATGTGCGTGAAGATGCCCTTCACGCGATCCGTCGTCGCCTGGCCGGGGGCCGGCGTCTCGTCTACTGCCATCAGCTCTTATGCTCCACGGGTCGGGCCTCGATCTTGCGCGTGTGCGGAAAGAGGGTCTCGAAGTTCACACGGAACCACAATGCGATATTGCTGAACACGTGCGTCGGTCGCACGGAGGAAGGCCAGTTCAATTCGGACTTCTCGCAGACCGTGTTCTCGTTCAGGCGGTCGACCTCGTGTCGGAACTCATCGAGCGCCGTCACCCGCGCGGCGCCGGTCGTCGTCTCGACGATCTCATCGATGCGCTTCATCGCGCGCTGGGCCTCTCGGATGCGCTGCTCCGTGACTGCGGCAGCCGCGGCATCGGCGAGGCCGACCTCGGCCTTCACGCGGTTGATGCCGATGGCGGACTCGTAGATGGTGTCCACCATCTCATCGCGCGTCATACCATCCGGCTCATAGTTCAGTATGTGCTTCCAGGACGGCTCGAGGAGGAGCTGGCGATGTTCCTCAAGTGTCTTCGCGCGAAGCGTGTAGCCGTATGCATCGGGGTTGTCGAACACCATCGACCCGGGGTCGAGGAACGGCGCCATCGGCGAGATGAAGGCAAGCAGCCGCTTGTCGTTTCCGAGGCGCGAGTAAAGGTCCTTGACGGCTGGAACCGTATCGAGCACCGACTGAGCGGTCTGTGTCGGAATGCCCGTCATGAAGTAGAGATCGAAGCGGGAGCAGTTGTGCTTGAGCGCGATCTCGATCGACTGTGACAGCTCCTCGAACGCGTAGTGCTTGCCGAAGGCGGCACGCACGGCGTCGTCGTGGCTCTCGGCAGAGACCTCGACCGACCAGTCGTTGAGATGATGGTCGAGCAGTGCGCAGAACTCCTCGGTGGGAGGCGTGAAGAACTCGAAGCCGATGGGGT
>CAZGNF010000190.1:0-4013 GCA_964527045.1 uncultured Coriobacteriaceae bacterium | reverse complement strand
ATCCTCGAGCGTGGCTCCGGTGATGCCGAAGAGGCTTCCGGTGAAGCGCATGAACTCCTCGGCGGTCATCCAGTCGTAGAAGCCGGGCACGTCCGGCAGAAAGCCGATGCGTGCACGAACCTCGTTGCCGGCTGCCGCCACATCGGTGCCGAACACCTTCGCGCTGCCCGACGTCGCCTGCGCGAGTCCCGTGAGGATGCGCAGCGTCGTCGTCTTCCCCGCCCCGTTCGGGCCGAGGAACCCGAAGACGGATCCCTCGGGGACGGCGAGGTCGATGCCGTCGAGTGCATGGAACGAGCCGTAGTGCTTTGCGAGCCCGGTGAGCTCGATCGCTGGAACTGCCACGCTACTCGCCGTCCCTGCCGCCGTAGAGCACGTCTGCCGCACGCTCCGCGCGGTCGGTCGTCTTGGGTGCGTCGGGTGCGGGCACCGCGAACGGGTCCTGCGCCGCTGCCGGCTTACGACCGGCGACGATGAAGATCAGCGGACCGATAAAGGAGTTCATGAGCAGCAGGATGATGAGCAGCCAGGGCCACTTCTTGCCGAACACGAGCTGCTCGTTCGGCGTCTTCATCAGCCGCACCAGCGCAAAGACGGTCACGCCGAGCTCGAGAACGATCAGGGCAACGATCAGCGCGATGGTCGTTCCGGACAGGTCGCTCAGTGATGTTACGTTCATTTCGATTCCCTCTCCCTTTCCGGCGCCGCCGGCGCGGCGCTCCATTCCTTCTTGAGGCTCGCACGTGCGAGCACGTAGAACATGACTCCCGGCACGAGGACGCACAGGAGCACGAGCAGCCCGAGCCACCAGCCCTCGACGCCGTACACCACGTTCGCAACCGTGTATCCAACGATGGTTGCGGCAAGTACACCGAAGAACATCGACAACGTGGCGACGATGGCGAATGTGCCCCTCGACGCGCGGCTCCTCCACGCCCACAGGTACGCCGCCACCGGCGCCCCAAGGGCCACCGCCACGAGGATGCCGAGCGTAACTGCCTTGGAGCCCCAGCCATCGGCGGCACCGGCGGCGTCGAAATGCACCGGAATCGTCTCGGGCATCCTGCTCCAGAACGCGAGAACGACTCCGGCCACGACCACTCCAACGAGCACCGGCAAGGTCACTGCCACTGAGATCGCCGCGTCGCTCAGGTTCTCGAGCGGCCGCTCCTCGACGTCATCCGGCCGTATCCAGCCGAGACGCACCGCGATGGCGCCGAAGTTGATCGTCCAGCCGACGCCGAACGTGCGCGGCATGAATATCCGTGGGTCGGACGGATTCCAGATGCGATCCATGACCGTGCTCGCCGTGGGCGTACGGAATTCGAACGGCATGCCGAGGATGCGCCCTTGCGGCTGCGGCGAAACGGTCTCACGGCCGAACGCTTCGCGTACTGCTGCCGCATACTCGGCCGGCGATCCCAGGTCCGCTATCGCGGCGTGCTCGGCCGCCTCGTTGCCGCCACGGCGACCGATGTCCGCAAGGAGATTCGCCTCGAGTTCGGCGACGGCGTCGTCCCGCTCGCCGGCAGGGAGCCCGGCCAACGCGGTGTGGACCTCGGCGAGGTAGCGGTTCAGCTCCAGGCTCTCAGGCATGCGAGTCAACTCCCTCCAACAACGAATCGATGGCGTCCGACAGGTCGCGCCATGACGACGACATCTCGGCCAGATCGCGGCTGCCTGCCTCGGCCAGCCGGTAGTACTTGCGGGGCGGCCCCACCGGCGACTCACGCCACACCGAGTCCACCAGCGACGCCTTCTTGAGGCGGCTCAGGAGCGGATAGACAGTCCCCGACGTCACCGCGAGGCCCGGAAGCACCGCGAGGCGGTCGACGATCTCGGCGCCGTAGAGCTCGCCGCGTGCTAGAAGCGCGAGTATCGCCAGCTCGACAGCGCCTTTGCGGAACTGCGAGGTGCGCGAATCTGCCTCTCCCATGCGAACGACCTCCTTCCACGCTTGCTTGTTGTGCCATCTACCTTGTATCACACTCTAGTTGGTGATGCAAAGTACCGTCAAGGGGTTGATCGAAGGTTTCTCTAGCGCGGCCCGACGATGCGAGCGAATGCCGCCTCGTACGCGGGTTGCAGCGACTCGGCGGCGAAGGGCTCGGCCAGGTGCCGGGCGGCGAAGGGCTCGGGGCGCTCGATGATGAGCGAACGCAGCAGCGCGATCAGATTCTCGGCGCTCCCGTAGCGGTACTGCTCCGGGTAGAGCTCCGGGTACGCGAGCCGGTCTGGCACCACGGGCGTGCACCCCGCATAGCACGCCTCGAGCATCGCCAGGCCGAAGAACTCATTCTGCGCCGTGGAGACCGCGATGTCCGAGCTGCCGAGGAGCGCAGCGTACGCTCCCCTCCCCTCGGGCTCGCCCAGGTGCACGAGCCGCTCGCCCAGAGCGGCTGCCGATGCCTCCACGCTCGCCTGCGTCTCCCGGAACGCCTGCCCCGCGACGGCTACCTCGAAGTCGAGCCCCTCGGCAGCAAGCGCGTGCATTGCCGAGAAGAACGCCTCGGGATCCTTGTCGTGCTCCCAGCGATGCGGCCACACGATGCGCGGTCGCGGACCGCGCGTGGGCGCCGCCGAGAACGGCGTCGGGTCGAAGGGTGGTGCAAGCACCTCGGATTTCGCGGCGATCCGCTCGGCCACGCCGACCGGGTGGTGATCGGGGAACTGCTTGAGGAAGCCGGGGATCTCCCGGATGAACGCGTCGAGGTTCCACTGCGTGTTGAAGAGGCACGCGTCTGCCGCGAGCGCGCTCGTGATGTTGGTGAGCGGGAACTGGAGGTCCCACTCGGCCTCATGACGCACCGGGTAGACGAGCTGGTTCTCATGGAAGTAGACGATGGTGGGCACGCCCGAGACGCTCTCGCCCGCAAGGCCCTTGAACTCCGCAAGATTGAGGAACGTGCTCGCGAGGATGAGGTCCCATCGAGCACCCGAGGCGTACAGCCGCTCGACCTCGGCGGCCATCGTGATCGCCGCGCCGCGCATGCGCCATTTCCACTTGCGCGGCGGCAGCGTGAGAAGGTCAACATCCCACCCGGGCATCGGGAAGAGGGCGTCAAGCACCGCGCGGTGTGACCCGCCGTAGTAGGGCTCGAGGATGAGGATGCGCCGCGTCACGATTCGACTGAAGCTTGCCCCGCGTCAGAGACGTTACTCGTCCAACCGGAGCCGTCCCAGTAGCGCAGCTCATGCTTTGCCTGCGGGTCGGGGTACCATCCAGCGTCAATCGCCTGCGCGGGCTGCGCGGCGGCCGCTGTCGCGCCCTGCGTAAGGATGCTCTCAAGAGCCTGGATGCGCCCCCGCTGAACCGCCTTCACTGCCCAGCCGTATACGCCCGTTGTGGGATCCATTTCGCCGAGATACACGCCTGGAAGCAGCGCCATGCCGGCCATCCACGCTTCGATATGCACCATATTGTCAGCCGGGGCGACTTTGAAGAACTGCGGCGCCGTGAGCGCGCCCACTCCTTTGCGCCACACCTGCTCGCCGCGCTCGTCCTTGATCTGGAAACCCTCCGACTGCAGATACGCAGCGATGGCATCACCCGCTTGTGTGGCCGTGAGTGCCGTCGGCAAGTCCTTGATGTACCTGGACATTGTTTCCCCCTTGTCCACGCCCTGGCGGCGTACGCCGTCTGTGCTAGAGCGTAGCACTCCGAGGGCGGAGTTGGGGCGCGCGGTACGACGCACACGCATAATCCGTCCACGACAGCGATGCGAGCGCATCGCTCACCATGCGCTCGATGTCGAGGTCCGACTCCCCCTTCTCCACCTGCCACACCTTCGCATGCGTCTCGGGGGTTCTCGGCATGAAGAGCGTGCAGCAGTCAGAGTGCGGCTGGATCGACAGCTCGTAGGTGCCGATGCGGCGCGCCTCGGTCACGATCTCTTGCTTGTCGTGGCCGGCAAGCGGGCGAAGGATCGGCATCCTCGCGGCAGCGTCGACGGCGGCCATGTTCTCAAGCGTCTGCGAGGCGACCTGGCCGAGACTCTCGCCGGTCACGAGCG
>CAZGNF010000189.1:0-4030 GCA_964527045.1 uncultured Coriobacteriaceae bacterium | reverse complement strand
GGACTCAAGGAGACCCTGGTCCTGGACCGGGTGCCGAAATCCGACACGTGGGCCTTTGATCTGACCCTCTTGGGTCTCACGCCCAGGCTCGAAGGCAACGGTTCCATCTCATTGTCGCGTCCCGACTCCAAGGTCCCCGACTTCGTAATGCCGGCGCCATACATGCTCGACTCGTCCGAGCCTGGAAGCGGGAACGAATTCTCGGACAGCGTCCGGTACACGCTCTCCGGTATGGCTCCCAACTACCGGCTAACGATAACCGCCGACGCTTCTTGGCTTTCTGATGCCCGTCGTGTGTATCCCGTGCGCATCGATCCAACTGTGGAGACAAGCGTTGCTGTTCTGGCGAGCGGCAACGACACGTATATCTCATCCAAGAGCGCGAATCAGCCGGTGAACTTCGTCACACACACGCTTCTGTGGGTGAACAACCATGACCCCGCCGAGAACTGGACGGAGTTCGCATATCTGCAACCCACATCTGCTCTAGTGACCGGCATGTCCCAGCATAGGACCGCTGGCAGAGTAGTGGTAGCTTCACGGTTGAAGCTTTACCTCGACGCCACTCGCATCAAAGGCGCCGGTCAGTTTGGCGGAAGCATGTGCGCAACCGGCACAAGCGTCTCGTTGGGATCGATCACATGGGATAGCTACGAGGCGGGAAGCCCGCCGGCGGTATCCTACTTCTATACGCCCTTGAAGACGCTCGCGAATGGCACGAACGCACTCGACGTCACTACGATGGTCGCGCACTGGCAGCAGTACTCGGTAGCCCAGAATCGTTGCACCGTGAGACTGTCGTGCACAGCAGGCGCACACGCGGGGTTCCGCGCAGCCGATTACTCAAGTGGTAAGCCAACATGGGAGATCGACTACGCCCCCATACCCACCGTTCAGTTGTCCACGCCGACCACCGGAACCGTGACAATGGCGCCACAACTGGCGTGGACCTACTCCGAGGCACTTGGCAATCCTCAAGCTCAGTACGCCGTGGAGGTTGCGACCTCGACTGCGGGAGTACCGTGTGCTGTAGGCGGTGCATCCGCCGCAACCACCAGTTGCGCCGTGCCGGAGCCGACAGGGGGCTTTGTCCCAGGCCAGTTGTACTATGTGCGAGTCAGGTCAGCCAGCTCGCCGTCCACCCAGGTTCCTCGCCTGTGGAGCGACTGGAGCGACTGGGGCAGTTTCTGGTACGCGGGCAGACTGCTTTCGGGCCCCATCACCTCCGACACAACCTGCGCGGCCGACGCTGTCTGGCTCGTCGATGGGGCCGTGACGGTTGCTAACGGCGTCAGGCTCGGGATAGAGCCTGGTTGCGTCGTCAAGTTCAAGCCGGGCGGCAGCCTGTCGGTCAACGGGACTTTACACGCCGTCGGCACAACGGAATCGCCGATCGCCTTCACTGCGTTCGCCGATGATGCGTTCGGAGAGGATACGAACGGTGATGGCGGCCTCACATCGCCAGCCCCCGGTGATTGGGGCAGCATCTACCTTGGCGAGGATTCCTCGAACAACAGGATTGAGAACGCGGTGGTCAGGTACGGTGGAGCAAGTGACAACGCGAACCTCGTCGTTGCGTCCGACTCCACCGTGGCCAGGGGCGTGTCGAGCGGCCTTTCATCCGGCTCAGGCATCATCCTCCAGAGTAGTTCACCGGAAGTGGACCAGTGCACGCTCCAGGAGAACCTGGCGAACGGGCTTGAGTCAGTGAACGCGTCGGGGGCTGTCTCGTCATGCCAGATTACGGGCAACGATGGGTACGGGGTGACGGCAACTGGGACGTGTGCACCGGACGTCAACTACTGTGACCTCGATGGCAACGGGCTCGGCGGACTGAACAACGCCACCTCGGGCGCCGTCGATGCTCGGTACAACTACTGGGGCGCGTCGGGGGCTCCGTTCGGCACGACGTACTCCTCTCCGTACGCTCGACTGTACTCAACGCTTGAGGTCGTGGGCACTCCGCGAGGAGGGAGAGCCGCGTCATGGGCGATGGCGGCCGTGCTGGCAGCTCCGAGTCCGATAGTGGCTGGCGCATTCGAGCCTGTTGGTGCCCCGACGGAGTGGCGTGTGAGTGCGTGGAGATGCTCTGCATGCGCGCCAAACGCTACCCCGTTAAGTGGCTCCGCCAGCTACATGAGCGATTTCGCGTTCTCGCATGTCTTCACGGTCGCTCCGGGCTCCGTATTTCAGTTTGGCGGGGAAGGAAGGGCCAACTGGCTGTCCGAACCGACGTATTCAGGTAGTGGCGCCAACCTCGACGAGGGTCTGTTTGACGTTGTCATGAATCACTACCAAGACTGCCATGGTGGCATGTCGGCGTACTACCTATCTGATGACTATTGGCCAGGCATGATGCGCCCGTACCGTACGGCTGATGGTGCCCTGTGGTATGGGGCCTATACGCCCTGCGGCAGTTGGGGCGAGCCGATCAACACTTCCACGGGCAATTTCTACTACTCCGCCACCGACATCTCGCGATCCGGGGTAGGTCCGGAGCTGCAGGTGGGAAGGACGTACAACTCGCTCGACAAGGATGCATGGGGACCGCTGGGATACGGGTGGTTTGCCAGCTTCACTTCGTCGGTGTGTCCTGGCAAGGATGGCATGGTGAACGTCACGTATCCCGACAGTCGTCGGGTCACCTTCACCCCTGACGGCCAAGGCGGATTCGTTGCTCCAGACGGCATCCTGGATGCGCTCATGGCGGTACCGGCAGGAGGATACGTGTTGCGCTCTTCAGATCAGAGCGAGCGCGTGTACAACGCCAGGGGACTCATGACGACCGAGCGTGATCGCTACGGCAATGAGACGACGTACTCGTACGGCGTCATGGGCAGTCAGGTCAGCGCCATGACAGCGTCTGGCGGACGCTCACTGCAACTCGAGTACGATTCAAGCGGCCGTCTTGCCCAGGTGCGAGACGATGCAGGTCGCGTCGTGACATATCATTACAGTGTGGCTGGTGATCTAGTCGGAGTGACCGGTCTGAGTGGTGGAGTCACGCGCTACTCTTACGACGCCGAACACCGGATCACGGCGGCGGCAAGCCCCAAGTGGCCGTCGGATCCTTTCGTCGTCAACGAGTACGATTCTCTCAGCCGCGTCTTCCGGCAGCACGATGCATATGAGAGCACGTCAACGCTTTCATACAACGAAGGCGCGCGCTTGACCACGATGGTCGACAACAGGGGTACAGCGCTATCCCATGCGTGGGATGACGACAGGCGCCTCACCGCCGAGACCGACGGCGCCGGCAATACCACCGAGCGCACCTACAACGCTGCGGGCCTGCTGGATTCCATCACCGACGGCAACAACCACACCACCACCTTCGCTTACGACGGCAACGGCAACCGCACGAGCACCACGGATCCCGCCAACCACACCACGAGCGCGTCGTATGACACCTCCAACAACATGCTCTGGAGCGAGGACGCCGAGGGCGTGCGCACGACCTACTCCTACGACGCGAGCGGCAAGTACCTCGAGTCGGTCGCCAACCCGGTCTTCACGATCCTCTACGAGCACCTCACGAACGGCCTCGTCGAGAGCATGACGCTTGGCGGCGCGACCACCTCCTACGAGTACGACACGAAGGGCAACCTCACCGAGGTGACCGACCCGCTCGGGCACACATCCATCCTCGCGTACGATTCTGCGAGCCAGCTCACCACCACGACCGACGCTCTCGGTCGCAGCGTGACCTTCGCCTATGACGCGGGTGGGCATCTCACCACGACCACCGACCCCCTCGGCGAGACCGCCACCTTCGTCTACGACGCCAACGGCAACCGGGCGTCTGCGACCGATCAGCTCGGCAACGTGACCGCGTTCACCTACGACGTGATGGACAAGCTCGTGGGCGTCGAGGACCCTCTCGGCAACGACTGGGCCTACACCTACGACGCCAACTACAATCTCTCGACCGTCACCAACCCGCGTGACGCCACGACCGAGTACGCCTACACCGCGAACGATCTCCTCGAGCGCACGACTGACCCGCTCGGCCACGAGTGGAGCTTCGCCC
>CAZGNF010000188.1:0-4047 GCA_964527045.1 uncultured Coriobacteriaceae bacterium | reverse complement strand
AAGATGAGGTACGCGACCAACAGGAACACGACCACGACGGCAGCGATGATGATCTTCGCCACGTCCAGGCCGGCAGGCAGTTTGACCGGCGGGTTCACCGGGGACGTCCCGGTGATCGGGGGAGCGACCGGCGGGGCGGCAGGCGCCGCGACCGGTGCCTCCGCAGCGATTCCGGCGCCGCACTTCTCGCAGAACTTCGCGCCTTCGGCGTTCGAAGCCCCGCATGCTGGGCAGAAGCTCATTCCTGCTCTCCTTTCGGGTTCTCGGCAACAGGAGCCGAGACGGAATCTTCAGCCGGAGCGGTGACCGGCGTGCCACACCGCGTGCAGAACTTGCCGTCCGCGGGCATCTGGGCGCCGCACGAAGCGCACGTCACCTGTGCCTCGGCCTTCGGAAGCGCGCTGCCGCACTTGACGCAGAATGCGGCTCCGGAGGCGTTCACAGCACCGCATGCGGGACAGGCGACTCGCCCGGCGTCCTGCGATGACTCGAGCTCGCCGAGACGTGCCTGGGTCTGCGCGATCTCGAGCTCGACGGCGCGTATCTTCTCACCAAGCTCCGCGAACGCCGCAGGATCATCGACACCTCGACGGAACTGGTCGTACGCGACCGCGCCAAGCGCGGTCAGCAGCTCGTTCCGGTTCTTGCCAAGCGTCGAGATCTTGGTCTTGAGCTTGCCGACTTCCAGCATACGTTCGGTCTCGCTGACGCCCTTGTTGAACGTCTCGTTCAGCTTGTCGACGATTCCCATCAGGATTCTCCATTTCCTACCTGTGTGCCGCATGCACGGCAGAACTTGGCGCCCGCGGTCAGCGCGGTGCCGCAGTTCGAGCACGATTCCGCCGAGGTGACCGGGGCGGCGACCGGCGTCGCTGCAACCACCGGCGCCATGGCTGCCGGCTGCATCGGCTTCTTGCCGAACGCCTTCTTGATCCGGCGGATGATCAACCAGACGATCACTACCAGCACGAGCAGCAGCACCGCTACGGCTATGCCCGCATAGACCCAGTTAACCACGAACGACGTGGCCGTGAATGTCTCAACAGACTCGATGTCAGCGCCCTTGAGCTTCCAGGGGCTCGCCCCCGACTCGGCGTCTTTGACGGTGATTCCCGGCATGTTGATCGCAACATCGAGCTTGGAACCCGAGATGCCTTCCTCGTACGCAGCCTGGATCCATTCGGGCGCGTCGCCCGTTCCATCGCAGTCGTAGCAGGCAACGGTCCCATCGCCGTCACAGGTGCTGCATGTTTCCTCGCCGGTTCCATCGCAGTAGTAGCACTCACTCCAGCCGTACCAGCCGTCATAGCCGCCGGTGCCGTTGCACGAGCTGCATGTCCGGGTTCCGCCCGTGCAATCCGAACAGTCCGAGTACCCCTGTCCATCGCACGACGGACACTCCGTCGGTGACAGGTCGAGCACGGGCATGATGATCTCCACTTGATGCCGCTCGACCAGGAGCATGTCACTGACCGTGTGACGTACCGTGACCTCGGTCTTCATGCCGGGGTCGTAGCCCGCATCGCGGATGAACGCCTCGTCGAGCACGCCGAAGAGAATGCCAGCTGGCTTGGAGTACGAGGATGCATCGGGGAAGTCGTGCTGGGCGGTGAACCCGGTGGAGCTCTTCTTCACCTTCCAGCCAGCGCCTTGCAGCTCAGAGACCTGGGCGTCATCGAGCGACACGCCACGAAGGTCGATGGACTGCTGGAAAGCACTTCCGGGCTCAAACGTGTAATCGGCTTTCGCTGAAACACCCTCGCCGCAGCCAGCCAGGGCCAGCGCTGCGACCACTGCTATGACGAGCACTGAGAGCCGCCTGCGTACGGACATGGAGCCCCCTCTTCGCGTGAGTAGTCTTGCCGCCGCAACCGCCCTCTATGCGGTCAACGTCATTATTAACACAACTTTCCGCTATGCGCGCCGGTCTTTGTTCGTGAACGCCCGAGAAACCGCGAGGCCCTGGCGTCGTTCACGCGCCAGGGCCTTACGAAAGCTCCCCGCACACGGCCGGAGGGGCGCCGCCCGCGAGCGGTTCACGTGCCAGAAACGACTCGATGGTCAATCCTGACAACTACAGTATCGGGCTTGCCAGAACGGGACTTTAGCGCTCGCCTGCCGCTTCCTGCGCGGCAATGATGTCCTTCACCTTCATGAGCCGCGTGAGGTTGCCTCGCTCGGCTTCGTCGAGCTTCATCTGGATGTCTTTGATGGTCTCGGCGATCGACGGCATCAGCACGTACTCAAGGGCGTTCACGCGACGGCGCGTGCGCTCGATTTCGGCGGCCAGAAGCTCAATCGCCTTCTCGCGCTCCGCAAGCTCGATCATCATCGGGACAACCCCGGCGAAGGCATCGAGCGCTCCGTCGAGTACAGCCGGCATCGTCGCGAGCGAGTAGCCGCCCGGCTCCGGGATCGTGCCCAGCACGAACTCGGGCACGCGAACACTCATGACCCTGCGCTCGCTTGCCTCGAGCATCTCCTCGGGCGCTCCCGAGAGAAGCGCTTGCGTGAGGTTCGCCTTGCCGGCCTCGGCACGCGCAACGGCGAGCAGCCCGTATGCGCCCATGAGGCGACTCTCGACCTCTGCGCGCAGCTTGCGGTTCGCCGAGATGCGTGCGATGAACTCCTTGAGGAGCTCGTCGAACTTATCCTTGAGGAGCTTGTGGCCGCGCTTCGCCACGTCGCCACGTCGCTTGAGCTTAAGCAGCTCCATCCGGTTCGGGTTGACCCGCATCTTCGTCATGGCGTCATCACCGGACCATCGCCCAGATGACCAGGCCGAGCGCCACCACGAGCAGGATCGCGTTGATGATGCGAATGACACGCGCCGCCGTGGCCGCCTGCCCGCCCGCCTTGGAGTACACACGCATGCTGTAGATGTTGAACACCACAAGCGCGCCGAAGAAGAGCGCGAGCACGATCGCCATGCCTATGCGCAGCCCTGGGCCGAACACCTAGGCCTCCGTCTCCGCTGGCAGGTACTTGGCCACGTACTCGTCCTTGATGCGCTTGAGCTCCGCACGCGGCAGGAGCGCAACGAGCTCCCAGCCAAGCGCAAGCGTCTCGGCGACCGAGCGCTCCTCATGCTTGCCCTGGCGGATGAAGCGGTCCTCGAACGCGTCAGCAAAGGCGACGAAGGCCTTATCGGTGTCCGAGAGGGCCGCCGCGCCGAGTATGACCGCGAGCTCCTTGGCCTGCAGACCGCGCGCATACGCGCCGAAGAGCTGGTTGGAAAGGTCCGCGTGGTCCTCGCGCGTCTTGCCCGGGCCGATTCCCTTCTGCTTGAGGCGCGAGAGCGACGGCAGCACGGCGACCGGCGGGTAGATGCCCCGACGATGCAGGTTACGGTCGAGGATGATCTGGCCCTCGGTGATGTACCCGGTGAGGTCCGGGATCGGGTGCGTCTTGTCGTCGTCAGGCATCGAGAGGATCGGTACCTGTGTGATGGAGCCGGCGCGACCCTTCACGCGACCCGCACGCTCGTAGATGGTGGCGAGGTCGGTGTACAGGTATCCCGGGTAGCCCCGGCGACCAGGCACTTCCTTGCGAGCGGCGGAGACTTCGCGCAGCGCCTCGCAGTAGTACGTCATGTCCGTAAGGATGACGAGCACGTGCATGTCGCACTCGTACGCGAGGTACTCGGCAGCGGTGAGCGCCATACGCGGGGTCGCGATGCGCTCGACAGCGGGGTCGTCGGCGAGGTTGAGGAAGAGCACCGCACGCTCGATGGCCGAGGTCGTGCGGAACTCTTGCGTGAAGAAGTCGGCGTCCTCGAAGGTGATGCCCATCGCCGCGAACACGACAGCGAACTCGCCCTCGAGCTTCTCGCCAACCGCGTCAGCCTGAGCGCTGCGCGCGAGCACCGCCGCCTGACGCGCGATCTGCGCGGCAAGCTCGTTATGCGGCAGACCACTGCCCGAGAAGATCGGCAGCTTCTGACCGCGCACGAGCGGGTTCAGGCCGTCGATGGCCGAGACGCCCGTCTGGATGAAGTCATCGGGGAAGTCGCGCGCCGTCGGGTTGATCGGCGAACCGTAGATCGAG
>CAZGNF010000187.1:373-4060 GCA_964527045.1 uncultured Coriobacteriaceae bacterium | reverse complement strand
CAGCCCGACCATGCCGATGTGGTCACCAGCAGGCGGGGCGATGCCGCCGATCGATCGCTCGGTCTTGCCGAGCGCAGCAAGGGTCATAGCGAGCCCGGCGGCCGCGATGGCCTCGGCAGCGCCGATGAGCACCGTCGCGCCAAGGTTCTGGCCCCAGTCGACGCCGAAGAGCATCTGGGTGCCAACGAGCAGCACCGTGAACTGACCAGCCCCTACCATGAGCACGCCGATGGCCTTGCCGCCGACGATCGAGAGCTTGCCTGCGGGCGTGGAGAGCATGCGCGCGAGCGTCTGCTCTCGGCGCTCCTTCACGAACGAGAAGGCACCGAACATGCTCCCGAAGAGCAGGAACATCCCGGTCATCCCCGCCGAGTAGTACGAGATCATCGAGATCCGCTTGTCGATCTGCGCTTCGATCTCGCGCACAGTGACCGCGTCGAAGGTCATCGATGGCATCTCGGGCGCCGCGCCTTGCGGGGCGGAAGGCGGCGCGCCGGTGCCCGCAAGCGCCTCTTGCAGGGTGTGGACTGCGATGATCTGTGCCGAAGCATTCGCGACGCCGGCGCGAACCACACCCGCCCAGATGCCCCCGGCGATCTTCGAGCCGGGATCTTGCAGCACCTCGAGGCCGACGGACTCGCCGGCCGTAAGTTTCTCGGACAGATCCGGCGGGATGATGAGCGCCGCAGTCAGATCGCCCTTTTCGACTGCCGAGCGAACGGCATCGGCGTCATCGCTGACATCGATGTTGAAGAGCTCATCGATCTCTTTGGAACCGGTCAGGCCATCGACGAACCGCTGGCCGGTCTCACCAACGTCCTGGTTGACGATGGCCACGTCGATGTCGAGCGAATCACCCTGCCCGATGCTGCCAAGCGCCGAGCCCAGGATGAAGATGAGCGCGAGCGGCATCGCAAGCATGACAAGGAGCGCTGTCCGGTCGCGCACAAGGATCTTCGCATCCTTGCCTGCGATAGTGAGGAGCGTTCTCACGTCAGTCCCTCAGGCTCTTGCCGGTCAGGTGCAGGAAGACGCTTTCGAGGTTCGGCTCAGTAACGGTGATCGACGTGACGTGCGATCCTTCCGACTCGAGCGTCGCGACGAGCTTGCCAAGAACGGCACCGCTGCCAGGCGTGAGGATCTGCAGTGCCGAGTCGGTCCGCTCCGCATGCTTCACGCCCGGGACGGCGCGCACCCGCTCAAGAACCGGGTCGCTCACGTTCTCGACCTTCACGTCGATCACGTCCATGCCCCCGACTACTGCGCGGAGCTCGTTGAGCGTGCCCATCGCGATAATCTTGCCGTGGTCCATGATCGCGATGCGGTCGCAGAGGAACTCGACCTCTTCCATGTAGTGGCTCGTGTACAGCACGGTCATGCCGCTCGCATTGAGCTCCTTGACCGTCTGCAGGATGTGGTTACGCGACTGCGGGTCGATGCCCACCGTGGGCTCGTCCATCAGCAGTACCTTCGGGCGATGCAGGACGCCGGCCGCGATATTGATGCGACGCTTCATGCCGCCCGAGTACTTCTCGACACGCTCCTTCGAGCGGTCCTCAAGGCCGGCAAGCGCAAGCGCGTCGTCGACAGCCGACTTCAGCGCTGAACCGGAGAGTCCGTACATGCGGCCCCAGAACGCAAGGTTCTCGGCGGCAGAGAGGGTGGGATACAGGGCGATTTCCTGCGGGACCACACCCAGCTCGCGCTTCACGGCCATCGCCGCGCCGTTCACGGAGTGACCATTAACGACCACGTCGCCGCCGTCAGGACTCAGAAGACACGAGATCGTCGAGATCGTGGTGGTCTTGCCGGCGCCGTTGGGGCCGAGCAGACCGAAGACCTCGCCTTCCTCGATCGAGAACGACACGCCGTCGACCGCAGTGAAGTCGCCGAAGCGCTTCACCAGGTCTGTGACCTGAACAATGCTGCCCATGGTTCCCCTCGATATCCTTAAGCCGAGCTGTGTAGTGATGATGCTTTCTGTTCTACCCGAATCACGCGAGCGCGTCGAGAAGCGCGTAGAGATAGGTTCGACATACAGGACCATGCGCGCGCTCCCCGGCCACGAACTCCTCGGCGGTCACGACATGGGGGCCCGGGACCAGTCCGGCTCCGCACTCTTCGGCCAGGGCCTCGGCGTCGACCGAGAACCACTCGAGATGGAACTGCAGCCCAACGACGCGGCCTTCGTCGAACTCGAACGCCTGGTTCGCGCACGCCTCGCTCGAGGCCATCGCGACTGCGCCATCCGGCACCGCGAAGGTGTCGCCGTGCCAGTGCCCCGAGATGAACGACTCCGGCAGCGCCCCGAACACGCGGGATTCGCGAGCGGCGTTGTTGAGCTTCACCGGAAACCACCCGATCTCCGGCTCCGGATTGCGCGTGACCGCCGCACCAAGAACGCTCGCCACGATCTGCCCGCCGAGACACACGCCAAGGACGCGCTTGCCAGTGTCGATTCCGGCGCGCACGGCGCGCTTCTCGGCAGCAAGCCAGCCGAGAGATGCATCGTCGTTCGCGCTCATCGGCCCACCCATGACGACGAGGAAGTCGTACTCCTCGGGACGGGGGAACTCGCCGGCAGGAGCATCCACAAGCCGCACCTCGTGCCCTCGCGCGCAGGCCCACTCACCGATTGCAGCCGCCCGCTCGTACGGCGCGTGTTCGATGATGGCGAGCCGCATTACGCGGGCTGCTCGTCGCTTGGCACGAGCGTTGGGCGGGCGTAGTACGGAACGGTCGTGACAATCACGCCCTCCTCCGAGAAGAGCGTCCGCTTGAGCCAGAACGAGGTCTGGTCGTGCAGCATGTCATCGGCCCATCCTTCTGGCACGAATTCCGGCACGAGCACGGTGATCACGTCGTCGAGCTTCGTACGCGGGATTGCCCGGATGTAGGAGACGATCGGCGCGATGATCTCCCGGTACGGCGACTCGATGATCGTGAGCGGGATGTCGATGTGAGCGCGCTTCCACTCCTCGCGCATGAAGTCGGCCTTGTCGCCCGTGACATCAACGAACACCGCTTCTACAGACTCGGCCTGGATCGTGTGCGCATATCGCACGGCGCGCACGATTCGGCGATCGATTCCCGAGACAAGCAGCACGACTCTGTTGCGGAGGTGCTGCTCGGGGCGCCAGTCGGCGGCCTCATCGCGCTCGGCCTCCGTCAAAGCGAGGCGATGGTCGGCCTCCGCGTAGTGCGCTTTGACCCACTTGAAGTACCCCACCACGATCGGGGCGAGCAAGAGCACGATCCATGCGCCGTGCGTGAACTTGGCCGCGGCGATGACGAAGAAGACCACGCACGTGGTGACCGCGCCGAGACCGTTGACAGCGATACTCCAGTGCCAGTTGCCCTCGCGGTTCTTGAGCCAGTGCACCACCATGCCGCTCTGCGACATCGTGAATGATGCGAACACACCCAGCGCGTAGAGAGGAATCAGCCTGGTCGTGTTACCACCGAAGACTACCAGGAGCAGAATCGCTGCGGCCGTCAGAAGCATGATCCCGTTGCTGTAGACCAGCCGGTAGCCCCGCTGCGTAAGCTGCTTCGGCAGGTATCCGTCGGCTGCGATAAACGAACCGAGCCGGGGGAAGTCCGCATAGCTGGTGTTCGCGGCGAGGACGAGGATCGCAGCTGTCGCTGCCTGGAGCATGTAGTAAAGGGCCCCGCTGCCGAACACCC
>CAZGNF010000187.1:0-363 GCA_964527045.1 uncultured Coriobacteriaceae bacterium | reverse complement strand
CGAACACCCCGCGCGCGAGCTGGCTCACGACGGTCTCGCCACCCTCGGCAGGCCGTACCCCCGAGTACGTCGCAAGCGCCGTGATGCCGATGAACATGAAGAGCAGGATGCCAGCCATCCACGCCAGCGTCCTGCTCGCATTGTGCGCCTCGGGCTGCTTGAACGCTTGGACGCCGTTCGCGATGGCCTCAACACCCGTCATGGCCGTACACCCGGATGCAAACGCCTTGAGGATGATGAAGAGCGAGAGAGCGCTCGTGGTCTCGATCTCGTGCGGCGTGACCACGATAGGCTGGCCGAGCAGCGCCTTCACGAGCCCGACGATGATGAGCAACCCGAGCATCGCAACGAAGAAGTACGTGG
>CAZGNF010000186.1:0-4119 GCA_964527045.1 uncultured Coriobacteriaceae bacterium | reverse complement strand
GACGGCTCCAAGCCCACGGACAACGTGCCTTCTAAGTGGCACGCCTGGCCAGGCCCCGCGGACAGCATCGCGTATCTGGAGATCAACCCGCTCAAGGGCGCGGGTCCCTCGGCGCTGCTGTTCAACAACAAGGCATCACAGGGTGAAGGCGTGAAGGCGAAGATCCCCGACTCGGTTAGCACCTTCGTGCCTGTCGGTTGGTCGGCCTCGGGCCGCTACTTCGCAATCGAGAGCCTTGTCGACGAAGCAAGGTATCTGGAGATGGACGCTTCCAACGGGCTCTCCCGCACCCTCGTCATCTTCGATGTTTCGACCGGCGAAGTCGCTTCCAGTCCGGTGGTCACGTCGCAGGATATTCTGGCTCCGGTGGCGTCCTGGGATGGCAGCCGTGACATCATGTTCTGGCCGGAGCTCGGTGCGTTGACGGACGGCGAAACGGGTCCTGTCAGGTATAAGTCGATCGAGGCCACCGGCGCGGTCGCCAGAGACGCGTTCGACACGTTCGGGTGGGATCGCCCCGGCGATTTCTCAAGCGTGTATCAGGTCAATCTCCTCGGCTGGGACCCGTCCGGACCGGTCTACTCGGTGGAGGGTCGCCTCTGGCAGATAGGCGCTGATGGCTTCGAGGACCTGGGTATGAGCGAATCCTACGGCGTCGGTGCGTGGTATCCCGGTTCGGGGCTGCTCGGCCTCGAGTACGGCTACAACGAAGGCCCGGTGTCGCAGGAGTGGACCGAACTCGTGCGCTCTGACATCCATGGCGGGAATCGCGAGACGGTGTGGACCGGGCCGAAGGTGGAGATCCAGGATCCCGGCTACTAGCATGAACGCGGTCAAAGACGGAAGGGAACGCATGCGAGAACAGATCATAGTCGCGCTCGACCTGCCCGATGGGGCCGCCGCCATGGAGATGGCGCGCGCCCTCAAGGGCCGTGCAACGTGGGTGAAGGTGGGCATGACGCTCTTCTATGCCGAGGGGCCGCAGATCGTCCGCGAACTGCGCGCACTCGGCTTCAAGGTCTTCGTCGACCTCAAGCTTAACGACATCCCGCACCAGGTCCGCGGTGCGTGCCGCACGCTGGTGCGCCAGGGCGCCGACATGATCACGGTGCATGCCACCGGCGGCCGAGCGATGCTTACCGCTGCTGCCGAGGAGGTCGCTGCGGCTGCCGAGCGCTTCAAGGTCACCAAGCCCGCACTCGTCGCCGTGACCGTGCTGACGAGCCTCGACGACGCTGCACTCGCAGAGATCGGCTGCACCGCCTCTGCCGCCGAGCAGGTCGCGGCGCTCGCTGCACTTGCGAGCGACTGCGGCTGCGACGGCGTGGTGTGCTCGCCCGGGGAGGCCGCCGCAATGCGGGCGCTTCTCGGCGCTGACGCGTACGTGGTGACGCCAGGTGTGCGCCCCGCGTGGGCGGAATCGGGCGACCAGGCGCGGGTTGCGACGCCCGCCGAGGCGATCGAGGCAGGGGCGTCGCACCTGGTGATCGGGCGCCCGATCACGGGCGCGGTCGATCCCGTAGCGGCACTGTCGCGCATCGTGGAAGGGGAGTAGCGCATGAGCGCCATGACTGAGAACGAGGTGCTTGAAGCCCTCAAGCAAGCCAAGGCGATCCTCTCGGGTCACTTCCAACTCACGAGCGGCAGACACTCGGACACCTACGTGCAGTGCGCGCGGGTGCTTGAGGATCCGATGCTTACGACACGCCTTGCCGGCGCGATGGTGGAACGACTCGGTGAACGGCGCATCGACCTGGTCGCTGCTCCCGCCGTTGGTGGAATCATCATCGGCTTCGCTGTTGCGCAGGCTCTCGGCGTGAAGTTCATCTTCACGGAACGACAGGGTGGAGCCATGGTGCTGCGCCGTGGCTTCGAGATACCGCTCGGGGCAAACGTGCTGGTGGTAGAAGACGTGGTCACGACGGGTGGATCGGTCGCCGAGGTCATCGATCTGGTGCGCTCGGCGGGCGGGAAGCCGGTTGCCGTCACCTCGCTTATCGACCGCGGCGGCCCTAAGGCTTTCGACCTCGAGCTCATACCTCTACTTGGACTTGAGGTTGAGTCATGGGAGCCGCAATCATGCGGTCTCTGCGCCTCCGGCGTGCCGATATACTCGCCCGGAAGTCGTCGACTTTCCGAGTGAGGGTTGGCATACGCGCAGGTCAAGGGTAGTATCAACGGAGTTGTCACATGCAAGTAACGCATGCCGAGGGGTGTGCGAAGGCCTGTGCATCGCATACAAGCACCACCACCGGGAGCGAAGAACGAGGAGGAACCATGGCTCTGCCGAACCTTTCTGAGGCCGATCGCAAGGCTGCACTTAAGAAGGCCGCGGAAGCGCGCCAGAAGCGTGCCGCACTGCGCCAGGAGATCAAGAGCGGCAAGGTCGACTTTGCTGGCGTGATGAAGATGTCTGACGACCCCATCGTCGCTCGTATGAAGGTTTCCACACTTCTCGAGAGCCTGCCCGGTTTCGGCAAGGCCAAGGCTGCGAAGATCATGGACGAGCTTGAGATCTCCGAGAGCCGCCGCGTGCAGGGTCTTGGCGCGCGCCAGCTTGAGATGCTCATGCAGCGGCTCGGCTAAGCGCTCCGCCCCGGATGCACAAGGGCAATCTGATCATCATCTCCGGGCCTTCGGGCGCGGGTAAAGGGACCCTGGTAGAACGCCTTGTCGCCAGGGTCCCTGATGTTTGGGTCTCGGTATCGGCGACAACGCGCTCCCCGCGTCCGGGCGAAGTCGATGGCGAGGACTACATCTTCCTCTCGCAGGAGGAGTTCGAGCGTCGCGTGCAAGAGGGCGAGTTCCTCGAGTGGGCGACCGTGCATGGCAACCGCTACGGCACCCTCCGCAGCACGGTCGAGGCGAAGGTTACCGAGGGCCGGCAGGTGATCCTCGAGATCGACCCGCAGGGCGCCGCGCAGGTCAAGGCGCTCATGCCCGAGGCGGTTCTCGTCTTCATTCTTGCGCCCTCGATGGAGGAGCTTGAGCGCCGGATCCGTGGTCGTGGAGCCGAGACCGACGAGCAGGTGGCGGTGCGCCTGGCGACCGCCGTCCGCGAGCTCGCGCTTGTGGGTACCTATGATTATGTGGTAGAAAACGATGACGTACTCCGCGCCACGGACGAACTCGCGGAGATTCTCGAATCCCTCGGCGGATAGGAACTCCTGAATGGTTATCAAGCCCGATATCGACCTGTTGCTCTCGAAGGTCGACTCCAAGTACACGCTCTGCATCGTTGCCTCGCGCCGTGCCCGCCAGATCAACGACATGGTGCACGGTGTTCGTGACCAGGCGCTGCTCACCATGCAGGCCTCGCAGATCGCCTCGATCACCAGCACGAAGCCGCTCACGCTCGCACTCGACGAGATCGCCAGTGGCGATATCGGCTACGAGCGCACGAGCGAGTCGTACAAGTAACGCAGCCACATCGGCAGCGCGTGACGTGCCCCGCAGCCTCAGACGGCGCGGGGTACGCGCATCTTCGGGGGTGAGCGGGTGTTCGAGCGGGCGGTTCTCGTCCACTACCACGAGATCGGACTCAAGGGCCGCAACCGCGGTCGCTTCGAGCGCCAGCTTCAGACGAACCTCGCAGCCGCGATCGGCGAGCTTTCCGCGATCGGCGTTGAGCGGGTCGCGAGCCGTCTCGTCATTCCCGTCGCGGCCGCGCATGCCGAGGAGATGCTGGCGCGCGTAGCGTCGGTGCCTGGCGTGAGCTCGGCCTCGCTCGCATTCATCACGTCCCGCGAGCCTTCCGAGATGGAAGAGGCGGCCGTGCTTGCCGTGCGTGAGGCTGGCGCGGGTGCCCGCACCTTCGCCATCGAAGCGCGGCGCTCCGCGACCGACCACGCCGAACGCAGCCTCGACATGAACCGCCGCATCGGCGCGGCCGTGCAGGCCGCAACGGGACTCGGCGTGAACCTCGATGCCCCCGACGTCCTGTGCCGCGTGGAAGTGGTGCAAGGCGAGGTCTACACGTACGCGCGTCGCGTTGCCGGGCCGGGCGGGCTGCCGGTCGGCACCTCCGGCAAAGTCGTGGCGCTTCTCTCGGCGGGCATCGATTCGCCGGTGGCGACGTGGCGCATCATCCGACGTGGCGCCGTTGCGGTGGGCGTGCAC
>CAZGNF010000185.1:0-4135 GCA_964527045.1 uncultured Coriobacteriaceae bacterium | reverse complement strand
GGTGGTACGCGTTCATGGCACTATCCGGCAGGATGAGCGGCAGCACGCGCGAACCATCAAGCGGCGGCAGCGGGATAAGGTTGAAGAACAGCAGCACGAGGTTCACCAGTGCGAAGAGATACGCACCTGTGCCGACGAAGCTGTCGACCCCGATGATGCGGACGACGATGCCGGCGATCGCGGCCATGACGAGGTTGGCCGAAGGACCCGCGATACCGGTAAGGAACATCCCCACGCGGCGATCTCCGCGGAATCGGTACGGGTTCACCGGAACCGGCTTCGCATAGCCAAAGCCCGCGCCGAACATCGCGGTCATGAGCAGCGGCAGCAAGATGGTGCCCCACGGGTCGATGTGCGCGATGGGATTGAGCGAGAGACGGCCCTGGTCCTTGGCGGTGGTGTCGCCAAGCGCGAGGGCCGCGTACCCGTGCGCAACCTCATGAAAGACGATCGCGGGGATGAGCAGCGCAAAACGCAGAATGATGCCGACGATATCGATGTTGCCCACAGGCGGGCTGCCTTTCGTTTCAGCGTCCCGCCCGTGCGAGCCGCTTGAGATTCGCGAGTTCGGCCTCTCGGCCCACGGCTTTGCCATCCAGTCGGTCGGCAAGTGCTTGAGCCAGGATAGCAGAGTAGCCAGGACCCGGTGGCATGCCGAGCGCTGCGATATCGCTTCCCGAGACGGCCGGCTTGGTTGCCGCAAGCTTGGTGAGATACCGCTCGAGACGTTCCCGCTCCAGCGCCCCGCCCACGGCCCACAGGTAGACGAGGGTCTCCTCGGGCAGGGGCTGCAGGAGGAAGTACAGGCGGCTGTCGCGCATCTTGCGCCGATCGTGCAGCATGCCGAGAACCGCGTCGCGGCGCTCGGCTGTCGTCGTCGCCGGAATGCCGTACTCCCTGCCGAATCGCATCCGACGTGCCCAGCGCTCGGCGGCAACCGGTGCCGCCGAAGCCGCAAGCGGTACGACGAGCGAGACTCTGCGACGCGGCGGTCGAGCGAAGAACCGTGACAGCACGGGGTAGCTCGCATCCACCAAAGTGAACTCATCGAGTACTCGGGCGCAGTCCACGCCGTCAGGCACAAGGCTTGCGAACGCGCCGATCTCCTCAAGCCGCCGTAGGATCGCGGCAACGTGCTCCTCGTCGATGATGTCGAGCAGTTCCTCTCGGATGCGCGCGCCGCTCACTTCGCTCAGCATCTCCATATCAACGGCCTGTCGTAGCAGCGCCGTCGTTGAGGCATCCATGCGGAACCCGTAGCGCTCCTCGAATCGGGCAGCTCGCAGGACGCGCGTTGGGTCCTCCACGAACGAGAGTGAATGCAGCGAACGAACCACGCCACGCTCAAGGTCCGCCAGGCCCCCGAACGGATCGGCTAGCACGCCGAAGCATCCCGGGGTGATGCAGGCGGCCATCGCATTGATCGAGAAGTCGCGCCTGAAGAGGTCTTGCCGCAGTGAGGATCGTTCCACTGTCGGGAGCGCGCCCGGTCGGGTGTAGTACTCGGTCCGCGCGCTGGTGATGTCGATGTGCAGCGTCTTGCTTGCGACGAGAACTGCCGTGCCGAAGCGTTTGTGCACCCGGAGGCGGTACCCAAGCGCCTCCGCTGCCCTCTCGGCAAACGCGAGACCGTCTCCCTCAACGACGATATCCACGTCGAGGTTGGGGCGCCCAAGCAGCATATCGCGAACGAACCCGCCCACCACGTGTGCACGCAGACCGCTCTCGTCGGCGAGCTCGCCGATGGTCCGCACCGCTGAGCGTACGTCCTCGGGAAGCAGATGCTCGAAGGAATCCATGAATCGTTGCGATGCCGCGCTGCGTTCGCGCACGACGCCACGGTCGAGGTACGCCTCACCGTGCTCGGCCCGAAGGAGGTCCTTGCGAGTGACGATGCCGATGAGTGCACCGGCTTCGATGACCGGAACGCGGCCGATGCTGGAGCGTCCGAGCAAGCGCTCAAGCGCCCCGAGGTCCACCTCCGGTCCGACCGTGATGGGGTCGCGCGCCATGAATCCAGTAAGCGGCGCATGGGCCAGCCCGTGACGCAGCGCCTTGTCCACATCCTTGCGCGTCACGAGTCCCACGAGTGCGCCATCCTCGGCGACAGGAAGCCCTCCGTGCCCCCAGGTGGCCATGAGGCGGCCGGCCTGTTCCATCGTCGTCTCCTGCGAGACCGTGCGCACCGGTGAAGTCATGATGTCCCGCGCCGACAGCGGCGGGGGCACCTCGAGTTCCAACGCCTCTCGCAGCCGCACGAGGATGTCAGGGATCGAGCCGTCCTTGAGCGCCGCAGACGCTGCCTGTGGATGACCGCCACCGCCGAATCGCTTGAGGACTGCAGCGATGTCGATCTCGGCAACGCGGCTCCGTGCCACGATGTGCAGTCGCTCCGGCATCGCGATGACAGCGATCGCAACGCGGTACCCGAGGTCCTCGCAGATGTAGTGTGTGAGCACACTCGCCGAGTCCACATACTCGTCTGCAACAGCGCTTCCTACCGCGATCTGCTGCCCGTGGACGTCCCAGACTTCAAGCGTGCCGAGAAGCCGGTCGAGCAAGACGCGCTGGTCGTCGGTGAGCACCCTCGTCATGAACTGGTTGAGCACCTCAAGATCCGCGCCCGCCGCCATCAGGAAGGAGACGGCATCTGCGTCGTACGACGTCGTGTTGAGATACGCCAGCGAACCTGTGTCTTCGTGTATCCCGAGCAGCATGACGCTCGCCTCAAGTGGCGCGAGTGCAATGCCGCGGTCACGTATCTCGTGCACGAGAATCGACGTGGCCGCACCGACGGCCATGGAACGATCCTCGGCCACGGCGAGATCGCCTTCGGCCCGTGGATGGTGGTCGTAGACGATGACCTCCACGCCAGGACGGCCGATGACCGCGCCGACCTCCCCAACCCGGCCAGCATCCCGCGTATCGACCATCACGACACGCTCGATGCCATCGAGGTCGAGCGACTTCAGGTCGACGAACGCGAGGAACTCCTCGTGTAGGTTGTGGAACTCCCGCACGTTCGCATTCTGGGAGCCGAGGAAGACGGCCCGTGCGCCCGGGTAGAGCTTCGTTGCGGCAACCATCGCAGCGTACGCGTCGAAGTCGGGGTTAGCGTGCCCGACGACGACTTGCGTGACCCGCTCGCCGCGTGTTCCTGCGCGTCGGGTCATCGGCTCACACCTCGTGGAAGAGGATGGGCGGCTCCGGTTCGTCATCACCGATCATGATGGAAGCGAGCAGGCGCTCCCGAGCCGCATCGAACAGGCTCGCGTCGGATGCGTAGAGCGTGGCAAGCGGCGCTCCCTCGGCAACGTGGTCGCCGATCTTCGCTTCAAGCACCAATCCCGCGCCAAGATCGATGTCTGCTTCCTTCGTCTCTCTGCCAGCCCCAAGCAACATCGCGGAACGCCCGACACCCTCTGCGTCAAACCCGGTGACGTACCCGCCGCGTGGCGCGTTAACGACTGTCGCGTACTCCGCAAGCGGCAGCAGCGTCGGATCTTCCGCTACGCGGGCGTCGCCACCCTGCGCAGCTACCCACGCCATGAAGGTCGCAAGCGCACGCCCCTCGGCGATCGAGTCGAGCAACAGATCGCGGCCGACGCGCTCGTTATCCGCAACGCCACCAAGAACGAGCATCTTCGCACCAAGCGCCAGGCAGAGCTCGGTGAGGTCCGCCGGTCCGTCACCCTTGAGCGTGCGAACAGCTTCACAGACCTCCACGGAGTTGCCGACGGCCCGCCCAAGCGGCTGCGACATGTCCGTCATCACGCACACGACCTTACGGCCGAGAAGCTCCCCCACCCGTTGCAGCTCGTGCGCAAGCGCGCGGGCTTCGTCCTCGGTCTTCATGAAGGCGCCGCTGCCGACCTTCACGTCCAGGACGATCGCATTGGCACCGCCGGCGACCTTCTTGCTGATGATCGACCCCACGATAAGCGGGATCGAACGAACGGTTCCGGTGACGTCGCGCAACGCGTACATCTTCTTGTCGGCCGGATCCACATCGGCGCTCTGCGCGGTCACTACGACGCCGATATCGAGCAGCTGCTTCACGAGCGCGTCCTGCTCCATCGTCACGCTGAACCCGGGAATCGACTCGAGCTTGTCGAGCGTTCCGCCGGTGTGGCCG
>CAZGNF010000184.1:0-4259 GCA_964527045.1 uncultured Coriobacteriaceae bacterium | reverse complement strand
GGGTGCACGGCGCGGCGGCCATCGAGGCGTCTGACGCTGCCGGGCAGGGACTGATTGGGAGCGCCGTTTCGTGGGTCAAGACGACAGTGATTCGGACGTGGGACAAGGTTGTTGCGCTTGTCACGCCGACTGCCGGTGACGATGCCATAGAGGCCGCGGCGGAGGAGCCGTTGCACCGGTCGCTTAACACCGACGTCGTTGCTCTTGAGGTTACAGGTGTTGGTACCGCTTCAGACAATGCGTGTGCGGCGTGTCATGCGCCGCACGGCGGAGCGGACTCCGGGAAGCTCCTTGCAGGCGGTCGCGGTGCTGCTGACGGCCGCACCTGCACGGCGGACGGCACGGGCGCCTGCCACGATAACGCCGCCAACTCCGCGTCGGGCATCGACATTCGCGCAGCGTTCACTTCAGGTTCGGACCTGAGGACACGGCATGACGTCATGCCGGCCGATCAGCGTGCATCCGGCGGCAAGACGGCGTGCGGTGACTGCCATAACCCGCATTCGAACAACGCCGAGGTGCGCTTCTCGGATCCGGACGATCCATCGAAGACGATCGCCTCGCCGCTTGGCGCGGTGCTCGACGGCACGGGGATGGTGAGCATCCTCGTCGGCGGCAAGCACGATGCTGTCGGTCCCACGATCTCGAACATCGTGGTGACTGCGTTGCCGTCCACACAGGAGTCGCCAACCGTCTCCTGGACCACGAATGAGAAGGCAACGTCGTGGATCGACTGGGGTCTCACTGACTCGTACGAGCTTGGCAACGAGTCGCTTCCGACCCCGTTTGGTAACAGCAGCCTCGTCACAGCTCATTCCGTCCAGATGTCGGGTCTGGCGTTTGGGACCACGTACCACTACCGCATACGCACCACCGATGCGCTCGGCAACACGACGTACTCGGCAGATCGGACATTCAAGCCGACAACGCCGCCGCCTATTCCGGTGATGTCGGACGTGACGACGCAGACCGGACCTGACGGCTGGGGCCCGATCCCTGTTGAAGTCAGCTGCACCACCGTGCTGTCGGATGACGGCCACCCCATCAGATACGAGTTCCAGCTGAACGGGGCGTCGATCTATGGTTCCGACACGCCGTCATACGTCTTCAGTCTGTCGGACGGCACGTACTCCGTGCGTGTGCGTGCGCGAGACTCTGTGGACACGGCGGCAGTCTCCGATTGGTCTGCGCCTGATACCTTCGTCGTCAACAACGCGGACCCGTCGTGCCCCACGCTTTACACGTGGGATGGGACGAAGTACCGGTTCGTGACCGACGTCATGGGCCTCGGATCGGTCGGGGTCAAGAAGGGTCCGAGCACGTACCTCGTGCCCGAGCCTGTTGAGGACAGCGTCATCCCGCAGGGTGCGCTCGTACCCAGGGACGGGAAGCTCGATCTCCGTCTCACCGACGAGAAGGCCGAAGTCGAGTTTGTCGACGAGGTCTCGCTGCGCGCGGTCGACCATCCGGTGGGAACGCGCCTGCTCACGAACGACCTTCATTGGGGAGCTACCAGTGGCGGGAGAGAGCCAACGGAGTACTTCACGATCGCAGACCCTCAGCCGGTGTCGGCTACCTATGAGCGAATCCCGGTCCTCGGAACGCAGACCGTTCCGGAAACGGATGTGTCCGCTAAGCTCGCCGTCGAAGGTGATGGCGAGGTAGCGTATAGCGGCCTGTACGACGACAACATCTGGACGTTCGATCTCGGCAAGCTTGGCGACCCTGCGCAGATCAAGCTGGTGCTCTCGGGATGGGTTGACTACGCGAATCGCGCGGAGAAGACGGCGTGGCTGCAGAGCGGCAAGCGCCCGCCAGCGAGCTACATGGAGGTGCAGGACGCGAGCGGGCAGTGGATCGCCGTGGGTGACGCGCCGCACCCGCCCGGCTACCCGAAGACGGTCGTCTACGACCTGACCGACGTGTTCCCCGATGGCATCACCGACTACAAGGTGCGCATGCGCATCTACATGCGAATGAATGTTGACTACGTGGGTGTCGATACGACTCCAGACGCTGCGGTCAAGATCACCGAGCTGCAGCCTCTCTCGGCAGACCTGTCGTACAAGGGACTCTCACTCTACAGCGAGACGCCGTATCCGGCATTCACGTATGCCGACATCTCGCCGGTGGAGCCTCGCTTGCAGACCGGTGCGTTCACTCGCTACGGAGACGTCAGGCAGCTGCTGACTGCGGCCGACGACATGTTCGTGGTAATGAATACCGGCGATGACCTCGCCCTGACGTTCGATGAGCCGCTGGCGCCCGAGCCGGGAATGGCTCGGTCGTACATGCTTCACACGGACGGCTATCACCAAACGATCTCCGGGAGCGTCGACCCGATGCCGTTCCACGCGATGTCGAACTACCCGTACTCCTCCGATGAGCACTACCCCGATGACCCTGAGCATGTGGCGTACCTCGCGGAATGGAACACCCGAGTTGTTGCTCCCGTGGCGGAACCAGCGCCCGTCGCGGCGCCAGTGACCTTCAAGGAGATGCACCCCGCCGCAATGGTCGTCGATCCCGCCGGATCGTATGCGTTGGTCAGCGACCAGATGCTGCTGATGGTCACCCGGAAGGATGGCACGACGGTCACAAGAACACCTGCTAGCGGCTGGGAAAGCGCATCTTCAGAAGCCGCGAAGCCGACCCCGGGTGCACCAGGACTGGCTGTCGGTGCAGGGGAACTGGCTGCGGTGGTCGCCGATGATAGTTCAGGTTGGGGCACGTCGGAGGCGGTCGTGGATGGTGACTGGAACTGGCAACTCGCGCAGTTCGATCTCTCCGACATCCCTCTCGGCGACATCGAGAGCGTGAACATCATGTGGCGCGGACACGGCGGACCCACCGCCGGGTACGATGTGGCGGTCTATACATGGAACCCGCTGTCTGCGGGATGGACGACGATAACAAAGCGCTTGATGGTGCAGGACACGACCGTAGCGACAAGCGCCCACTCGCTTGACCAGGCATTCTGCCTTCGTTGCCACGATGGCATCGCACCGGCTGGTGTGGTAGTGCCCGCTGGACTCGCCAACATTGGCGCGCGCTGGAACGCCCTCGACTACCACGGGGCAGGCAGCGGCGCGGGGAGTACAGGCCTCAAGCCGCCCTATGCATACGGGCAGGGGAGCATCGCCTGTGCTACATGCCACGACACGCACGGGACATCCAATCCGTACCACATCCCATCGGTCGTGAACGGGCAAGTAGTTCCACCTATCGTCACCGGGAGCGACCTGGGCGGCCTGTGCCGGACCTGCCATGAGGGCTCCGCCTCGGTTTGGCACCCGGAATCGCGGTGCGGGTGTCATTACAACTGGGGTCCGGGCGATGACCACCAGCCGTCGTTCGAGCCGCATGACGCTATGGATTGCTCTGTGTGTCACAACGGGCACACGACCGAGATGATCCACCTCTCGGACTGCGCCGGATGCCATTAGGCGAGCCGCGGCGCGTCTCATCGAAGGTCGCCGCGAAGTAGCGTTGTGGGCATCCGCTGTCCGGTCCTTAAGCTACAATGGTGCGCACGTTCAACCGTTGTGACCGGAGGTTCCGCGTGACCCGTCAGTATGACCCGCATACCATCGAAGAGAAGTGGCAGGCCGAGTGGGATGCCGCCGGGCTCTACTCGGTGACCGAGGACGCCTCCAAGCCGAAGAAGTACGTGCTGGAGATGTTCCCGTACCCCTCGGGCGACATCCACATGGGGCACGTGCGCAACTACTCCATCGGCGATGTCGTTGCCCGCTACTTCACGATGCGCGGCATGAGCGTGCTGCACCCGATCGGCTGGGACGCCTTCGGCCTTCCTGCCGAGAACGCCGCCATCAAGAGCAACTCGCATCCGGCGAAGTGGACGTACGCCAACATCGAGAAGCAGGCAGCGAGCTTCCGGCGGATGGGCTTCAGCTACGACTGGGACCGCACCGTCCGCACCTGCGACCCCGAGTACTACCGCTGGGGCCAGTGGACGTTCCTGAAGTTCTGGGAGCGCGGCCTCGTCGAGCGCAAGAGCTCGCCTGTGAACTGGTGCCCGTCGTGCAAGACGGTGCTCGCGAACGAGCAGGTCATCGGCGACGGTGTCTGCTGGCGCTGCAAGAGCATCGTTGAGAAGCGCGAGCTGGAGCAGTACTTCCTCAAGATCACCGAGTACGCCCAGGAACTCCTCGACGACCTCGATGAGCTGCCAGGCTGGCCCGAGCGCGTGAAGGCGATGCAGGCGAACTGGATCGGCCGCAGCGAAGGCGCCGAGG
>CAZGNF010000183.1:0-4266 GCA_964527045.1 uncultured Coriobacteriaceae bacterium | reverse complement strand
CTCGTGCTTGGAGTCGACCAACTCGCCGGCGCCACGCTCTCACTCTCGGGCGTCTTCTCGTACTCGCCGCTTGTCGGTTTCCGGTTCTTCGGCATCGGGAACGAAGGCGCGGCGATCCTCGTGGGCGGTGCACTCGTCGGTCTGGCACTCGAGATGGACGCAGCGAAGACCGCATTGGCGTCAAGGCAGCGTCTGATCGCCATCGCCGGAATCGCCGCAATCATCGTTTGTGCCGCACCCTTCTTCGGTGCGAACGTCATCGTGTCGGTGTGGGGAACCGTGGTGTTCGCTGCATTCTGGATCGCGACCAGCGGGCGACGCCTGCGTCTGTCGCATATCGTGATCGTCGGCATACTCGCGGTCGCCGTACTCGGCGCCATGGTGGCGCTCGACCGCTTCACCGGCGGGACCCATATCGGCAGAGCGGTCGGCGAGGCCGCGAGCGGTGGTCTCGGCGGTCTGCTTGCGGCGCGGCTAGCGACGAGCGTCCGCATCTTCACCGACTCGCCGCTGCCGGCCATCGTCCTTGTGATCTCTGCCGCTCTGGCGTATCTGCGGATGCGTCCGCGTGGCCGTATGGCGGTCGTGCTTGAGCGTTACCCGGTCTTCGCTGCTGCGATGTCCGCCGGACTCATCGGCGGGTTTGTCGGCGCCGCGTCGGAAGACTCCGGCGTGGTGGTTCTCGCGCTGGTCATAACGTACCTGGTGGGCGGACTCGTCGCATTGATGCTCGAGGGTGACCGAGAGGTGAGGGTTCGATGAGCGTCTACGCACCGATACTCCTGCCGGCCACGGCTATCGTGTCGTGCCTGGTCGTCCCAATGATCTTCATGCGCATGCTTGCCCCGTCGCTCGAAGCCGGGCGGCGTGTGCCCAACTACCGAGGCCGAGAGGTGTACGCGGGTCTCGGTGTCGTCTGGGTCATCTGGGCCGGATGCGCGATCATCTGTGGCGTGCTTGCAGCGGCGATCGACGACAGCACGATCCTCGTCGCGGTGACTTTGCTTGGCCCACTGGCGCTTGTGGCGGCCGCGCTGGGGCTGATCGACGATGCATATGGAAGCGGAACCGATCGAGGGTTCAAAGGCCACTTCAGGGCGCTCGCACGTGGTCGCATCACAACGGGCATGCTCAAGCTCGTCGGGATCGGCGCCGCGTCGCTCGTGGTCGCGGCTATCATCGGCCAGATCGCGCCATGGCATTCGCGGCTGAGCGGCATCGCACTGGTCGCTGCCGTGCTGCTTGCGGCCGCCGCAATCGCGCTGACAGCGAACTTCGTGAATCTCACGGACCTTCGGCCGGGCCGAGCGCTCAAGGTCTACACGCTTCTGGTCGTTCTCGGCATCGCATGCGTGCTGGCCGCCACGGCGTCTGGCAGTGGTCTTGGCGCCAGTTCCTCTACGCTTGCGGTGCTCTCATCGCTCTCGCTGCTCGTCGCGCTCTTGGGACCAGTGGTCGCCGTCTGGCGGTTCGACCTTGGCGAGCAGGGGATGCTCGGCGATGCGGGAGCAAACGCCATGGGCGCCGTCGCCGGTGCGGTGTTCGTGCTGGGGGCGCCGCTGTGGGCACTAGGGACCTACGCTGCCGTGCTCCTCGCGCTCAACATCGCGTCGGAGCGTGTCTCCTTCTCGGCGATGATCGAACGAACCGAATGGCTGCATCGAATCGACCGTCTCGGTCGCGTCGCCGAGGATGCTGCCGGGCGCGGATCGCAGGAATCGTCCGCAACTCCGACGTCTCATGTCGTCGGCTCGCGGTATCATCTTGAAGACGACCACGACTCACAGGAGGTATGAGAGAGCACATGGCGACAAAGCACATCTTCGTAACTGGTGGCGTGGTCTCATCGCTTGGCAAGGGCATCACCGCAGCGTCACTCGGTCGGCTGCTGAAGTCACGCGGGCTCAAGGTGACGATCCAGAAGCTCGACCCGTACCTCAATGTGGACCCGGGCACGATGAGCCCGTTCCAGCATGGCGAGGTCTTCGTGACCGACGATGGGGGAGAGACCGACCTCGATCTGGGGCATTACGAGCGTTTCATCGATGAGTCGCTGTCGCGCGATTGCAACGTCACCGCCGGCTCTGTCTACCAGACGCTCATCGCCAAAGAGCGCCGTGGCGATTTCCTCGGCGGCACAGTCCAGGTCATCCCCCACGTGACCAACGAAATCAAGGAGCGCATCAACCGCCTCGCCGAGCAGACCAAGCCCGATGTCATCATCACCGAGGTCGGCGGCACGGTGGGCGACATCGAATCGCTTCCGTTCCTCGAGGCGATTCGTCAGCTTCGTAAGGACAAGGGGCGCGACAACGTCATCTACATCCATGTGACGCTCGTGCCGTACATCGCCGCATCATCCGAACTCAAGACGAAGCCGACGCAGCACTCGGTCAAGGAGCTGCGCTCCATCGGTATCCAGCCGGACTTCATCGTGTGCCGCTCCGATCGTCCGATCGACGCGGGTATCCGCCGCAAGATCGGCCTGTTCTGCGATGTCGAGCCACAGGCGGTCATCTCAGCGATAGATGCGCCGTCAATCTACGAGGTCCCGCTTACGCTGCGCGGCCAGGGGCTCGACAGCATGGTCATCGAGCGTCTCGGACTTGAGTGTGGTGAGCCCGACATCACCGAATGGCAGGCATTCGTGGATCACCGGCGTGCCATCGCCGATGAGGTGGATATCGCATTGGTCGGCAAGTACGTGCAGTTGCCCGATGCGTACCTTTCAGTCACAGAGGCGCTCAGTCATGCCGGAATCTTCCACGACCACAAGGTGAACGTTCACTGGGTCGACGCCGAGAGCCTTACGCCGGAGGAAGTCGACGAGGTACTTGTGAGCTACGACGGAATCCTCGTTCCGGGCGGGTTCGGGATACGCGGCATCGAGGGCAAGATCCGCGCAGCGCGCTACGCCCGGGAGAACAAGGTGCCGTACTTCGGTATCTGTCTCGGCATGCAAGTGGCCGTCGCCGAGTTCGCGCGTCACGTTGCGGGGCTTGAGGGCGCAAACTCAAGCGAATTCGACCCGGTCACGCCGCATCCCGTCATCGATCTCATGCGAGACCAGATGGATGTGGCCGATATGGGCGGCACCATGCGCCTGGGGGCGTACCCCTGCAAAGTCGTCAGTAGCACGCTGGGTTTCAAGGCGTACGGTGAAGAAGTGATCTACGAGCGGCATCGCCATCGCTACGAAGTCAACAACGCGTACCGCCAGCAGCTGATCGATGCGGGCATGATCGTGAGCGGTCTGTCTCCGGACGGCAAGCTTGTCGAGATGATCGAGCTTCCCGATCACCCATGGTTCCTCGGCAACCAGGGTCACCCTGAGTTCAAGAGCCGGCCGACTCGACCCGCACCGCTGTTCCGCGACTTCGTCGGAGCGGCTGTCGCCTACCGCCTCGCACGCGGGTAGCACCGGACGACCCCGGGGCGACTGATGAGACTCATCTGGGCGGATGTCACCGCGATAGAGAGCGAGCGCGACGGTCTTCAGCGGCTGGGGGTGCGTCTTGACGACGACACTCCCGGGAGCGCGCTGGTCTACACATCGCTATGCGCGCCCTGCGCCGAGGGAGACCGCGTGCTGCTCAACAGCACGGCGGTCGACCTTGCACTCGGTACCGGCGGGCTGTATTTCGTCGTCGCCCGCGGCGGTGGCGGTGTTGCGCTGGACTCACCCTCGGGGGGTCACGTCATGAAGGCGCGGTACACACCGCTTCAGCTGGATGTGTGTGCTGTGGAGGAGGAATCGAGCCCGCATGCCGCCGTGATGGCCGAGGCCTCGAATCTCGAAGGCATGCCGGTCGTATGCTGCGGATTGCATAGCCAGGTGCTGCCTGTCGCCGCGGCCATCAAGGCGCATGATTCTGCACTGCGAGTCGCGTATGTGATGACCGACGGCGCGTCGCTGCCTCTGGCGTTCTCCAACCTGGTACCGGCGATGTGTGAAGCCGGACTCATCGACAACACACTCACAGCAGGGCAGGCCTTCGGCGGCGAGTTCGAAGCTGTGACGCTGCACTCGGCACTTCTGGCCGCGAAATACGTGTGCCAAGCAGACGTGGCGATCGTTGCACTCGGCCCGGGCATCACGGGCACCGCAACGCCATTCGGTCACGGAGGTATTGCTCAAGGCGAAGCGATCAATGCGGCAGCCGCGCTTGGGGGTCGGCCGGTCGCCGTGCTGCGGATCTCGTTCGCGGATGGTCGTGAGCGTCATCACGGCGTCAGCCACCACACGCTTGCTGCCCTGTCCACTAT
>CAZGNF010000182.1:3782-4284 GCA_964527045.1 uncultured Coriobacteriaceae bacterium | reverse complement strand
ACGCATGGACGCCGCGCTCGCGGTCATGGAGCGCTCGATCGAGCGCGGGCTGGCCGGCGACGCGCATTCGCTCTCCGGGCTTGTGGGCGGCGACGCCAAGCTTGTGGCCGACAACGCACCGCGCCTCTCGGGCGACGGGCTCTCCACCGCGATCGCCCGCGCGCTCGCGGTCGGCGAAGTGAACGCCAGCATGGGCCGCATCGTTGCGGCGCCCACCGGCGGCGCCTCCGGCGTGCTGCCGGCAGTCCTCACTACCATCGCCGAGCGCACCGGGGCCAGCCGCGAGCAGACGGTGCTCGCACTCGTCACCGCGGCCGGCATCGGCGCGATCATCGCGGCCCGGGCCACGCTCTCCGGCGCGGCCGGCGGTTGTCAGGCCGAGATCGGCTCGGCGGCGGCAATGGCGGCGGCAGCGGCGACCGAGCTCGCTGGCGGTACCCCCGAGCAGTGCGGCCACGCGGCAAGCTTCGCGCTGCAGGGGCTGCTCGGCCTGGCGTGCGAC
>CAZGNF010000182.1:0-3772 GCA_964527045.1 uncultured Coriobacteriaceae bacterium | reverse complement strand
CGTCGAGGTCCCGTGCGTGGCGCGCAACGCGACCGGCACCGCCGTGGCGCTCACCGGCGTCGAGATGGCGCTTTCGGGCGCAGCGTTCCCGATACCGCTCGACGAAGTGATCGTCGCGATGGGCCTTGTCGGCCGCAGCATGCCGCCGTCGCTTCGCGAGACCGCGCGCGGCGGCCTCGCCCGCACCCCTACCGGGCAGGCGATCGCGGCAAAGCTGCCGTAAGTGACTTGTGCGCGCCGCCGTCCTCGGCTATTGTTCGGCGTGTTCTTGAAGGGGAGTAGCAGCCTCCACACAGGAGGCGGCAGGCCGACAATCTCGGGCAGCACGCGCCCCGGCCCTGCCATCACAGAGCTTTGTGACCGCGAGACCTTCGACGGGTAAAGCCCGCCGGAGGTCTTTTTTGTTTGGAGGATGAATGGACGAAAGCACCGTCACCACGCAGGAAACGAATTGGCACGTACTCGCCCCCGCCGAGGCGGTCTCGCAGCTGGAGACCGACGCCGCCGCTGGTCTCACGACCGAGCGCGCGGCCGCGCTTCTCGGCCAGTGGGGACCCAACGAGCTTCAGCGTGGCGAGAAGTCACCTGCATGGAAGATGTTCGTCGCTCAGTTCAACGATTTCATGATCTGGGTGCTCATGGTCGCTGTGGCCATCTCGGCGCTTGAGGGTCAGATGCTCGAAGCGTTCGCGATCACCGCCATCCTCATCCTCAACGGCGTCCTCGGTTTCATCCAGGAGTACCGTGCCGAGCAGTCCCTTGAGGCGCTGCGGCAACTCTCGGCCCCCACCGCCACGGTGATCCGTGACGGCGTGGAGCAGGACATCCCCGCAGGCGAGCTCGTGCCGGGCGACATCGTGCTGATCGAGTCGGGCGACAAGATCCCCGCCGACGGCCGCCTGGTAGATGACGCTGCGCTGCGCGTTGAAGAGGCGTCGCTCACCGGCGAAAGCCGCGCCGCCACCAAACATGCCGGCGCGACCTGTGAAGCGGTCTGCGTGCTTGGCGACCGCACGAATATGGTGTTCGCGGGCACGTCGGTCGCGGTCGGTCGCGGTCGCTACGTGGTGACCGACACCGGCCAGCACACGCAGATGGGCCGCATCGCCGAGCTGCTCGCCGCGCAGGAGGACGAGAAGACGCCGCTCCAGCAGGAGCTCAAGAGCGTAGGCAAGCGCATCGCCGTCCTGGTGCTGGCAATCGCGGCGATCGTCTTCGCCGTAGGCGTGCTGCAAGCGTGGCAGGCCACCGGCGAGAGCTTCTCGGCGGCGCTCACACACGATGCTTTCCGTGCGCGTCTCACGGTGGCGCTGCTTGTGGCGATCTCGCTCGCGGTCGCGGCGATTCCCGAAGGGCTGCCTGCGATCGTCACGGTCGCGCTCTCCCTCGGCGTACGCGAGATGGCGGACCGTAACGCGATCGTCCGAAAGCTGCATGCAGTCGAAACGCTCGGCTCCACGAGCTTCATCTGCTCGGACAAGACCGGCACGCTCACCAAGAACGAGATGACGGTCCGTCGCCTGCTTGTGGGCACGGACCTCACCGAGGTGCTCCCCGATTGGGCGACCTCCCCGGTGGACAACACGCCGCACGATGCCGACCAGGCACTGCTGCTGGAGATCGCCTCGTCCTGCAACGACGCGCACTTCACGGCGGACGGCGTGCTTGTGGGCGACCCCACCGAGACGGCGCTCATCGTCGCCGCCGACGAACTCGACAGCGGTCACCGACGCCCGCGGCGTATCGCCGAGGTGCCATTCGACTCGGAGCGCAAGCGCATGACGACGGTTCACGAGGTCGACGGCTCGCGTATCGCGTACCTGAAGGGTGGTGGCGACGTCGTTCTCGGCCTGTGTTCATCGGCGCTGCTGCGCGGCGAGGTGGTGCCGATGACCGAGGAGCTCCGCTCGGCGCTTACGGAACGCAACGCGACGCTTGCTTCAGGTGGCTTCCGCACCCTGGCATTCGCGTATCGCGAGGTCGCGGCCGACACACCTGTCACCGCCGAGGCACTCGAAGTCGACATGGTGTACGTGGGAATCATGGGCCTTGTCGACCCGCCGCGCCCGGAAGTTGCCGACGCCATCGACATCTGTCACAAGGCCGGCATCAACGTCGCGATGGTGACCGGCGATCATGCGCTCACCGCCAAGGCCATCGGCGCCGACATCGGTCTGCTCGAGGGCAAGCAGGTGCTCACGGGCGTCGAGCTGGCGAGCATGACTGACGATGAGCTTTACGAAGCCGTCGAGGACGTGCGTATCTACGCGCGCGTCGACCCGGAGCATAAGCTGCGCATCGTCGATGCACTCAAGCGTCGCGGCCACATCGTGGCCATGACCGGCGACGGCGTGAATGACGCGCCCGCACTCAAGAAGGCCGACATCGGCGTGGCGATGGGCAAGGTTGGCACCGACGTCTCTCGCGAGGCGGCCGACATGGTGCTTGCCGACGACAACTTCGCGACCATCGTGGAAGCCGTGCGTCTCGGCAGGAGCGTTTACGACAACCTGAAGAAGTTCATCCTGTTCCTGCTCTCGTGCAACGTCTCCGAGGTGCTGATCATCTTCATCACCACGTTCTTCGCCTCCACGCCGGCGCTGCTGCCCCTACAGATCCTGTGGATCAACCTCGTGACCGACGGCTTCCCTGCCCTCGCGCTTGGGGTGGACCCGGCGTCCCCGCGCGTGATGGAGCGCAAGCCGCGTAACGCCAAGGAGTCGGTGCTCGCGCCGCGTCGTCAGGCGCAGGTGCTTTGGCAGGGCGCGCTCATCACGCTGGCCGGCCTCATCATGTACGTCTGGGCCGACTTCTTCATGCCAGGTCACAGCGCCGAGCGCGCGCAGACGATGCTCTTTGCGGCAATGGTGTTGACGCAACTCGTGCACGCCTTCAGCTTCCGCTCCGAGACCCGCAGCATCTTCTCCGCGTACTCATTCAAGAACAAGTGGCTCAACATCGCCTTCCTCGGCTCGTTCGCGCTACAGATGCTCGTCATCTATGCGCCGCCGATGCAGAAGGTGTTCTCCACCCAGGCGCTCTCGCTCTCCGACTGGGGCGCGGTGGCATGCGCGGTTCTCGTTCCCACGATCCTTATCGACATCGTGAAGACGCGAATCGGGCGCGCGGCTGCGGCATAGCCATCGCACGCGGAACATGCCCGGGTCCGCGCATCGGGCCCGGGCGTATTCTTGCGCTCGATTGACGGACGTGGTAACCAGAGGACAGTCGGCTAATGGTTCGGTAGTACTAAGCCGATTATCTCTCTGAAGGTACCGCTTATCGTGAGGAGACCGCATGTCGCGGTCCGAGGGGAAGATAGCGCTTCTGCCCGCGACGCTGCGCGCGCGCCTCACGGTGACCATCGTTCTGTCGAGCGTGCTCATCTTCATCCTGGTGTACGGCGTGACTATGATCGCCGTCTCGGGACAGGCCCATCTCGATCCGCAGATGTCGACGCTCATGCGCTATGCGCTTCCGTTGGGGCTTGGCTTGATCTCGATGCTCCTCGGTCTCGGTGTCGGCCTCGTTCTTGGGCGGCTCATTCGTCGACCGATCGAGGGCTTTGTGGAGTACGTCCAGAGCCAGGGGCAGCTTGCGGTCGAGGGCCTTCCCTTCCAGGAGCATCTCGATATCGACCCGCAGCTGCCGATCGAATTCCTCGAGTTCGGCCAGGTGATCGAAGAGCTCCTCAGGCAGCTTCGGGAGCGCCAAACCGAGCTCAAGCGCGCGAGCGACCAGATCGTGGTCGCCGAGCAGGCGTACCGCACGG